>DLLX01000074.1 GCA_002479145.1 Prevotella sp. UBA7551 | reverse complement strand
CACTAAAAATCTACTGAGCCATGATTCGGTCAAGGGATACGAGTGCGTAAGTCACGGGGAAGCACCGAGACGGACACGCCACACAGGCCAACTTATCCTCACATAACAACGCAAAAAGGCATTCCTTCCCTCCAGAAGAGGGGGAATGCCCTATGATTTTGCACGGCAGAAGACCGTGAATGATGGCGTGATTTAAGCCTCGCCCTTCGGTGTTCCGAACGGTGTGGCGGTGCGACTCGGCTGAGGCATCTCGATCTTACCAAACTCTTTCTCGTACCGTGTGATGTTGTCGTTGAGGGCAGAGAGCAGGCGTTTGGCGTGTTCCGGGGCCAAAATGACGCGCGAACCGACCAGTGCTTTCGGCATTCCGGGGAGCAACATGGCGAAGTCGGCGACGAATTCGGTCTTCGAGTGAGATATAATTGCGAAGTTGGAATATATGCCCTTGGATACCTCGGGGCTGAGGTCAATCTGCAGACCCTGCTGCTGTGGCTTTTGGTTGTTGTCCATTGTCTTGATCTTTTTTCGTTAGTATTGATATTATACGGTATGCAAAGTTAAGGAAAAAAAGGGGAATTGCCAAGCAAAAGGACAGAAAAAGGCACATATTGGAGAACAAAAGTTGGGGTGATTCCCGCCCTTTTCCTATACGAAAAGTGCAAGGACAGGCACCATTGCCCGCGCAATCGAGTGCCAAGAACGGCTGGAGTGACTGCCCGCTGGGAACGGACTAACGCACAAGGGATGCGAAATCAACTCCTTGACGCTGCAAAAAAAGAGAGCGTGGCCGACAAGTTGGTCTCAGTAGACAGTTCGTCGGCCATGCCCTTTATGTCTTTTCACACTTTCTTCCCGCACGCTTTATGCGAGAGATAGGACCACTATTTAGAACTCGGCGTTCTTCGGTGTGCGCGGGAAGGGGATGACGTCGCGGATGTTTTGCATGCCCGTGACGAAGAGAATCAGCCGCTCAAAGCCCAGTCCGAAGCCTCCGTGAGGGCACGATCCATAGCGGCGCGTGTCGAGATACCACTCGTAAGCGCTCTCCTTCATGCCGCGTTGCTCCATCTCGGCGACGAGTTTGTCGTAGTTTTCCTCACGAACGGAACCGCCGATAATCTCTCCGATGCGTGGAAACAGCACATCCGTGCCCTGCATGGTCTTGCCATCGGCGTTCTTTTTCATGTAGAAAGCCTTGATTTCCTTCGGGTAATCGGTCATGATGACAGGGCGTTTGAAGTGCTCTTCGACCAAGTAGCGCTCGTGTTCGCTCGACAAATCCATGCCCCAACCCGTGATGGGGAACTCAAACTTGTGCCCATTCTTGACCGCTTCTTCCAGAATCTGGATGCCTTCGGTGTAGGGCAGGCGCACAAAGTCTTCCTTAACGACCGACTCCAAGGTGGCAATGAGCTGCTTGTCAATCATCTTGTTGAGGAATTCCAGGTCATCGCGGCAGTTGTCCAGTGCCCAATTCACGCAATACTTGATGAAATCCTCCTCCAAATCCATCAGTTCCGTCTTGTCGATGAACGCCACTTCCGGCTCAATCATCCAAAACTCGGCCAGGTGTCGGGGCGTGTTGCTGTTCTCTGCACGGAACGTTGGCCCGAAAGTATAGATGGCTCCGAGTGCGGTAGCACCCAACTCTCCCTCCAGTTGTCCGCTGACGGTGAGGCTGGTCTTCGTGCCAAAGAAGTCCTTGGAGTAGTCCACCTCACCCGATTTGGCCACCCTGTCGAGGTCGAGCGTCGTCACTTGGAACATATTTCCTGCTCCCTCGCAGTCGCTGGCGGTCACCAACGGGGTGTGGAAGTAGTAGAATCCGTGGTCGTGGAAGTACTTATGGATGGCAATGGCCATGTTATGGCGGATGCGGAACACTGCCCCGAAGGTGTTGGTGCGCAGGCGCAGATGGGCATACTTGCGCATATACTCGAAGCTCTGTCCCTTTTTCTGCATGGGATAGTCGGCCGGACAGAGTCCATAGATTTCGATTTCCTTGCACTGTATCTCACAAGTCTGCCCCTTGCCTTGGCTCTCCACGAGCGTACCGACCACGCTAAGGCAAGCCCCTGTGGTGATACTCTTGAGCGTTTCGGCATCCATCTTGGCGGGATCGACCACCACCTGGATGTTGTTGATGGTCGAACCATCATTGAGAGCGATGAAATCGACCGCCTTACTGCTGCGGTGCGAGCGCACCCAACCTCTCACATTGATGTCTTTTCCCAACTCGGTGCACTTGAGTGCATCGGCCACTCTTGTTCTTTTCATCTCTTGATTTTGCTTGAAGATTGTTGCTTTTGATGAGTTATCCCCGTCCCATCCGCCCGTTCCCCATGTCCTACGACAATGGGAACGCACTCATGCTGCACTGCGGTCCACACCGCTTCCCGTGCCCCTATATATAATAAGGAGAAGACAGGACGGAGACATGATGGCGCGAAAGCTACTCAAACGCACCCATGCGGAGCATCTCGACCTCCTTCTGCGTGAGGAATCGCCAGTCGCCGCGGCGCAGATTCTTCTTCGTAAGTCCTGCAAACTGAACACGATCGAGCTTCACCACCCGATAGCCGAGGCTCTCGAAGATGCGCCGCACGATACGGTTCTTGCCACTGTGAATCTCAATACCCACCTGCTTCTCGTCCGTCGGGCTGGCATATTCGATGGCATCGGCGTGCACTTCGCCATCCTCCAGCTCAATGCCGTCGGCTATCTTCTGCAAGTCGGTAGCCGTGACGGCCTTGTCGAGATACACATGATAGACCTTCTTCTTGAGGAACTTAGGATGCGTGAGCTTGCTGGCCAGGTCGCCATCGTTGGTCAACAACAGGACGCCCGTGGTATTGCGGTCGAGCCGTCCGACTGGGTAGATGCGCTCTTGGCAGACGTTTTTCACCAAGTCCATGACGGTCTTGCGCTGCTGTGGGTCGTCGCTTGTGGTGACATAGTCCTTAGGTTTGTTGAGCAAAACGTAGACTTTCTTCTCCATCGTGACGGGCTGGTCGTGGAACTTCACCTCGTCGGAGCGCAAAACCTTTGTTCCCAGCTCCTTCACCACCGTGCCATTGACGGTCACTGCACCTGCCTGGATGTACTCATCGGCCTCACGCCGCGAGCAAACCCCGGCGTTGGCGAGGTACTTGTTCAGACGAATCGGCTCGTTGGGGTCGAAGTTTTCCTCCTTATATTCTATGCGCTTCTTCAGCGAATACTTCGCATTGGGATTATATCCCGGCGTATGCTGCTTGCGCTGTGGCTGTCCATAGCCACCCCGTTGCTGGTAGCCGCGGGGCTGATAGCCGCCTTGTTGTGGGCGGGACTGATAGCCACCCTGCTGCTGACGGGGCTGATAGCCACCCTGTTGGTAGCCCGGCTGATAACCGCCCTGCTGGTAACTGCGCGGCTGATAACCTCCCTGCTGATAGCCGCGGGGCTGATAACCACCCTGCTGGCGCTGCTGATAGCCACCTTGCTGGTAACCACCTTGCTGCTGACGGGGCTGATAGCCGCCCTGTTGCGGGTGCTGCTGATAGCCGCGCGGCTGGTAACCGCCCTGCTGGCGAGGCTGATAGCCGCCCTGTTGACGCTGACGGGGCTGATAGCCTCCCTGCTGACGAGACTGGTAGCCGCCCTGATAGCTGTTTCTCGGACGGTAGCCGCCTTGGTATTGTCCGCCCTGCGCACCCTGAAGTCCTGCTCCAAAGCCTTCCGGACGGAATCCGCCCTCACCGCCTTGTGAGCTTCTGTCGCTGCTGTAAGCACGCTGCGAGTGGATGCGTGGACGCTGAGGACGTGGCGAACGGTACTCTCTCTGTCCGCTATTGGTCTGACTCTCGGAAGAGTTAGCCTCGCGGCCATGCTCGTCCTTTCCGTAAACTGATTCCTGTTTGTTTTCTGTTTCTTCTGCCATAACAGTATAAATTATGAGTGATTTGACATGGCCTCACGGCCAAAATATTTTGTGTGGTATATCTACATTCTCCCCGACGCACCTTGTCTCACACGCCACAAGATTACCTTTCCGGCACAATCAGATGCCGGTGTAGTTGTGCGGGGTGATGTCTAACAGCTCCTTGCGCACCGCGTCGCTGACGTTGAGCGTGGCGATGAAGTCGCGAATGGTCTGCTCCGTCACCTTCTCGTTGCCCCGTGTGAGCTGTTTCAGCGCTTCATAGGGGTGCGGATAAGCCTCGCGGCGCAGGATTGTCTGGATGGCCTCGGCTACAACGGGCCACATATTGTCGAGATCCTGGATTATCTTGTCACGGTTCAGGATGAGCTTGCGAAGCCCCTTGAGCGTGCTTTGGATGGCAATGATGCTGTGTGCCATGGGAACGCCGACGTTGCGGAGCACCGTACTGTCGGTCAGGTCGCGCTGCAGGCGGCTCACGGGGAGCTTGGCGGCAAGGAATTGCAGCACGGCATTGGCCATTCCGAGGTTGCCCTCGCTGTTCTCGAAGTCGATGGGATTCACCTTATGGGGCATTGCGCTCGACCCGACCTCGCCCTTTTTGATTTTCTGATGGAAATATTCCATCGAAATATACATCCACATGTCGCGGTCGAGGTCGATCATGATGGTGTTGATGCGGCGGATAGCGTCGAACACACCACCGAGATGGTCGTAGTTGCTGATTTGCGTCGTCCACTGCTCGCGCTCCAGACCGAGCCGCTCGGAGACGAAGCGGTTGGCAAACGCCCGCCAATCGTATTGGGGATAGGCCACATGATGGGCGTTGAAGTTGCCAGTGGCTCCGCCAAACTTGGCCGTGAGCTTGCAGCCTTTCAGCACGTCGAGCTGCTCACGCAGGCGATAAACATAGACCTCTATCTCCTTGCCCAGCCGCGTGGGAGACGCAGGCTGTCCGTGGGTACGGGCAAGCATGGGCACCTCTTTCCACTCCTCGGCATAGGTTTCGAGCTGCCCTATCAGCTCTTCGACCTGGGGATAATAGACTTGCTGGAGCGACTCCTTGATGGAAAGGGGTACACTCGTGTTGTTGATGTCCTGAGAGGTAAGCCCAAAATGGATAAACTCCTTGTAGGCATCGAGGCCGCCAATGGCATCGAGCTGTTCCTTGATGAAGTACTCCACGGCCTTTACATCATGGTTGGTCACCTTCTCAATGTCCTTCACGCGGGCGGCATCCGCCTCTGAAAAGTCGCGGTAGATGTCACGCAAGCGGTCGAAAAGCTTCTTGTCGAAGCCTGCGAGCTGCGGCAAGGGAAGCTCCACGAGGGCGATAAAGTATTCGATTTCCACACGGACGCGGTAGCGAATCAGGGCAAATTCTGAGTAATAGTCGGCCAGTGGCTCGGTCTTCCCACGATAACGCCCGTCAATAGGGGATATGGCGGTCAATGTATCCAACTTCATCTTTATATGTATTAAACGCTGCAAAATTACGAATTTTCCTTCATTCTGCTGTCAATGGCCTAACTAAAATTCCTAAAAAGATGGCCCTCCGCCAGCACGCGCTGCCCCTTTGCAGGCAAACTGACATCCCTACATGACCCCAGAGGGAAGAAAAAAGCAGGGAAAGGCCAAATGAAAAATTCCCGCAGCCCCTAAAAGGAAGCCACGGGAACCACCCCTGTGGGCGTTGACGGATTCGAACCGCCGACCCTCTGCTTGTAAGGCAGATGCTCTAAACCAACTGAGCTAAACGCCC
>DLLX01000010.1:7813-37786 GCA_002479145.1 Prevotella sp. UBA7551 | reverse complement strand
CTTATCTCATTACTGTTTTAGCTCAAAGTGCTCATTAGATTCCGTCCCAGCATTCGGTTTATTTCGTAGATATGGCGATCTAAATGCTGAAATCATAGCGGGCTTTGACTTCAACACTTACGTCAGCAAAATGCTGAAAAACGCTGTGACAAGGGAGCGGAAAGATGGAAAAACTTCTCGTTTTCTGGTAGATTTCAATCTAAAGAACGATTGGGGTTTAACTCATTCTGCCTTTCTTCCCGTCAAATTAATTTACCAATGCATAGCGGAAATAAGGCTGAAAGCACATTGATTTGTAAATCCCTGATAGACAAACACTTATGCGATGCGGCAAAAATCAGCAGGCAATAGGGGCTATATTGCCTTGCAATAGGAACGATATGAGCTGGTAAAAGGAACGGAATTACAGCGCAATACAGGCTATATTGCAAGCCGAAAGAAGACACAACGTAACACATTAACAATCAAGATGTTACAACAACAAAAAGAAAAACGCATCCCAACGCAGAGATTAGCCATTTTCATTGGCGTTGACAAATCTTTTTACGTTATTCTCCTCGCCCACAATCCACAATGCGTCACCCAGCTGAAAGCGGTAGCTTGGCGTGACAGCAGTGAGGGTCTTTTCGCCCTCATCCAGTCCGATGACCATACAATTGTAGTGGTCACGGATGCCGCTCTCGCACAACGTATGGGACAGGAAAGGGCTTCCCGCGCCTATCACCACCTGCTGAAGGCGCATCTCGCGCTTCTCTATCTCCACGTCGTCGGCACACAGCTCAGTCTGCATGGCTTTGGCAAACTGGGCGAGCTGGTCGTCATCACCTATCACCTGCAGCTGATCGCCTGGAAATATGACCGCCCCACCATTGGGTATGTTGATGCGCCGCCGCCCACGAAGGATGCTGCTCACATTGACACCAAACCTTTTGCGAAAGTCAAGCTCTGACAAGCTCTTCCCGGCCCACAGCGAATCTTCTGGCACCTCGCAGAAACTCATGTGGATTTCGCGGTCAAGGAGGCGGTCTTCGTAGAGCGGCCGTTTCCTGCCAAGGGCTTCTGCTTGAATGTCGCGGCTCCTAAGGTTCTGGATGAAAAGCCGCTCCAGGCTTATGCTGCGCTTTTTCAGGCTGCGGGAGAGCACCATCAGGACGATGGCACCAAAAGCGATGGCAATCAGCAATGCATCGGCAAAACGCGTAAGGTAGTTGACGATGTAGAAAACGAAGGCAGCCGCAATCACAACGCGTGCCAATACCGTGAAGATGAGGGGCAAACGGTTGACCCGGCGCTCCGTCCAGAGCTTAGTAAACTCCTCAGAGTGGTTCTTTTTCATCACGATGGAACGCAGGAAAGGCGAAATGAGCAACACCGTAGCGAGCCCGCAAACGGCATTGCCCGCCCAGTGTGTACCGGTAAGTTCCGTGGAAAGTGCGCGGCAAAGGGGCAGGACGAAAGTGAACATCAACACTATCACGGCTATGGACAGGATGCCATAGATTACCGTGTTGGCCAACATCGCCTGGACAAGGTACTTCCAGAGATGGCCAGAGGAGGGGGAGGCGGGAGCACCCGAGCTGGCATGCTCCAGCCGGCGGGTCCACCGTCGGGGCAAATGACGGGCAAGAAGGTTGTAGCACGGCTCCGCAGCACGTATCATGTAAGGTGTGAGGAATGTTGTGATGACGGAGACCGCGACTACAACCGGATAAAGGAAGTCGCCGATAACTCCCAAGGAGAGACCGAGCGACGCTATGATAAAGGCGAACTCACCCACCTGTGCCATGGAGAAACCGCAACGCATGGCGTTTTTTAGACTCTGACCACCAAAAAGGTAACCCATCGTTCCAAAGACGGCTTGCCCAAAAACAATGGCAAGAACCAGGCAGAGTATGGGGAGTGCGTAGCCAACTATGACGTGAGGATCGACCAACATGCCGACAGACACGAAGAAAATGGCACCAAAGAGGTTCTTGACCGGCTCGACAACCCGGATAATCTTGTCGGCTTCCACCGTCTCGGCGAGGATGCTGCCCATCACAAATGCGCCGAAGGCACTGCTGAAGCCCACCTGAGTGGAGACAACAGCCATGAGGCAACAGAGGCCGAGCGAGACAATCAGCAGGGTCTCCGCATTCATCAACCGCCGCACCTTGCGGAGCAACAGCGGGATGAGAAAGATGCCGATAACAAACCACAGGACGAGGAAAAAGCCGATTTTGAGAATGCTTCCCAGAAGCTGCCCGCCATCGGGCGACGACCCATTGGCTATGGTGGAGAGCATGACCATCATCACAATGGCGAGTATATCCTCAAGGATGCAAACGCTCATGACCGTTGAAACGAAGGATTGCTGAAGCAATCCCATGTCGGACAGGGCTTTGTAGATAATCGTAGTCGATGACATGGCGAGCATTCCTCCCAGAAAGATGCAGTCCATGTGATTCCATCCGAAGCCTTTACCCACGATAATTCCCAGGACTATCATGCTGAACACGATGGTACAAGCCGCAATGACAGGACCCATGCCCATCCGCAGAATCTTCTTCACAGAGAAGTCAAGCCCCAAGGAAAACAGCAGAAACACCACTCCGATGTATGCCCACATCTCAACATCGCCCCTATCAACGACGCTCATTGTGTAAGGCATGTGCGGAGAAACGAGGAAGCCTGCGACAATATAACCCAACACAAGTGGTTGCTTGAGCTTTTTGAATAGTAATGTGACGGCTCCTGCCACGACAAGAATCAGTGCCAGATCGCTTACCAGAGAAGGTAAAGAGTTGATAGTTGCCTCGCTTTCTTTGTTAAATATGACGCTATACTGGGGTATGCTGGCACATTTTTAGCTGTGCGAAAGGATGGAAATGCGCACAAGACTCAGTCTTAGGAGTATGAATTCTTAGGCATCAACACGCACAAATCCATATCATAAAGTGAAAAACTACCTATAAGCCCGCGGGAAACCCTAAGATTTCCCGCGCAGCTTGTAGAATCTTCTTAATGCCATTCTACACTGACGAAGCCACCAGTGTTGACCCAATGATGTACCGGCAAGGGGATACTTAATCGTTGTAGCCAGCCGTCAGCTCGCAGATTTTGATGACAACTTGCATGGCCTTTTCCATCACCTGAATGGAAACAAACTCATAAGGACCATGGAAATTGACTCCTCCGGCGAAGATATTGGGACAGGGAAGCCCTCGGAAGCTGAGCTGCGCGCCGTCCGTTCCGCCACGAATCGGCTGTACTTGCGGCTTCACACCCACCGCCTGCATGGCTTTGAGCACGAAGTCGATGACGTGCATGTTCTGCTCTATCTTCTCCTTCATGTTGTAATACTGGTCGCTGATGTTGATTTCAACCACGCCTTCTCCGTATTTTGCGTTCATCTTGGCCACACACTCGGTAAGGAACTTCTTACGCTGCTCGAAATTTAAGCGGTCATGGTCGCGGATGATATAGGCCAACTTGGCCTCCTCGCAGTGCCCTTCGATGGACAAGAGGTGGTAGAACCCTTGATAACCCTCGGTCGTCTCGGGGATGTCGGTAGTAGGAATCATGGCGTTTAGCTCCGTTGCCAAGCGGGCAGCATTGATCATCTTGCCCTTGGCGTAGCCCGTATGAACGCTCACTCCGTGGATGGTTATCTTTGCCGCAGCGGCATTGAAGCACTCATATTCCAACTCGCCGAGGTCGCCTCCGTCCATGGTATAGGCCCAGTCGCATCCAAATTTCTCCACATCAAAGTGATGCGCGCCCCGACCTATCTCTTCATCGGGATTGAATGCCACGCGAATTTTTCCATGCTTTACCTCTGGATGGTCGCGAAGCCAGCACATGGCCTGCACGATTTCGGCTATTCCAGCCTTGTCATCGGCTCCCAACAGCGTGGTGCCGTCGGTGACAATGAGATCTTCCCCCTTATGCTTGAGCAACTCAGGAAACAGCTTCGGAGAAGACACAATGCCCGGGGACAACTCTATGTCTTTGCCATCGTAGTCGCGGACGATGCGTGCCTTGATGTTTGCGCCGCTTGCATCGAGTGCCGTATCGTAATGGGCGATAAAGCCGACGGTGGGAATCTCCTTGTCAGTATTGGCAGGCAAGGTGGCATAGATGTAGCCCATATCGTCCATATCTACGTCTTTCAGCCCCTCGTTCTCCAACTCCTCCTTGAGGTAGCGGGCAAAAATAAGCTGTTTGGGGGTACTGGGCACCGTCTCGGTGTCCTCTGCCGACTGGGTGTCAAACTTGGTGTAGTTGATAAATCGTTCTGCTATTTCCATAAATTCTGGATGATAAGTTTTTGTGTTATTAAATGCTGGGTTGCGTAGGTAGACACAATGGGAAGTGACTCCAAATGGTGTCCGCCCACATTTCTAATAATGCAAAGATACACTTTTTCTACGATATGGCAAGGATGGAGCTGGAAAAAACGTAAAAACAGCCCCCAAACGATCATTAGCCCTAAATCATCGAAAGACAAGTAGTTGGCCGTTTTCCCACCTTTTGTCACTGTTTCTTTCGGCACTTGCTACCAAAAATAGTGTGCAATAATCAGCTATGTCTCCCGCACTTACATAGCAACCCACACAGAATAAACAGTAGCTTGGGACTAAAAGTAATGATCGGTTAGGGCTAACGGCATAACGGGAGATGGAGGAAAGAGAGAAACTGCAAGTATATGGGAAGAGGAATCATCCTAAACCAACAATCCCCCCACCTCAAAGAGGCAGGGGGCAAGCTATTTCAAGTAATGATGTGCTTATTGAGCAGCGTTCTGGGTCGGTGCGGGAGCAGCGTTTCCAGCACCTTGTGCAGCACCCTTCTGTGCGGGAGCGGCTTGTTTCTGCTGCTGGCTCGCACCGAAGTTGGGCAGATTATTTGGGTTTGACGAGCTGTTCTCAGCCGCACGCTCTACCACACTCTGGTCGGTGTTGGCCGTAGGAGCCACATAAGCGCAGACAATGCTGCAAACCACCATGGCAACAGCAAGTCCCCAAGTGGCCTTCTCGATGAAGTCTGTAGTCTTGCGGACACCGAGCACGCTATTGGAAGAGGAGAAGTTGGATGCCAAGCCACCACCCTTAGATTCTTGAATTAGCACGATGCCAATCATCAGAAGTGAGGCAACCACGATAAGAATCACAAATAATGTGTAAAGTCCCATTTTCTATTTATTTGTCTTTTATTTTTTACTGTTCGTTCAGAATCAATTTTTTGAGAAACCGAATCTGATCTGCAAAGTAACGATTTTTTTTTGGATGCTCCAAATATAATCGCTGAATTATTTCCAATGCCTTTGAATATCTTCCCTGCTTGATATAGATTCGCGCCAAAGTTTCGGTAAAATAACCCGTTCCCTCATTCTCGTCCACCGCCTCGTCGGGTTCGTACTCGGTTTCATCTTGTAGCGATATTTTACCATTTTCCTTATTGATGAAATCGTCAATCAGCTCCTGTCCTTTGAGTTGTGGGGCCTCATCCGTCTCCTTGTCTCCCACTTCCATCAGATAGGCCACATAGTCTATGGTCGCATCTGCGGGCGTAGGCTTGCGATTGGTGGCAGAATCATTTTTCGGTTGCTGCTCTTCCTGGGGAATTTGATGGAGAAATGAGTCGATGAGCGTGGTGGTACGGTCACCCGATGACGCCGCATTTCCTGTTTTCTCCCCTTTCTTTTGGGCCGGCTTCTCGTCCCGCAACTGATAATGGGGGGCTTCTATCAAATCAAAAAGTCGTTTCCGCTCGGTGATGTAAATGGCCGCCCGACGCAGCTCCTCATCAAAGGTCGGATCATGAAGCAGATACAAATTCTTGAGCAACAACAACCTTACGGGCTGGAAATAAGGATAACGTGCGAGTAAACTGCGAAGCTCGTAAAGGGTATCCTTGCCCAGCTCTTCGGGATGATGGGTGAGTGAGGCGATGTTTATGCTCATGAATGACGTCCTATTATGGTTGGCTACTATACAAATAAGGTGCGGGATTACCAGTTGGCGACAGTGGCATTGAATATCTGGTCGGTCAGGTCTTTGACCATCTGTTCTACCAATTCCTGCTGAACATCGTTGAGATTGCGCGTCGTTGGATAAGAGGCCGTAGCCGTAAACTGCCGCTCAAAGTCCTCTGCGTGGTTCACTTTGTTGGTAAACCGCACATTGACTGTTATCGAAAGCTCTGTCTGCGCAGCATAGCCCTCGCTCGAAACCGACTTGTTGCGTTGCTGATACTGCGTGATTTCACCCTCTAACTGCAAATCACCGTCGCGTTTCACCTGCTGTAGTTTGGTGTGATTAGCAAACTGATCCTTCAGCGCATTGTTGAACATCGGACCCATTGGTCCCCAGACATAGGCGGACCGAATGGGGAAGTCGGCAATCTGAATGGTCTTTGTCTTGCTGTAATCTATACTCGCACCATTGAAAGTGTATTTCGGGACGCAAGCTGTCAGCAATGAAAACAATGCCACAATCAGTAGCAAGGGCACGCCATTACGGGCGATGAGTGACAGTTTCGTCTTACTAAAGTTTTTCATTTCACTTGTCTTCAAAGCCATACTCCTTGATTCTACGATAGAGTGTGCGGTCGCTGATACCCAGCTCCTGCGCCGCCTTCTTGCGATTTCCGTTATTTCTCTCCAGCGCCTGAAGTACCATCTGCCGCTGTTTGTCATTCAAGTTGAGACTCTCTTCGAGCTGCTGGGGTTGAGTTTGCTGTAGATCCTCGGCCACAGCCTCCTCCACTATCTTCTCATTTGGGCGAAATTCAACTGTTGTCGCGGCAGGATAAACCTTTTCTCTTCCACTGTCAATATGCCGGAAATGGGCTGTCTCGTCAAGTTCGCGCGATGTCTCCATCATTTTGCGCATATTGTTCATCTCGCGCCGCAAATCGCTCACATTGGTTCGGAGTTCAAAGAGAATCTTATAGAGCATCTCACGCTCATTCTCATAGCTGTGTGCCTCCTGCCCTTTGCTGACAAGAGCCAGCTCTGTGCTCTCTGCATCTTGTGGAATAAAGCGCAGGATCTCGTCCCTGTCGATGATTCTTTTCTCCGAAATGACAGACATTTGTTCCGTGATATTCTTCAACTGTCGGACGTTTCCTGGCCATTTATACTTGAGTACAACTTGCTTAGCCCCCTCATCGAGCGAAATTTTAGGCAACTTATACTTCTCCGCCATCTGCATGGCAAAGAGCCGGAAGAGCAATAAAATATCGTTGCCACGATCGCGGAGTGGTGGCATGTTGATGGGAATCGTATTCAGACGATAGTATAAGTCCTCCCGAAACTTTCCCTCACTGACGGCCTTTCGCATATTGACGTTGGTCGCGGCAACGATGCGCACGTTGGTTTTTCTTATCTCCTGCCCGCCGACACGGATATATTCTCCTGTCTCCAACACACGAAGGAGGCGTGCCTGAGTAGGCATGGGCAACTCGCCAACCTCATCCAGGAAAAGCGTTCCCTTGTTGGCTATGCCGAAATAGCCCTCGCTTTCACCAATAGCCCCCGTGTATGAGCCTTTCTCGTGGCCGAACAACTCACTGTCTATCGTACCTTCGGGAATAGATCCGCAGTTGATGGCAAAATATTTCTCGCGTTTTCGTGGCGAATTATCGTGTATGATGCGTGGAATGACCTCCTTACCCACACCGCTCTCACCAACAATAAGCACCGAGAGATCAGTGGGGGCTACCTGTAATGCCACGTCCAACGCACGGTTGAGCGCGTCGCAGTTGCCCACGACATTGTATCTTTGTTTAATGATTTGTAGTTTACTCGTATCCATTGTCTAACGATATTTTAATTAAAAGCTGTATAATTGGCAGCCTGGTTGTTTCATCGTCAAATGCCAACTTCGGCCAACAGCTATGAGTGGGGAGCTTTCGATGGTACTCCTCCCTGATGGGTGGAGTGGTCAAACTTAATGAGCAACAGTCCAACAGCCGTCCAGATTAATTCTCGGATGCGTACCAGGAGGGCGACAAATATGCCCGCGGTAGCTGTCAATCCCAATCCAGAGACCGACATAAGGAATCCTCCTTCGCGACCACCAAGCTGCAATGGCATGAAAAAAAGCATGTTGGCGAAGAACGTGGTGAATGCAATGATGAGGATGCAATCAACATAATTGACACTCGGATAGAGCACCAAAAGAATGAACATGACCTCCAAAGCCGAGCATATCCGACACGCCAGCTCGAGCAATACCACGGTAACGAACGTGCGAGGGTTCTGATTGTGGAGCGCAGCCACCTGTCTGTCAATGTTGTCGAGCTGCTCTTTATGTCCCTCTATGAACTTCCGTGCCCAATTTTTGATACCAGGAACATGTCCGATCAGCCTCATCCCCCTCACAGCAAGCCCCCGTCGGTAGCCAGCAAGGAAGAACCAGATGCAGAGCACACAGAAAGCGCCCAGCACAGTCAGCATGATGGCCATGAAAGTGTTAACCTTTTGCGTCACGATATAGAGTATTATGCTCAGCAGCCAGAACCAGAAATGACTGAAGATGTGGGTCATCACGTAAAGCAATACCGATGCCGTGGCACGCTCCGCACCTATCTTTGGGGTCAAGACCATGATGCGGTAAGGTTCTCCTCCCATCAGTCCGCCAGGCGTGGCATAGTTGAGTGCAAAGCCTGAGACGGTAATTTTATAGAGCCACCAGAAGCCGACGTGCCTCCTTTGCTGATCGTTCTTCTCCCCATACCGTTCCCCACTACGGATAATCGTGTACCAAGCCGCGGTATTGAACAGGTAGAGAAATACCCAAAGTGCCACAACGGCAAGAAACCAGTAGCCCGCACGCTGCAGTCCTTGCCACACTTCGGTGAAGTGAAGCTGGCTCACCATGACGGCAAGCACGATCAGTCCGAAAACAAAGAATATGTTCTGGTATTTTTTTTTCATCTTCCCAGCTGGATAATCACTGTGCTTTCGACTCGCGCTTCTTGGGAATAGCAAAGCGCACCTTCTCGCTATCGTCCTTTTTCTCCTTATATAATTTGGGCAACGGATGCATTCCTGCCTTGTCAAAGTCTGTTCTATTGCGGAAGATGTCGATAGCCGTGTAGATGGCATTACGCAGTGACTGTGGGTCGGCCTCGCCCTTGCCGCCCAGTCGAAGGGTGTTGGTAAGGTCGGGACTGGTGCAGACTACCGGGAGGTCAATGGTGTAACTGACTCCTGGTTCGGTACAGAGCGCATGGAATGGAATCATGCCTTGATCATAATACATCGCCACTATTGCGTCGAAAAGTGCGTAATCATTACCCGAAAAGAGCGTATCGGCAGCATAAGGACCGAAAACTTGAACGCCATCATTGACCAAATTTTCAATAGCTGGGCGGATGATGTCCTGCTCCTCGCTGCCCAACAGCCCGTTGTCGCCTGCCTTCGGATTGATGGAAAGGAGCGCAATGCGCGGATTGGAGAGCCTGAAGTCACGGCGCAAACTTTCTACGAGCTTGCGGCAAGTCTGCTCAATACTCCCCTGAGTGACACACTCCACCACCTGACGCAAGGGCAGATTGCGTGTAGCCAGCGCAATGCGCAAATCGCCATTGATGAGCAGTGTCTGACCATGTCCGCCCGTCTCAAGATGGTCTTCGATGTATCGACTCTGCCCGCTGAATTGAAACTCGGTGGTATTGTCGATGGGATTGGTGACAAGTACGTCGAATAATCCCTTGCGATAGTCGGCCAAAGCACCGTCAAGCGCTTTGAGGGCGGAGTCGCCCGAAGCCTCACTGGCCACGCCTGGCTCCACTTTCACCTCCTCTTCGTAGGTGGTCAGCAGGTTAACTTCTCCATCAACAGCCTCCTTTGCATCCGCTATGATGGTGAAGTTGGCCTCTATATTGAGCAGATTGCGGTAATAGGCAGCCACCTTGGGCGACCCATAGATGATGGGAGTGCACAACTCCAGCATTTCCTGGGCAGCAAACGCCTTGAATATAAGCTCATATCCGATACCATTAGTATCGCCTTGGGTGATTGCCACCCGTATTTTTTTATTGTTCTCCATATATTATATGATCATTGCAAACGACAGCACGCAACTGCCGCATGATGTTTCTTTTCTCTCTTTCAGGGGCATAGGCGAAGGCAAGAAGTACGATACTACCATGGCGCATTGGCTTGACGGAGGCTACAAACGGGCCGCCCATCGCATCGTTCTCCATATTCCATAGCCCCGTAAGTACATCTAAGCCCTGTTCCTTGCCGCACTTCACGGTTTCCATTACGATTTGCATGGGGCTTGACGGTGTCTCACCATGGATGTTTTGCGACAGGCAACGATTTATTTCCACAACCGCCCCACCCTTCGAGGCGTATGGCACCCGAAACACGCAAAGGCTTCTGAGATTTTCCGCCCCAGTGGTAGCCATCCACAGGAAGTCCTTTGAGGCCTTGCTGGCACGCATCTCCTCGGGGACTATCATCCTCAAACCAAACTGCCGACGCACCTTTTCTTCCATCATTGGATTACCATGTCGCCGTAGAAAGGCGTAAGCATTCTTCTCCTCAAAAGCCACCAAATCACGCAACACCCGCAGAGAATCCTTCACCGAAGCCTCGAGAACGATCTGAGGACGAGCATTGAGGTCAGTGCCAGAGGCATAAGATTTATCCCCGAGGATGACTATGGCACGCGCCAAGAGGGCACTCCCTTTGAACTGGCTGTTGCTCAATCGCCGCACGTCGAAACGTGGTTCGGGCTGTGGAAGCCCGGGCTCGGGTTGCGAAAGGAAGTTAGAAAGCTGTCCGTTCGAATCTCCTACAACCAGCACCTCGCCTACTTTGGCAGAACTGGAAGGCAACCGATGGTGCGTCCTGCGGCAGCCAAAGAGCGCACTAATGATGACACAAGCTGCTATCCACCTACGCATCGGTGCGTTGTCTTTCCCTCACCTGGCCAATTTCCTTACTCGTAGAGAGTAGTCCACAAGCCGCAAAAATATCCTGTCCGCGCGACGCCCGAATGGTTGTATATACGTCATGGTGTGTCAGATAGTCGCGAAAAGCCTCCATGCGTTTCTCATCCGACCCCTGAAGAGGCACGTCGGGAATGCGGTGAAAACGTATCAGGTTCACACGACAATCCAGTCCATCGAGCAAACGGACGATAGCACGTGCGTGAAGGGGCGAATCGTTCAGGCCACCAAACATGATGTACTCGAAAGAAAGCCGACGCTGATGGGTAAAATCATACTCACGAAGCAGGCTCACTATCTCCTCGATACTCATTCCTCGTTCCGCCGGCATGAGTTGTGCACGCTGCTCTGGAATGGGAGAATGAAGACTGATGGCCAAATGACAGCTACTCTCATCAAGAAATCGCTTCAACTTCTTGCGTATGCCAACACTACTGACCGTAATACGCTTTGGAGACCAAGCCCAACCATAGTCGGCCGTAAGGATTTCCGTGGCCCGAAGCACGTTGTCAAGGTTGTCCATCGGTTCCCCCTGCCCCATAAACACAATGTTGGTGAGTGTGTCCACCTCGGGTAAGGCATAGACTTGGTTGAGGATATCAGCTGCTGTAAGGTTGCCCTCGAAGCCCTGCTTGCCGGTCTGACAGAACAGGCAGTTCATCTTGCAACCCACCTGCGACGACACGCAAAGCGTGGCGCGGTCGCCTTCGGGGATATAAACCGTCTCAACAAACTCATGGCGGAGCTTTTCTTTCGACGCTCCGGCATAGACGGGGAACAAGTATTTGATGGTTCCGTCCTTGGAATATTGTGCGTCAATAGGAGCATGACACCCCACGGCATAGCACTCGGCAAGCCGCTCACGATGCTTCTTCGAGATGTTGGTCATTTCGCTGATGTCCTTGACGTGCTGTACATAAAGCCAACGCGCGATTTGTCCGCCCACGTAAGCGGGCATTCCCAACTCACTAACCAGCGCACACAATTCTTCACGCGTCTTGCCCAACAACGGTTTCTTCATTTCTTCTGTCATTTTCTTTCGGCTTCTCGCCGCCTCGAAGCGGCTGATTGCAAAAGTGAATAATACTGCAATAGCTATGAAGTCGAGCGCTTTAAGTGCCCTTTCTCTAATTTCCGGGTGCAGCTTATCTTCTGCAAAGATAATGCAAAAAAACGACAAAGCTGACAATTCGTCCCACTTTTTCGCCTAAATGGCGGATATGCGGAAGCACTAAACCAAAGGATTCGGATTCGATAAAAAGCAAAAGGGAAAGATGCCACAGACAGCTCATGCCCGCTGTGAACGGAAGATGAGGAGTTGGTCAAGCACCACCATAGCCGCCATAGCCTCAACGATGGGCACGGCACGGGGTACGACGCAAGGGTCATGCCGTCCCTTGCCCCTCATAATGGTTCGTTGCCCACCGACATTAACGGTTTCCTGCTCACGCAAAAGCGTTGGGGCAGGCTTAAAAGCCACGCGAAAATAAATATCAGCTCCATTGCTGATGCCACCCTGTATGCCACCGCTATGATTGACAAGGGGCACTATCCGCCCGTCGTCCGTCGTCGTCCAGGGGTCATTGAGCTGGCTTCCAAAAAGTGGAACGCCGTCAAAACCCGAGCCATAATCAAAGCCCTTGACTGCATTGATACTCAACATGGCCGAGGCCAACGTGGCCTGCAACTTGGAAAATTCCGGTTCACCAAGACCAGGAGTGCACCCTTTAACCACACCACTGACCACACCGCCCACCGTATCGCCCATGGAACGGGCATGCCGAATGACCGCAGCCATCCTTTCCGCATACACCAAAGAAGGGCAACGCACAGGATTATTTTCGACAGAAGAAAGGTCGATGGAGTGAT
Source organism: Prevotella sp. UBA7551 (assembly GCA_002479145.1). GTDB lineage: Bacteria > Bacteroidota > Bacteroidia > Bacteroidales > Bacteroidaceae > Prevotella. Next base: position 24,967 of record DLLX01000010.1, on the reverse strand, counting down.
GAGCTAAATCCATGGGAAGACGGATGTCGCCCACTTGGGAAGTAAAAGCCTTCACAGAAATACCATAACGGCGCAACACCAGCTTGGCGAGCGCACCACCTACCACCCGCGACAGGGTAATACGGGCAGAGGAGCGGCCACCCCCGCGATAGTCACGGAGGCCATATTTCTGCTGATAGGTGTAGTCGGCATGAGAGGGACGATAAATATCGCGGAGCGATTCGTAGTCGCCGGGGCGTGCATCGGTGTTGGAAACCATAAAGCCGATAGGCGTTCCCGTGGTCTTTCCGTCAAGAATGCCACTCAAGAATTGCACCTTGTCGGCTTCGTCGCGCGCCGTCGAAAGGTCGCTTTGCCCTGGACGGCGACGGTTCAGCTCCTGCTGGATGAACCGCACATCCACATCCACCCCCGAAGGCATGCCATCAACGACACCGCCAATGGCTTTCCCATGGCTCTCGCCAAACGTGGTGAGCGTGAAAAGCGTGCCAAACGTGTTGCGCATCGTCCTTCAGTCGACCGACTGGTTAATGGCAACCACAGCCGCCGTCCTCTCCACAATGACAGCTTCCATTACCTTTTTCGCCCTCTTCATGGCCGCAATTACAACTGTCTTCGCTTCCGCAACCACCACCGCAGTCTCCACAATGGCCGCTGCAATGGTGTTGTTTGCTCTTCTCCACAAAGTCGTTGACTTCCTCGTCCGTAGCCGGGCGGTTTTCAATGATGCGTCCCTTGAAGTGAAGGTCTTTTCCTGCGAGCGGGTGATTCATGTCTACCGTGACGCTATCATCACCCACAGCAACCACAGACCCGTAGTAACGTTGTCCCTTTTCGTCTTCCAAAGGTATAATGGCCCCCTCATACACGTTTTTCTCATCGAAGACTCCATTAGGAGAAAACATCTCCTTGCTGAGCGTGGCGCGTCCCTTAGGGTCGTACTCCCCATAGGCATCTGACTTGGAAAGAACAAAATCGTAGTCGCTGCCTGCCTCAAAATCGGCCAGCCGCTCTTCAAATGTAGGGAGAAGCATGCCCAACCCTGTATAGACGGAGAGGGGACGCTCCTCGGTAATCTGTTCCTTGAGAACTTCTTGACCGTTCTCCTCGATATATAACTGATAAGTTGCAGAAATCAAACGATGTGCCATAGTATTATTATTTTTATATTATGTATATGTCGATAAGTGGGAAGCATTGTGTCAACCCAGCAGTGTCAGCGAGTAAAGATAGACCACAGCGGCGGGCAGAGCCATTAGGGAAGAGTCAAACCGGTCAAGCATTCCGCCATGTCCGGGTATCACGTTGCCGCTGTCCTTGACCCCGAGGGTACGCTTGAACAGACTTTCCACCAAGTCGCCCCACGTGCCAAATACGCAGACCACCAAGCCCAAGCCCATCCACTGCCACTCGTTGAGCAGATGAACATCTGCCCCCCGGTTGATGAACCAGCCGATCAACCCGGCCACAATGAGCACGAGCACACCACCGCCGATACTTCCTTCCCACGTCTTGCCAGGGCTGATGCGTGGAAACAACTTATGCTTGCCCAGCAAAGACCCAGCGCAATACGCACCCGTATCGTTCACCCAAAGCAGCACGAAAACGCTCAAAGGCAACAACATATCCACGGTCAGCATACCACTGGGGGTACTCTGAAACGCCAACACATTGACCATCGACAGCGGAAGTGCGATATACATCTGCCCAAGCATGGTATAAGCCCAGCAATGGATAGGATTCTCATTCTTCAGATATAGTTCGGCGATGAACAGATAGATGATGGAAAGAATGTACGGGATGTATGCACTGAATCCCTCTACGAACCCCATGCGCTGCCCTGCTACCGCGACAAAGAAGTAAACCCCTGCCGCCGTGGAGATGAAACGGTTCACACAGACACCTTCCCGCTCATTGACCAGACCACTATACTCCCACAACGTCATGCCAGTAATGATAGAAAAGAGCACGACCATGTAGTGAGGGCGGGTGAAGCCCAGCACCATGATGGCCACAAAGAGTAGGCCAAACACGGTGCGCTGAATTAGATTCTTTTGTTTTTCGCTCATTACTTATCCTCCTTACCGGCCGCATTGTCGGCCGCAGAGTCTTTGCTGTCCTTGCCAGCCTCCGTCTTCTCATGCTCTTCCTGTGCCTTCCGCACAGCCTCGGGCATGTTCTCGAGCCGCAACTCGTTCTTCTCCTCTTCGTCCATCAGCTCCTGTGTGCGGCTTGTCCATGGCCGCTTGCCGAAGATGCGCTCCACATCCTCGGCCATGACGACCTCCTTCTCCACAAGCAGCTGAGCCAGTTGGGCGTGACCCTCCTTGTGGTGGTCAAGGATTTGCTTTGCACGATCATACTCTTCGTTGACCATCCGCTGCACTTCCTCGTCGATAATGCGCGCGGTGCTCTCGCTGTACGGCTTCTGAAAGCTGTACTCACTGTTGCTATTATAGTAGCACAGATTGGGAAGCCGGTCGCTCATTCCAGCGTAAGCTATCATGCCAAACGCACTTTTGGTGGCCCGTTCGAGGTCGTTCATCGCCCCAGTGGAAATGTGTCCCGTAAAGAGCTGCTCGGCCGCACGGCCTCCAAGGAGTGAGCACATCTCGTCCAGCATCTGCTCCTTGGTAGAGATGGGGCGCTCCTCAGGCATGTACCATGCCGCGCCAAGGGCTTGCCCACGCGGCACGATGGATACCTTGACCAGCGGATTGGCAAACTCGCAGAACCAGCTCACCGTGGCATGGCCTGCCTCATGGATGGCAATGGTGCGCTTCTCCTCGGCGGTCATCACCTTAGTCTTCTTCTCCAAACCACCGATAATGCGGTCCACGGCATCGAGAAAATCCTGATAGCTCACCTCTCTCTTGTCATGACGGGCGGCTATCAGCGCTGCCTCGTTGCACACATTGGCGATGTCGGCACCCGAGAAACCCGGCGTCTGACGCGCAAGCAGGTCTATGTCTATATTCTTGTCCAGCTTGAGCGGCTTCATGTGTACCTGGAAGATGGCCTTGCGCTCAGGCAAATCGGGCAAATCTACATGGATCTGACGGTCGAAACGCCCCGCGCGGAGCAAAGCCTTGTCCAACATATCCACGCGGTTGGTAGCCGCAAGGACAATCACACCAGAGTTGCTGCCGAACCCATCCATCTCCGTGAGCAGCGCGTTGAGCGTGTTCTCGCGCTCATCATTGCCCCCCATGGCTGGATTCTTGGAGCGCGCACGCCCCACAGCATCGATTTCGTCGATGAATATGATGCAGGGAGCTTTCTCCTTGGCCTGTCTGAACACGTCGCGGACACGACTTGCGCCCACGCCGACAAACATTTCGACGAAGTCGGAGCCGCTCATAGAGAAGAATGGCACTCCTGCCTCTCCTGCTACCGCCTTGGCCAGCAACGTTTTTCCAGTACCTGGAGGGCCAATCAACAGCGCACCCTTGGGAATCTTGCCTCCAACGTCGGTATATTTCTTCGGATTCTTGAGAAATTCTACTATCTCCTCGACCTCTTGCTTGGCTCCTTCCTGCCCAGCCACGTCCTTAAAGGTAATCTTTAGGTCGTCTGCTTTTTCGTAAAGCTTGGCCTTCGACTTGCCAACGTTGAAGATGCCGCTGGCACCAGAGCCTCCTCCGCCCATCCTGCGCATCATCCACATCCAGAATCCTATCAATAGAATCCAGGGAAGAAGGCTCATCAGAATGTCGGTAAAGACGCTGCCCTTCTCGTTCTCATAGCTGAACCCGCTTATCTTCTTTGTCTTGACAGCCCCAGAAAGCATGTTCTCCAGATTGTCTATAGAGCCAATCTCCACAGATACATAAGGGTGCTTGCCGGTTTGCTGCACATCAGCCTTGAAGATGTCGCGAATGTGCTCCGGCCGGACATACATCTTGAGCGTGCCTTCGGTCTTGTTGACAACCACATTGGAGGCCCAGCCTTTATTGATATAGTCGACAAACTGGGTATAGCCTTTCTCCACGCTCACCGAAGAGTTGGCCAAACCGCCATCCCTGCCCATCGTGAAGAAGGACACTGCGAGCGCAATGATGACCAAAGCGTATATCCAGTTCATGTTGAACTTGGGCATACGGGGCCCGCCCGACTCGTTGTTATTCTTTTGTTGCTGACTGTTCATTTACTAACTTGGGGTTAAATTCACTTGCTTGTCTATACTCAGTCCAAATCGGGAAGCCGCGTCAACTTCGCATCCTCCCAAAGGTGCTCAAGGTCATAAAACTCTCTGGTCTGGGGAAGAAAGATATGTACCATCACATCGACAAAGTCGATGGCCACCCATTGGGCAGCACCGAGGCCAATACAGCTCACGGGCTTCTCGCCTTCAGCTTCCCTAACATAGTCTCCGACGCTTCCGGCTATGGCCTCTACCTGAGTAGGTGAGTTGCCCTGACAAATAATAAAATAATTGCAAACAGCGCCATCAATCTGTGTCAAGTCGGCAATGACGATGCCGCTGCCCTTTTTATCTTGGATTCCTTTAACGATAGAATCTACTAACTTTTGGGATTTACTCATTCAATATTATTCAATTTGAAATGGAATGCAAAGGTAATCGAATTTGGCAAGACCGCAAAGGAAATAACTATTTTTAGTATATTCCATCGCTTCCACTCCCATGTCCCCTTATTCACAGCCAAAACCCGTGGGCACGACGGATGCAAAGGGACTTTCATAAAACGCCAACAAGGTGGCTCAACTGACCTTTTTTTACAAGACAACCTGTCGCTGTGGAAGGACGAAAAGACTGGTAAACCTCAATCGATCATTAGAGTTCGCCGGAAAGATGGACTACTTTCCGCCGTTGTGTCTATTTCGGTCTAATGACCGATTTGGGTTAAAGACCACGGGACAACATCAATCCTGACATTGTTCCAATAGTCATTGCAAAGTAGACGGGGGAAATTGCATCCCCATGTACAGTTAGTCCAACACTCCCCACCTCCCTCTCTATCCACCCTGCTATCACGTGTAAGCACTCACCTACGCCTTCTGTACCAAACACCATACTTCTTCCGACAACTGAGGAAAGATGCAGTACAAAGACATTACGTAAGACATTGTTTATCAATCGGTTAGAAAGCGCATTGTCTTTTAAGCGCTAAGCCGCATGTTTTTAATTTATTTTTCCTCGATTTTTAAATTAAAAATTCTAAGTTTTTAATTTAAAAATTTCAGTCAATACAGCTATATCACCTTGTGATAGGTGAGCTTTATAAATTGGCTTTGCAAGATTTTGAGTTATTTTTAACCCAAATCGGCCATCAGTTCTTGTCCCATTGTATTGTTTATTTCGTGCAGGTTACTGCCATAAGTTTAGAAAGCAGCGGGCTATGACATAACACTTACAGCAGCAAGATGCCGAAAGAAACTATATCAAGGGGGCCGAAAAATGGAATAATTCCGATTGTTTTGTCGGTTTTCCCCTAATGAAAGCAATCGGGTTTAATCCCCTACTATGGGGCAAAACAGATGAGCTATGTCAAGAATTAAGCCCTATCAAGCAAAATCCTTATTCAAATCAGCAAAAAAATCATTAATTTTGTTGATGATTTTCCCATGGGCAAGGAGCTCAAGGAGAAAGGAGAAGGAGGAACGTATAGGTTGTTTTCAGGAACAAGGGCATTAAACTTTTGGATGTTTCCTGGTAGCGGGGTGCGAATAACCCAGCCCGCGGGGTTTGTGCAATAGTTTTTTTTGCCCATAAAATTTTCAATGATATGACAGAGACAAATGTAAAAAACAAGGCGGAAATAGTCCGACGACCTAAACGTAAGGGCTGGCTCGCACTGACTCCTTTGTTGTTGCTGGCAGCCATCATGGGCGGCATAGGCATCGCTTTCGGTGATTTCTACAAAGTGCCTATGACGGTAGTGTTTCTTGTTGTGAGCGTAGCTTCGTTGTTTACGTTGCGCGGCTACACAGTGGATGAGCGCATCGGCGTTTTCTCACGGGGTGCGGGACAACGCGACCTGTTGCTGATGGTGTGGATATTTGTGCTGGCAGGAGCTTTTGCCAAGTCAGCACAGGCCATGGGGGCGGTCGACGCGACGGTGGACCTGACCCTATTTCTGCTGCCCTCCAATATGCTGCTGGCCGGACTTTTCCTCGCCGCCTGTCTGGTTTCCCTATGTATCGGCACCTCTGTGGGTACTATCGTTGCTTTGGTTCCCGTCGCTGCAGGCATGGCCGAGAAGACCTCCGCACCCGTTGCCTTGATGGTGGCGGCAGTTGTCGGCGGCGCATTCTTCGGCGATAACCTGTCTTTCATTTCCGATACTACGGTTGCCGCAACACGCACACAGAACTGTTCCATGCGCGATAAGTTCCGTACCAACTTTCGCATTGTGCTGCCTGCGGCCATTGTCTGCTTCATCATCTATTTGGTCATTGGAGCACAAGGAAGGTATACCACGCCTGCACAGGTAGCCAACCTGCACCTTTGGCGGGTACTTCCCTACGCCTTCGTGCTCGCATCGGCCATTGCCGGACTCAACGTGCTGCTTTCCTTGGGCGCAGGACTGGTGCTCACGGCCATCGTTGGCGTTGCCGACGGAGGGTTCACCCTGCCCGACTGGCTGCAAAGCATCGCACAGGGAATAAACGGGATGGGCGAGTTAATCCTTATTTCCATGATGGCTGGCGGACTGTTGGCCGTTGTCCGAAAGGCTGGGGGCATCATCTACATGGTGCGGGGCATCACCCGAAGAATCCATAGCCGGAAGGGGGCAGAGGTATGCATTGCCGCACTGGTCTCCGTTACCAACCTCTGCACGGCCAACAATACTGTGGCCATATTGTCCGTGGGACCCATAGCCTACGACCTGTCCATCCGCTACGGGGTGAGCAGGAAGCTGACTGCAAGCCTGCTGGACATTTTCTCCTGCGTTGTGCAGGGCGTAATTCCCTATGGTGCGCAACTGCTCATGGCCAGTGGACTGGCACAAATAAGCCCTCTTGCCATTATTCCATACATCTACTATCAGCCACTGCTCGTCATCGCAGCCTTGCTCAGCATCGCACTGAGCAAGGACAAACGGGCGCAACGAAGTGGAGAATAGCTGCAGAGCCGGCTTCAAGAACGCTTTCAGACGCTTGAAACCGGCCTTGCCTCAGATGCTGTCTTCCTCCACAGGGTCGTCATCTTGCGCAGGGTTATCCGGACTATCTGAATGTCCAAACAACTCTCCTGCCACTCGGTCAATCAGCCCTTCGACGGCATTGTCCACTGCACGGCTGAGGGAATCAGTGATATTCTCTTGTACTTTTCCCCAGACATCCAACTTCAAATGCCTCTTGGCCTCCTGTAAATAATGGTTGGCAAGCTCCTTCAGATATGCCGAGCCGACGGTGAACACGTGCCCGAGCACTCCCACAGAGACCACATGCGACTTGCCATCATATCGAATGCGCCCTATGGAGCAGACGTGATAGTTATCCACTGTAAGTGCGCTGCCGACTACCCTCCCCGCAACTTGGCTGGTAGCGCCACTGGCAAAAGACTTTAGCGCTGCCCCAAAAGGATTGTCGGAAGACACGGAGTCGGACTGGAGCAGGTCGCCCACCGCCCCCGACACGACATTTGAAACTGCCGCTGCATGCTGTTCGGGAGTCGGACAGGTAGCCACCAGCAGCCCCACCAACAAAACCAACGCCACAAGAGCGGCCACCAAACAGCTGCCAAAATGCTTGCGCAAACGGCGGTCGGAAGTCGGTGGAACGGCAGAACCACCACCAGGCTGGGCGGAAGTGTGCGGCGCATAGCCTTGAACCACTTCCTGCGCCTCGCTGACCCGTTCTCCCTCAACAACCGGTTCCTCTGCCTGACGGTTCGTGTATGAGCCAGTTTCGACTGATGGTTGGGGCGGAATGGCATCCGACTGTGAACGGATGATGGGGCGAAGTTCCTCCACCTGCCATGCCGGCTGCCACTGACCACCTTCTGATGCCATTACCAATGTCTCGGCTTCTATGCCGCGCGTTGCCAATTCAGCTACGCTATAAGGGCCGCGCTTTTCGCTACCCGCACTGAGATAGTATTCCATGTCTATTCTTATTTATTCAGAACAATGTAACAATCTATTATGCCTCCTGAAGGCGATGTGTACTTTCGCCACCACAGGCAAAAAATTTTTGATTAACGTGCGAATGTAAACAGAAATAATGAATGTACCAAAATAATGAAGATTATATTTTGCTTTTTTAAGCATATCTTTGTTGCCGGCACATGGTTACGCACCTACTTCGTACCAATGTCTGTGCAGGGCAATGGAAAGGAAACAAAAAAAACGCTTGAAAATTTCAAAAAACACATAGTTCTTGTTTGTCATAAGAGATTTTTTCATTACCTTTGCGAAGCAAAATAATACTGTCAGAAAACAACTTTACCATACAGCTGAAGAATGTTTGAGAACCTAAGCGACCGACTCGAACGGTCATTTAAGATACTAAAAGGTGAGGGAAAAATCACCGAAATCAATGTTGCAGAGACTTTGAAGGATGTGCGTCGTGCGTTGCTCGATGCCGATGTCAACTACAAGGTGGCCAAGAGCTTCACTGATGATGTGAAGCGCAAAGCACTGGGTATGAACGTTTTGACTGCCGTAAAGCCGGGACAACTCATGGTGAAGATTGTCCATGACGAGCTGGCAACACTCATGGGCGGTGACACCGTGGGACTGAAGCTGACCCATAAGCCCGCCATCATTCTCATGAGCGGACTTCAAGGTTCAGGAAAGACGACCTTCAGCGGCAAGCTCGCCAATATGCTCAAACTGAAAGAGCATCGCAAGCCGTTGCTGGTGGGATGTGACGTGTACCGCCCCGCAGCCATTGAACAGTTGCGCGTGGTAGGAAATCAGATTGGCGTTCCGGTGTATGCAGAGGACGATAACAAAAATGTCAACGAGATAGCTGACCATGCCATCCAAGAGGCCAAGGCCAAAGGATACGACACCATTATCATAGATACTGCCGGACGCCTGGCAGTAGATGAGCAGATGATGGCTGAGATAGAGAGCCTGAAGAATCATGTCCAGCCGGACGAGACGCTGTTCGTCGTCGACTCTATGACGGGACAGGATGCCGTCAATACGGCTAAGACATTCAACGACCGACTCAACTACGACGGTGTGGTGCTGACTAAACTTGATGGCGACACCCGTGGCGGTGCAGCACTGAGCATCCGCACAGTGGTGACCAAGCCTATCAAGTTCATCGGTACGGGCGAAAAAATGGAAGCCATTGACCAGTTTCACCCCACACGTATGGCCGACCGCATTCTTGGAATGGGCGACGTGGTGTCGCTGGTGGAGCGTGCCCAGGAGCAGTTTGACGTGGAAGAGGCCAAGAGGCTGGAGAAGAAAATTCGCAAAAACCAATTCGACTTCAACGACTTCTATAACCAAATTCAACAGATTAAGAAGATGGGCAACATCAAGGAGCTGGCCAGTATGATTCCGGGAGTGGCCAAGGCCATCCGTGATGTTGACATTGACGACAATGCCTTCAAGGGCATCGAGGCCATCATCCAGAGCATGACGCCACAGGAACGTACCCACCCCGAAGTGCTCAACACGTCACGTCGCCGCCGCATTGCGTCAGGATCGGGCACAAACATACAAGAAGTGAACAAGCTCATCAAGCAGTTTGACCAAACAAGAAAGATGATGAAAATGGTCACTGGTGCCAACATGAAAGGCATGATGGGACGAATGAAGAACATGAAGGGTGCGGGACTGCCCCCTCTAAGGTAGCCCTATAAATTATGGTACGGGTGCGTTCATATTTATAATAGAGTATTCGACGCACCCCAACCAACTAAAAACCCAAAGCAAAACTCCTATCCCACCAAAAAGGAGGGATGACAAAGGGGAGAAATAAACATGGGCGCAAAAGCCATGCGAAGTCACCATGCACGATGGAAATCAAATGGAGGACGCGCCCCCAACTAACATACCTAACCATTATGGAACTGATTGACGGAAAAGCTACGGCAAAAGCCATTAAGGCTGAGATTGCCGAAGAAGTGAACAAGATTGTTGCCAGCGGTGGCAAACGTCCTCATCTGGCCGCTGTACTCGTAGGACACGACGGCGGTTCCGAGACGTATGTGAAGAACAAGGTTATCTCGTGCGAGCAGTGCGGGTTCACCTCCACACTCATCCGCTACGAGGATGACGTGACTGAGGAGGAGCTTCTTGCTTGCGTTGACCGCCTAAACAAAGAGAAGGATATCGATGGATTCATCGTCCAACTGCCGCTTCCGAAGCACATTGACGAGCAGAAGGTCATCATGGCCATCGACTATCGTAAGGACGTGGACGGCTTCCACCCCATCAATGTGGGTCGTATGGACATTGGACTGCCTTGCTTCATCTCCGCAACTCCGCTGGGCATCATGACCCTTCTCAAACGTTACAACATTCCGACTTCTGGGAAAAAGTGCGTCATACTGGGACGCAGCAACATTGTCGGCAAGCCAATGGCCTCGCTGATGATGCAGAAGTGCTATGGCGACGCCACGGTGACGGTATGCCACTCCCGCTCGGCCACACTGAAAGAGGAGTGCCGTGAGGCCGACATTATCATCGCCGCAATTGGCCGTCCGGAGTTTGTCACGGCCGATATGGTGAAAGAAGGCGCCGTGGTCATTGACGTTGGCACCACCCGCGTGCCTGATGCTACCCGCAAGAGCGGCTTCCGGCTGTGCGGAGACGTAAAATTTGACGAGGTGGCTCCTAAGTGTTCATACATCACACCAGTACCAGGTGGCGTGGGTCCTATGACCATCTGCTCGCTGATGAAGAACACATTGGCTGCCGGAAAAAAAGAGTATTACAAGTAATGAAAGACATGACTGCTGAAGAATGGTATCAGAAAGGAAACGAGCATCGTAAGCGTGCCGATTGGAAACATGCCATCGACTGCTATCTGGAAGCCATCGAGCTTGACCCAGAGTCGCCGGCTGTGGAGGCCAAACTGATGATTGACGAGATTCTGAACTTCTATCATAAAGACGCATATAATCCCTAATAAAGGCCGACCGGGCGGAGAAGGCTCTGTCCCCATCGACTTAACTAAAAAAAATCAATTCAATATGAGCAAGATTAAAGGTGCGATTGTGGTCGACACCGAGCGCTGCAAGGGTTGCCAACTATGCATCGTTGCATGCCCGAAGGGTGTGATCCAACTGGCACAGAAGAAAGTCAACGTTCACGGCTATCCTTATGCGGAGCCTGTTTTCGCCGACAAATGTATTGGCTGCGCATCATGCGGCATCGTTTGCCCAGATGGGTGTATTACTGTTTATAAGAAAAAAGTGGAGGAATAAGGAATGGCTGAGAAAGAAGTAAAATTGATGAAGGGTAACGAGGCTATCGCACACGCGCTGATTCGCTGCGGTGCCGACGCCTTCTTCGGATACCCTATCACCCCGCAAACAGAGATTATCGAGACCCTCTCCGCCCTGAAGCCTTGGGAGACCACGGGCATGGTGGTCGTCCAGGCCGAGAGCGAGGTGGCCTCTATCAATATGGTCTATGGTGGTGCTGGTGCTGGTAAGCGTTGCGTCACCACCTCATCATCACCCGGTGTGTCGCTGATGCAGGAGGGCATCTCCTACATGGCAGGTGCCGAAATTCCTGGCGTCATCGTCAATGTGCAGCGTGGCGGTCCTGGACTGGGTACGATTCAGCCCTCACAGTCGGACTATTTCCAGTCGACAAAGGGCGGTGGCAATGGTGACTACTATATCATCGTGCTCGCCCCTAACTCCGTTCAAGAAATGGCAGACTTCGTTGATCTCTCCTTTGAACTGGCTTTTAAGTATCGCTGCCCGGCCATGATTCTCTCCGATGGTGTCATCGGTCAGATGATGGAGAAGGTCATTCTTCCCGAGGCAAAGCCGCGTCTGTCCGACGAAGAGGTGAAAAAGCGCTATCCGTGGGCCACTTTCGGCCGCACGCCCGACCGCAAGCCGAACATTATGACCTCCCTTGAGCTGAAGCCTGAGGTGATGGAGGAGCGCAACCTTGCCCTTCAAGCCAAATATGACAAGATTCGTGAGAATGAGGTTCGCTTCGAAACACAACAGTGTGAGGACGCCGACTACCTCATTGTCAGCTTTGGTTCTGCCGCCCGCATCGGTGAAAAGGCCATGGAGTTGGCCCGTGAAGAGGGGCTGAAGGTAGGACTTTTCCGCCCAATTACCCTTTGGCCGTTCCCAACAAAGCAGATAAAGGAGCTTGCAAAGAACAAGAAAGGAATTCTCGTGAGCGAATTCAACGCCGGCCAAATGGTCGAGGACGTTCGCTTGGCCGTCAATGGCGCCATACCCGTAGAGCACTTTGGTCGTCTGGGCGGTATTGTTCCTTCCCCCGAGGAGATCGTTGACGCACTGAAAAAGGAGTTGGTAAAATAGTCGAATCAAATGGATAACCGGCTCTTAACCGGCTTTCCGCTAAAAAGAAGAATCAAATGGCAAACGACATTATCGCACCAGAGAATCTGGTATATAAGAAACCAAAGCTGATGAACAACGTCCCGATGCACTACTGTCCGGGATGTTCTCACGGCGTAGTCCACAAACTTGTGGCTGAGGTCATCGAGGAAATGGGCATGGAAGACAAGGCTGTCGGCGTCTGTCCGGTAGGTTGCTCCGTGTTTGCATACCGCTATCTTGACATCGACTGGTCTGAGGCAGCACATGGCCGTGCTCCTGCGGTGGGCACAGCTATCAAGCGTGTGTGGCCCGACCGACTCGTATTTACCTATCAAGGCGACGGCGACATGGCCTGCATTGGTAGTGCAGAGACGCTGCACGCCCTAAACCGTGGCGAGCATATCACCATGATTTTCATCAACAATGCCATCTACGGCATGACAGGAGGTCAGATGGCGCCCACCACCTTGATTGGTCAGAAGACCGTAACGTGCCCCTATGGCCGCGATCCGAAGATTCACGGATGGAACCTTAACATCACAGAACTGGCCAGTCACCTCAAGGGAACCCGCTATGTCACGCGCCAAAGCGTCGACACCGTGGCCGCCATCCGCCAGGCAAAGAAGGCCATCCGCAAGGCATTCGAGGCCAACATGGCTGGCAAGGGCAGTTGCCTTATAGAGATTGTCGCCACCTGCAACACGGGATGGAAGCTCTCCCCGGTCAAAGCCAACGAGTGGATGCGCGAAAATATGTTCAAGGAGTACGTCAAGGGCGACATGAAGGACACCCTCGACCAGGAGATTCCCGGACTCTAATCACACCATTCCTTCTCTTCAATAAAAGAAACAGCAACATGAAAACAGAAATCATAATCAGCGGTTTCGGAGGACAGGGTTGTCTCTCCATGGGAAAGATTCTGGCTTACTCCGGACTGATGGAAAATAAAGAGGTAACGTGGATGCCCGCCTACGGGCCAGAGCAGCGCGGCGGTACGGCCAGCGTCACCGTCATTGTGAGCGATGAGCGCATCTCCTCCCCTATTCTCAGCAAGTACGATGTGGCCATCGTGCTCAACCAACCTTCCCTCGACAAGTTTGAGCCAAAGGTAAAACCCGGTGGTATCCTCATCTATGATGGCAACGGAATCATCAATCCTCCGACACGGAAAGACATCACCGTCTACGAGGTTAACGCCACTGACAAGGCCGCAGAGATGAAAAACTCCAAGGTGTTCAACATGATTGTATTGGGAGGTTTGCTTAAAGTCTGCCCAGTGGTGAGCACCGAGGGACTCAACAAGGCTCTCTTCAAGTCACTTCCCGAGCGTCACCACAATCTCATTCCGCTCAACATGGAGGCAGTGAACGAGGGAATGAAGATTATCGAGAAGAAGGAAGTTTAATCCGATACTCGACTAACGAGAGCGGTCCTAAGCAACAGGAAGAATAACTGTCCAACCAAATTTCAGCACTACAGGACTGTTCGCACAAACATACAGGAAAAGGGAAGCATCTTTGTAAAGACACTTCCCTCTTCTTATGTCAATAAATCATTTTCATTTAGCCTGACCTTGCCTTTAGGGCGAAGCTTTTCCCAAAGGACCTAAGTGGTCAATATGCAAGCTGAAGGATGGATAGTGCTGGCTAAAACATGAAGAGCGCATGACGTTTTGGTGCCATGAGCACAGGGAAAACAAGCAAAAAGGCAAATCCTGATTAAAAGCCTGACCCTTTGTTTCAGCTTTTGAGAATCTGACTATGCTGGAAATAAACAATATGTAAAATGCAAATAGTAGAAAAGAACGAAATTGTTCGGTTATTCCCCTTTTGTAGTAGGTTTTTCCCTATTCATACTTATCAAAATCCTTTTTGCTCCCAAATATTTGTGCATATCGTTTTTTTTTCTTTACTTTGCACACGTAAAGTATTGAGAGAATAACTTTCATAGCAGTAATAAATAATTAAAAATTTAGAGAGACATGAAAAAGTTAGTTTTAATGATGGCCTCTGCGCTCTTCGCAGTATCGGCATCAGCACAGACTGTGCAGGAAAGCAAGACTTTCGACAATTTCTATGTCGGCATCAACGGTGGTCTTTCAACCAAGACCACAGGTCATAGCTGGCTTAGTGGTTTGAACCCCAACGCAAGCCTCCGCATTGGACGTTGGTTCACCCCGGTCTTTGGTTTGGCCGCTGAGGGAACCGCATATTTCAACTCCAAGGCATGGGTTCCCGAGCCTGTACGCAAGCCGCACACGGTTGTTACCTACAGCAATGTAAGCCTTCTCGGAACCATCAACATTAGCAACTGGGTAGCTGGCTACAAGGGCGAGCCGCGTCCCTTCGAGGTTATTGCCTTGGCAGGCCTCGGATGGGGTCACGCCTATGGCCCTGGCGACTCCTATCTGGAGAACAACGACCAGCTCACCTCTAAGCTGGGTATCGACTTCACCTACAACTTCGGCTCAAAGAAGGAGTGGCAGCTCTACCTCGAGCCGTCTATCAACTACGCTGTCGCTGGCACACACAAGGCAGGTTTCGATGATGACACGGAGTACAACCTCAACCGCAGCGCCGTGCAGCTGAACCTTGGTATCAACTACAAGTTCGGTAACAGCAATGGTACGCACAACTTCGTTATCGTTCAGCCTCGCGACCAAGCCGAGATCGACGCACTCAACGCCCAGATCAACGAGCTTCGCAACCGTAAGCCCGAGGTGGTCGAGAAGATTGTCGAGAAGCGCGTGGAAGTTCCTGCTGCAACTAAGACCGTTAGCGTCTCCGACCTTATCTTCGTCACCTTCGCACAGGGCAAGGCTAACCTTACCAACGATGCCAAGAAGGCGCTCAACACTGTCAAGGAGGGTGCTCACGTACAGGTTGTTGGTACTGCATCTCCTGAGGGTTCAAAGCAGGTTAACGACCGTCTGTCTCAGGCTCGTGCCGATGTTGTCGCCAAGTATCTCAAGGATCGTGGTGTAATCATCGACGAGGCTACCGGCAAGGGCGTGCAGGGTACAACCTCTAACCGCCTGGCCATCGTTTACGTTAAGTAAGCAACAGCTAATTTCATCCAAGGGTATACCCCCTGATTAATGTCATATTGAGTCCCCTGTGCGCTCCATGCACTGGGGATTCTTTGTTTGCCACCCTACCCTAAAGCCAGTCCTGCAGGATCTCATCTTAGGTTGACATCATTGTTTTCTATGTATCAAGCAGGGAGATTCCACTCCTGAAGCATCTCTACTTTTGTTTTTTTCTCCGTTCTTCGTTAGCATTAAAGCCGAAAGGAGGAAAGAATATTCACCAAAACCAAATCGGCCATAAGGCCGAAATCGACAGAAGAACAAGAAGTATTACATCTTTCTGCCCCAGATACCACGATGACAATCACGCGGTTTGGGCAGTCCATCCTATTCTCATGACATATCGTCAAGCAACCACCCACACGCTGTAGCTGTACTTTTACAACCACATGAAGCAGCCCGTTTGGGAAAAATAATGTAATTTTGTGCCCATGAAGCAATTATTGACCATCCTCGGCCCCACGGCAAGCGGCAAAACTACACTCGCGACCAGGCTTGCTTATGAGCTAAAGGGTGAGATTATCTCCGCCGACAGCCGCCAAGTATATAAGGGAATGACCATCGGCACGGGTAAAGACCTTGACGACTACATTGTGGAAGGCACACCTATCCCCTACCACTTGATTGACATCTGCGAACCGGGGACGAAATACAACCTCTTTGAGTACCAGCGCGACTTTCTCAACGCCTACGAAAACATCGTCCGTCGAAACCGCCAGCCTGTGCTTTGCGGTGGCACGGGGCTCTACATCGAAGCCGTGCTACGGGGCTACCAGCTTTCGCCTGTACCACAGAACCGCGAGCTAAGGAGTACACTGGAGGGCAAAAGTCTGGAAGAGCTGACTACCATCCTACAAGAGTTGAAGGCCAAAAACCACTCCACGATGCACAACCGCACGGACATTGACTCCCCACAACGCGCCATCCGCGCAATAGAGATAGAGGAGTATAACCTCCACACACCCACCGAGAACCGCCAAGTGCCCCCCATACCATCCACCATCATTGGCACATGGGTGGACAGAGAGACGCGCCGGGCACGCATCACCCAGCGACTGAAGCTGCGGATCGAAGAGGGCATGGTCGATGAGGTGAGGCATCTGCTGCAAACTGTGACGCCCGAAGACTTGATGTATTATGGCTTAGAGTACAAATTTGTCACCGAATATGTGCTTGGCCGTACCTCCTACCAGGAGATGTTCAGCCGCCTCGAGACAGCCATCCATCAGTTTGCCAAGCGGCAAATGACCTGGTTTCGTGGAATGGAGCGGCGCGGACTCACCATCCATTGGGTAGATACCCGCCTTCCTATGCCCGAGCAAATAGCCCAAGTACGCCGCACAATGGCCGAGACGTAAGAGACAAATTGACAGAGATCATTCTGCTTTCCTTGCCTATGTCTGACGTCACCTGGACTTTTCCCCGTAAAAACAACCATGTAAAGCCATACCGTAAAGCTCTTCCTGCGGTGTGAAGAGGTTCTGTAAAAGAGGAAAAATAACACAAAGCTATTCAGTAAAACTACAAGAAAAGTGTAAAGTAAATTCAGTCAAAGTCACGATGAAAACAGGGTGCCACACGATTCAGCCCCTTTCGC
>DLLX01000010.1:0-7766 GCA_002479145.1 Prevotella sp. UBA7551 | reverse complement strand
GTGATGCGAAAGGGGCTGAATTGCAATGCGAAAGGGGCTCTTTTACAAGCTGCCTGCAACCTGCAAAAACTTCTCTTCTGACTACCTTGAACGCAAAAACGCCCTCGACAGCATCTCAATGGACGTGGCGTGACTATAAGACCCTGCCGAAGACAACTGAACTATGCAGCCTATTTGCCAAACAACTTTTCACAATCAGTGATGAAGTGGAGGTAAGTCTGCCGCATCACCTCCACCTTGTCCTTGTATTCGCTTTGTCCCTCGGCCCACTCCAGTGGCGGATACCAGTTCACATCATCACGCTTCTTGGCCACTTTCAAGGTGCATCCACTGAACAGGTCGGCGGGAAGGCCGTAGTCGTGGAAGCCGCCACTGAGCATAGGAAACTTGCTTGGCGTGTGTTTCATGAGCGATTTGTCTTGTCCTGCCACCCATCCCTTGCTGGAAGAAAACACCTGAAGGTTGCCCAGGGTACACTCACCAGTCTTGTCATTGACCTGGAGCATCTCTATACGGTAGCGGCGCGGGATAACCTTACCCGATTCAAAACCATCCATCATGAGCATCAAGTTGAACCATACGTTGGCCAACGGATTATTGGTCACGACGCGCAGGTCGTGGTACATGATTGAGCCGGCATCGGCTACGAGATACCTTTTATCGCCCTCGCGCTGAAACCCTACGATCTTCATGGGAGGACAGAAGATGTTCACCGCAAGGGATCCGCCTGTATGTCTCACCTTTGGATCCATCATCAAGGCAATGTAGCCATAGGTGTGGTCGCCGAATGGACTGCTGATATCCTTGTCCTTACTCATCGTGGCGTAGAGGGTAACGTCAATAGGGTTATCATCCAACAACTTCATCCGCACATTGCCCTGATAGGAGTTGGTGAAATCCACTGTTTCTATGTCCGGTTTCTGGAGGAAGGTAACGGTGGCCGTGACATCGTCTGTGACGTCAAACGGCTCCGTACCCACCTCGCGAGTACCAACTTTCACGCTGGTGACCGCCCAGTCCTTGGCCGGCAATGCCTTGATGGACACTTGGTCACCATACTTGATAGCCGATTTACCCACCACGCTGGCCGTACCTCCCTCGGGAGGATTGCACACCACGCTTACCTTGTAGGTGGGGGAAGTGCGCTTGGTCGGCCCCTTGGTTTTTTTGGTGGTCGGAGGACAATCCACAATTACCTTACCATCGTCGAAATCGGGCGACTTAATGAATCCCTTCAAGTCGTCCGCCGTGAAGCACTTTTGGCCGAAGAGCCAAGCTATCTCCCCGGTATATTTGATTAGGGCGAGGTAGCGTTGGTCGCCAACGTAGATGTCGGATGCCACAATATAGCCGTCCTTGCCTGGCTGGCTGAAGCCCCTAATGTGGTCTGATGAGCCAGGATGGTCCATCTCATTGAGCACCAGTCGCCCCCGACTGTCGATAATAGCCGATTTGGAGTGAATAGTATAGAGACCGAAAGGCTCAAAGGGCTGCTTCTGCCACAGCTCATCAGCAAGAATCTTGTGTACGTCAGTGCCGGAAGTAGGATAGCTGTCGGTGACATTAAAGTTGGAGTCGACGGCAAAGACACGGCTACAAGTATTGTTGATGCCGCGCACCAGCGCATGACCATCGAAGAAAGACGTGCCCCCATACGACTCAGCCAATGCCTTGCCATGGAGGTCATAATAAGTAGTTTTTGGCTCAGTGCCATCGGTGTACACATAGTATTTCCCGTCGCACACATCGCCTATCAAGTACGTATTACTGAGGTCTGCCCTCATGGGAACGCTGCTAAGGGTCACCACCACCTTTCCGCTCTTGTCTATTAGGGTCGCTGTACAGGTTCCCCCGCTGCCATTGTTCTTGAAAGTCCAGGCGTATCCTTCGCTGAAGTCACGCACTTGGTCCCACTGGGGCTGCAATACCACCTGACAGTTGGCGTCCATATACCCCCACTTATGACCTCTCACCTCGAACGCACGCATCCCACACCGCATCGCTCGGGTCTTTCCTTCGCTGCCATATCCAAACACGAGGTTGCTTGGCGAGGGCACCTTCTCACCCCGAGTGTTGATGAAAAAGTTGCCAAGTTCCCTATATCCCTGCTTTTGGATCACGCCAGCGAGTCCGTCTACAAAGTTGGACTGTGGCTCCCACGAGGGGTCAAGGTCTGTCACAGAGCCATCCTTGTACAGTATGGAATAGTACTCCTTGCCGAAATTGTTCTTCTTTACCGCTTTGGCAATCAACGCACCATGGTCAAACTGCATGGGAAAACTGTTGTATGAGCCGAGGGGTTTCCAGTCGGGACCGAACAGATATTCCCCGTCAATAGACCACACCTTGAGGCAGTTGTTGTCAAGTATGCAGAACATTCCCTCGCTTACATTGTACAGACGACTCGAATAGGCATCGGACAAGACCCCATAGTGGGTGTCGTTAGTGAGATAGGGCATAGCAAATACTTGCTCTCCTTTGAGGTCGTTTTCCTTGGTGTCCGTGACGAACTCTGTGAAGGTTTTCGGTGGTTGAGCCAAGGACATCTGTGGACTCAAGGCAAAGAAGATGGCCACAGCCACTGCAATGAGATGTGGCTTACCTGTAATTTTTAGGTTTCTACTTTTCATTATCATTCCAATTAAAATAATTTATTCCAGATAAAATTGATGAGTTATCGGCGGAGTAAAACTTGACTATACAGGCATGAACCACTTAGGAAGCGATTGTACTAATAGTAGGGCGTAACAAGACTTACTATTATTGCCGAGTGCAGCTTAACTGTTGCAAAGATAATGCAAACGAGCGCAATGAGAGCTTGCTCTCTGATTGCCGAGTGCAGCTTATCTTATGCAAAGATAATACAATTTTCTAAATAATCGTTCAATTATAAAATATTTTTCATTATATTGGTTTGATTATGTAGTTTTTCAAGAGTTAGGGTAAGGATGAGCATAATGGGCTTACCATTTTGCGTGAGAAAGGAGAATTTCAGGACTGTATCATCGGGAAAAAACTATCGACTACCAATGGCATGATGGCTCATACCATCATCTTGAGCCTTGGAATTGTGCAAAAACAGGGGCATGGTTTTACAAAGTACCAAGGCGTTCTCCCATGGGTTATGCTTCCTAAGATGCAACTACGGACACCTATTTTCTGCATGGGGGACATCCATCTGCAGGATTGACGAACCGATAAAACAAAAAAGTGGAGGACATTCCACTTAAAGAACATCTTCCACTTCTTCTATATTTGGGTTTATATTGCAGGGGCAATGCTCCTGCTTCTAAGGTCTATTTTACATCATTCCGCCCATGCCCGGCTGTGCAGCAGGCATCGCCGGCTCCTTCTCGGGTTTGTCAACGATGAGGCATTCAGTGGTGAGGAACATTCCAGCAATAGACGCTGCGTTCTCCAAAGCTACGCGGGCCACCTTGGCCGGGTCGATGACACCAGCTGTGCGGAGATCCTCATAAGTATCTCTGCGGGCATTGTAACCGAAGTCACCCTCGCCCTCACGGACCTTATTGACCACTACAGCACCCTCGCCACCAGCATTGGCGACAATCTGACGCAGCGGCTCCTCAATGGCACGGCAGACAATGTTGATACCTGTCTGCTCGTCGGCATTCTCACCCTTCAAGTCAGCAAGTACCTTCTGGGCACGGATGTAGGTGGTGCCACCACCCACGACGACACCTTCCTCAGCAGCGGCACGCGTTGCACAGAGTGCGTCATCGACACGGTCTTTCTTCTCCTTCATCTCCACTTCGGAGTTGGCACCGACATAGAGTACAGCTACACCGCCAGACAACTTGGCCAGACGCTCCTGAAGCTTCTCCTTATCGTAGCTGCTCTTTGTGTTGGCAATTTCGTTCTTAATCTGTGCCACACGCTCCTTGATGTTCTCTTTCGTGCCTGCACCATCGACAATCGTAGTGTTGTCCTTCGTCACGGTGACCTTCTTGGCAGAGCCGAGCTCCTCAAGGGTAGCCTTGTCAAGCGTCAGACCTTTCTCCTCGCTGATGACAACGCCACCAGTAAGTACGGCGATATCCTCGAGCATGGCCTTGCGACGATCGCCAAAGCCAGGAGCCTTGACGGCACAAATCTTCAATCCGGCACGCAGACGGTTGACCACCAACGTGGTGAGCGCCTCGGAATCAACATCCTCTGCGATAACCAACAATGGACGACCGCTCTCGGCTGCAGGCTGCAGGATGGGGAGGAAGTCCTTGATGTTGCTTATTTTCTTGTCGTAAAGAAGGATGTACGGATTCTCCATCACGCACTCCATCTTGTCAGTATCGGTAACGAAATAACCTGACAGATAGCCGCGGTCGAACTGCATACCCTCAACCACTCCAATGCTGGTGTCGCGGGTCTTGCTCTCCTCAATGGTAATCACGCCATCCTTGCTCACCTTGCGCATGGCATCGGCAAGGAGCTTACCAATCTCCGGATCGTTGTTGGCACTCACCGTGGCGACCTGCTCTATCTTGTCATAGTTGTCGTCCACCACCTCGGCATTTTCCTTGATGTACTCGACAACTGCCTTGACAGCCTTGTCAATGCCCCGCTTCAAGTCCATGGGGTTGGCACCGGCAGCAACATTCTTCAGACCCTCATTGACGATAGCCTGTGCCAGAATGGTAGCTGTGGTGGTACCATCACCGGCATCATCGCCCGTCTTACTGGCAACGCTCTTGGCAAGCTGTGCACCAGCATTCTCCAAGTTGTCCTCCAGTTCAACCTCCTTGGCCACAGTAACACCATCCTTTGTAATCTGAGGTGCACCAAACTTCTTGCCAATTACCACGTTACGACCCTTCGGACCGAGCGTTACCTTGACAGCATTGGCCAATTTATCCACGCCACTCTTGAGCAGGTTGCGTGCCTCTGTATTGAATTTAATATCTTTTGCCATAATGAATCCTCGTCTATTTAAATTTGAATACAATATTAATAATCAATCTTTATGCCTCTCAGTATCCGTTACTCGTCAATAATGGCAAGCACATCACTCTGACGCATAATAAGATACTTTGTGCCTTCACTCTCAATCTCTGTGCCAGCATATTTGCCATAGAGCACTACATCGTCAGGCTTCAAGGACATCTTCTCATCCTTCGTACCCTTGCCGACGGCAATCACCTTACCACGCTGCGGTTTCTCTTTGGCGGTATCTGGAATAATGATTCCACCTACTTTTTCCTCTGCTGGTGCCGGAAGAATCAGCACTCTGTCTGCTAACGGTTTAATTGTCATGATCGTACTTATTTAATTGTTCTTATTTATTTTCTTACTGTCCGATGGTTTCTACCCATTGGATTTCACCCTCTGCCTTGCGAAAAGTGTGCCAAGGCTGGCAGAAAGTGTCAGAAAGCCATAATGGTGTCAATGTGGCAGATGAAAAAAGGTACTTGTCACTTTATTTTCAAAAGTCGTCTGGATAAAGCAAGTACATCTAACGGTGGTTATATATGCAGATTTCGGTAAGTTGTTGTATCAGATGTTGGTGAGTTCAACAAAAATTATTATCTTTGTAGCATCATAATAACCAACGAAGATACTGAACATGATGAAGATGAAGACCCTGATGGTGTGTGGACTGATGCTGCTGCCATCGCTGAGCAAGGCTCAGAACTGTTGTCAAAAGAGCAACGATACCAGCAATGACGTGATAACGACCATTCTTTCACGGCGTTCCATACGCAAATATCTCGACAAGCCGGTGGAGCACGATAAGCTGGCGGTGATAGCCAAGTGCGGCGTGAACGCACCTAACGGCATGAACCGACAAGCTTGGGCTGTGCGCGTAGTGGAGAACCCAGACTTTATCAAAGGGACAACCGAGATCTTCAAGAAAGAACAGCCCGAACAGGTAAAGCGCGATCCTAACTTCAAGAATATGTATCGCAACGCACCCAACATCATAGTAGTGGCCACTGAAAAGGATGACCGTACCGGGCTTATCGATGCCGGCCTGATGGGTGAGAACATGATTTTGGCTGCCCAATCGTTAGGTTTGGGCACTTGCTGTCTGGGTGGACCTGTGCGTTTCTTGCAAAGCAGCGAGGCATGTAAGCCTTACCTTGCTCAACTGAACCTTCCCGAAGGGTACGAAATTTGCTACATCCTTGCAGTGGGCTATCCTGACGAGAGCCCCGAGGCAAGGCCAAGAGATGAGGGCAAGATACAGTTCATCAAGTAATACGGAAATATTATCAGCAATGCCCCCGTGCCTTTACGAGTTATCTCCCAAATAGGCACAGGGGCATTGCTTTACTCTTGAACCTTCACCTGCCGATAGGCAAGGTATTCTTTCTTCTTTTCTTTATTTCGCTAACAGATCTTCCACGTCCTCCAATTTGCCATCACAAGGCGAAGGTGTAATCCCAAGCAGATGTGCCAGTAGTGGATATACATCGACATTGGGGAACGTAGCTTGTCTTTTATATCCTTTTTTGAAGTCAGGGCCAGCGGCACAGAAGATGACATTCATGTCACTATAGGTCGGATCAAAGCCATGGTTACCCGGTATGGTGGTGTCATGATTGCTTGTTACGAAGCCAATGTCTGTCAAGACGACAATATCTCCAATATTTTCATTGGTTCCAAAATGTAAATAGGAAGGTACCTTTGACTTGCGATAAGCCCTGATATGAGGCACACTGGAGAGCGCCTTGAGAATCCTCTTCTCACATCCTTTCTTTGCAAAGATCATGGAAGGAAATCCATAGTCGATGGTCTCATACCATGATGGATCAAGATACTTGTCCAGACGGACAATGCGCTCGTTGGTCACTCGTGCCATACCATGGTCGGAAGTGACGATGAGATTGATGTCTGCTGCGTTAGGCAGATGCTGTATATCGTCCCATAACTGACCGAGCAGACAGTCGAGCGTCTCCACTTGCTTGCGTGTTTGCCGGCTTTCTGGCCCAAATGAGTGTCCACTGTGGTCAGGCTCACTGAAGTAAGCCATGATGAGTTGTGGTCTTTTCCCTACGGGCATCTTCAGCATTTGCTCTATTCTCGCCACACGTTCCACAAACGTAAGCAGTGGCTTTTTGGAATAATCCACCCAGTAGTCGGGGTATTCGCCCTTGATGGCAACGTCCGATCCGGGCCAGTAAACGACGCCGACACGCTTTCCCTGTCGCTTAGCCGTGAGCCATATCGGGTCACCTCCCCAGAAGATGGGGTTGCTTTGGTTCTTGCCCAGCTGGAAGGTCGACTGGGTACGCTTGTCATAAAAGCGGTTGGCGATGATGCCATGATGGTCCGGCACAAGCCCAGTAGCCAGCGTGTAGTGGTTGGGGAAGGTAACGGATGGGTAAGAAGGCTGCATTACAGCTTTCACACCATGACTGGACAAACTGTCAAGGAAAGGGGTATTGTACCAGTCTGTATAGTCCCATCGGAAACCATCGAGGGAGATAATCACCGTACACCGCTCCCCGGAAAGAGCACTTGTGAACGCTATCGCCACAAGCAAGAGAGTCATTAAAAACTTTTTCATCGCTTTGTGATTTTCGGTCTAACGCAAATCTTCTAAAAATATTGCTCTAAAAATGTCAATAGAGGCGACAAGGGGCTCACGTTGTTGAACGGCTTCTCGCCCAAGATCCTCTACTTTATATTATTCGTGCTTTATCGTCCCACGCTTATCATCACGCTGCTTGGGCAGTCAACTAAAGAGTGGGGAGGAATAATATCGCCTAAAACGCAAAAACAGGAACCTGCGACAGCATCCTGCC
>DLLX01000030.1 GCA_002479145.1 Prevotella sp. UBA7551 | reverse complement strand
GTCCATGTCGAAGATGTAGTCTATCTCACGACGAGGAATGACCAACGTGTGGGCCTTGACGACCGGATTGATGTCGAGGAAAGCGTAGAACTTGTCGCTTTCGGCGCATTTATAACTGGGAATCTCACCCGCGGCAATCTTGCTGAAAATGTCCATTGTACTGATTATTCAAGGGTTATTTTGTCGATACGCAACTTAATCGTGCCGCGGGGAATGGCAATCTCGACGACATCGCCGACTTTCTTGTTGAGCAATCCCTGCGCGATGGGGGTTTTGATGG
This sequence comes from Prevotella sp. UBA7551, assembly GCA_002479145.1. Taxonomy (GTDB): domain Bacteria; phylum Bacteroidota; class Bacteroidia; order Bacteroidales; family Bacteroidaceae; genus Prevotella. Next base: position 3,507 of record DLLX01000030.1, on the reverse strand, counting down.
AAATCTTTCCCACCTTGATATTGGCCTCATTCTCGCTCACGATGGTGTAGCGCATCTTCATTTTGTTGGCCATATTGGTCATTTCCACGGTCGAAAGAATTTGCACCGCGTCCGTACTGAGACGCGAAGTGTCGATAACTTTCGCCTCGGCAATGGCCAATTTCAGCTGGTTTATTTTCGCTTCAAGATGTGCCTGAGCCTCTTTTGCTGCATCATACTCCGAATTCTCACTCAAATCGCCCTTGTCACAGGCCTCTGCAATGGCCGCAGAAGCCTTCGGACGCTCTACCGTCTCCAACTGATGGAGTTGGGCTACCATCTCGTCATAGCCCTTCTGTGACATGTAAGCCATAGTTTATTTCTTGTTTAAGATTTGTACAAAACCTGTATCAAACAACGCAAAAAACGAGAATCCCGACATGGTCTTCATGCCGGAATCCCTGTTTGCTTTTCTCGTTATTTTTAATATGCGCTGCAAAGTTATCCTTTTTCTTTGGCACAAGAAAATTTTTCACCAAAAAGTTTGGGCAAGTAGATAGAATTTAATAATTTTGTCGCCAATGTTTAATAGAAAACCATAAGAATGAGAACTAACAAAAGAGCCATTTTAACGCTGACATTTACCCTTTTGGCACTACTGTGTTTTGCCCAAGGTAATCCTGTTAAATTTAAGGCAAGTAAGCAACAAACTTCAGACACAGAGGTGCAAGTGAAGTTTACTATGAGCATTGCGAAAGGCTGGCACGTATATTCTACCGGGCTTCCCGCAGACGGTCCAGTGTCCGCTTCCCTGCATATTGACAAGGCTGAAGGCGTGAAGCCTGTCGGCGGACTGCGTCATTTAGGAAGGGAAATCCTCGAGGATGACCCCATCTTCGGCATGAAGCTCAGATATTTTGAGAACAATGTCACCTTCGTACAGAAATACAAGATTACTGGAAAGACCTATAGTATCAAAGGATACTTGCAGTTTGGCGCGTGCAACGACGAGATGTGCATGCCTCCTACGAACGTAGAGTTCAATTATAGCGGCCAGGGTCCCAAGGACGCACCGGCCGCAACAGAGGACAAGACGGCCGAAGAGGCAACCACAACAGAAGCTGCCGCCACACCAGGAGACTCCGCCAGTGCTGCCGTAGCGCAGGGAGACTCCACCAAAACCACCGCCGTCAAGGCCGATACGGGCACTGCTGATGTGGGTTCTTCACTCTGGACGCCTGTCATCAAAGAGCTGAAAGCCTTTCAGGACGGAGAAAGCACGAAGGACAAATCGGTGTGGTACATCTTCTTGATGGGCGTCGTCGGCGGATTTGTCGCACTGCTCACGCCTTGTGTATGGCCGATTATCCCGATGACTGTGAGCTTCTTCCTGAAGCGATCCAAGAACAACAAGGGCAAAGGTGTGCGCGATGCCGCCATCTATGGCATCGCCATCATCGTGATTTATATGGCACTTGCGCTCCTCGTTACGGCGCTTCTCGGCCCGCAACGACTCAATGACTTGGCGACCAACGCACCATTCAACATCTTCTTCTTCCTCCTCCTGGTGGTCTTCGCATTCAGCTTCTTCGGGTGGTTTGAACTTCAGCTCCCCTCTTCTTGGGGCAATGCCGTCGACACAAAAGCCACGAATACGACCGGACTCCTCTCCATCGCCCTCATGGCCTTTACCCTTTGCTTGGTGAGCTTCTCCTGCACAGCCCCGATTATCGGCCTGTTGCTCGTGGAAGCAGCGACAAGTGGCGACTGGTTAGCACCCACGGTGGGCATGTTCGGCTTCGCCATCGCGCTGGCTTTGCCATTCTCTCTCTTCGCCATGTTCCCGACTTGGCTGCAGAAAGCCCCGAAGTCTGGCTCTTGGATGAACATGATCAAGGTGGTGCTCGGCTTTATCGAGCTGGCCTTCTCGCTGAAGTTCCTCTCCGTTGCCGACCTCGCCTACGGCTGGGGCATCCTCGACCGTGAGACATTCCTTGCACTGTGGATTATGATTTTCGCCTTCATGGGCTTCTATCTCATCGGTTGGCTCAAGTTCCCACACGACGATCAGGAGCAAAAAGCAATGCCCGTGCCCTGCATTATGATGGGTCTCTGCTCGCTGGCCTTCGCCGTTTACATGGTACCAGGGCTTTGGGGCGCTCCCTGCAAGGCCGTCAGCGCCTTCTCACCGCCCATGAACACGCAGGACTTCAACCTCAACAAGGCTGAGGAAGTGCATCCCGCCTACACCTCTTATGAGGAAGGAATGGCCGCAGCCAAGGCTGCCGGCAAGCCCGTCATGCTCGACTTCACCGGCTTCGGATGCGTAAACTGCCGCAAAATGGAGTCGGCTGTATGGACGGACAAGGAGGTTGCCGACCGCCTGACCAAAGACTATGTGCTCATTTCGCTCTTCGTCGATGACAAGACCCCGCTCGACAAGCCGATAGAGGTCAAGAATCCTGACGGCTCGATGCGCACCTTACGCACCGTGGGCGACAAGTGGTCATACCTGGAGCAGACCAAGTTTGGCTATCTTGCACAGCCGTTCCACGTCACCATTGACAACAATGGCAAGCCGCTCTCGGGCAGCTTCGTCTATAAAGAGGACATACCTGGCTACATCAAGTTCCTTGATAAGGGTCTGGAAAATTACAAGAAAGAAAGTAAGTAGATTTCATACTTTTAAGTAGTTTCATGATTTCCGCCGTCCGATACGTGAGTATGGGGCGGCGGTTTTTTATTGTAGTATACCGCCGGGGAGACAAGGATATACGATAACTGTGCTAAACAGGCAACGCCTCCACAGCCGCAATGTGCTGTGGAGGCGTCTTTAGGGTGGTGTGGGAAACGCTTCCCGACTAATCCTCTACGGGGCTGAAGTTGTCCTTACCCACGCCACAAGTGGGGCAAGTCCAGTCGTCTGGAAGATCCTCAAAAGCCGTTCCAGGGGCAATTCCGTTATCAGGGTCGCCTTGTGCGGGGTCGTAAACGTAGCCGCAAACGTCGCATACATACTTCTTCATAATGTCTTCGTTTTAAGTTCTAATGGAAATTCATCTTTATTCTCATCTGCAAAGATACGCAACCTTTGCTTTTCCACAAAGAAAAGGCTGTTAAAGTTTGTAACAAATACAATCTTGCCGTCATCCCAAAGCATTCCCCCTATCACGCATGAGGGGCGAAAGCTATGAAGAAAGAAGCGGGTATGTGATGACGATACAGCCGCAAAACTCTACTGGTCCATTAGAACGAGAAGGGGAAAAAGCGGGAAGCAATGCCTCTTCCCCAGCCTGTCAGCGTTTGTTTCGGCTTCTTACTGCAACCAATGCCCAGCAATCGGGGACCCAATCCAATGGCCAATTGGGGTTGAAAAAGATCAAATTGAAAGGGCTTATTGACGTATTTGGCGGTATAACTCAACCGTATTGAAATGTAATACAGCCTATAATGCAGAGATTTTTAAATTAAAAACTGCGGAAAAATAAATTAAAAATCTCAAATTTTTAATTTAAAAATATTTCCGTT
>DLLX01000033.1 GCA_002479145.1 Prevotella sp. UBA7551 | reverse complement strand
ATTAAAAACTCCGGCCTTTCAGGCTATAAATCCGAAGGAAAGATAACGTATTGGAAGCCAATAGCTTACATCATCCCCAATCGTCCATCTCCAATCAAATGACGATTTTGGGATAATCTGTATGCCAACTGCCCTTGTTGGGCTGTGATGGCTGTGGAAAAGGTCTTTTCGGAGGTACCGCTATGGGATGAATGGCGGGTCGCTATGGAAGCGCATTCGTTGGTGGAGGGAGGGGTGGTCAAACTCCAACAGCGTGGCATGGAGGCACATCCGTCGGGCAGCCTGCCCGTAGAGCGGGTCGCCAATGATGGGGGCGTTGAGCCCTTTGGCGTGGGCACAGTGTACACGGAGCTGGTGGGTGCGCCCTGTGGTGGGCGTGAGGCGCAGCAGAGCGGCACGATTGCCGTCGCCGAGGGTGACGATGCGCAACACTTGGTAGCGGGTGTGGGCGGGCTTGCCGTAGCGGAAGTCGACGAGCATGCGCGGTAAGTCGCAGTAGTCGTGGGCCAGTGGCAGGTCGATTTCTCCCGTCTTGCCTTCATAGAGGTGTTCCTCGTACTGGCATAGGGCGGTGTATTCCTTATGGGTGGTGCGGTGGGCAAACTGCGCTTGCAGCTCCCTTTGTGCCTTCTTTGTGCGCGCCACGACCATCAGCCCGCTGGTGAAGCAGTCCAGACGGTGGACAGAGTAGGGGCCTTCCTCGTCCGGCCAGCGGCTGGCGAGCACGGAAAGCACCGACGGCGCATCGTCCTTGCCCGGCACGGAGAGCAGTCCGGTGGGCTTGTCGATGACGGCCAAGTCGGCATCTTCGTAGAGCACGCGCACGGTAGCGGGCGACTGGGCCGCCACGGGAGCCACTTCCGCGTCCAGGCCCTGCATCATCCACGTCAGAATGGGGCGGCAGCGCAGTTGGCAGGCAGGATAATACTGCCCGTGGTGGCGCACTTCCTCCTTTGGCGAGGGTCCCCACCAGAGCATGGCGAGGCTTCGCGGCCGCAGATGATGGAGGTAGGCGTACTGCAACAGCTTCGGCTCGCAGCACTCCCCAGCCCCCGACGGGCAGCGGTCCACGTGGCGTTGTGCCTTGGGCGACAGGTGCTCGGCGTGCCACTGGTCGAAGATGGCGAGCAGATCCTTCTCCTTGCCCTCGGCATTGCGCATCCGGAACTGGGCGAAAAGCCATGCCTGCAGCTCCTCGCTCATCCGTTTGCGGTTGACGGTGAGGTGGCGAAGCTCCCTCTCGTAGTAGGTCAGCGCTGCTGTTGCCTTCCGCATCTCCTCTTTGAAGCGCGCCCGCAGCCGTCGGATTTCCCCCTTTTGAAATTGGCTCTCGCGGATCATCTCCGCCTTTTCTTCCTTCGACAGACCGCCCTCTGTGCGCCGTTGGTCGCGCCGGGCTTTGGCTTCGGCGGCCTTTGCGCGCGCTTCCAGGAGCTGTTTCTCGTAGTCAGCCTCCGTATCCCTGCGCCGTTGCAGCAGGGCTTGGTAGCGCCCGTCGGTCTTCAAGGCCACGATGCGGCGGCTGATGCGCACAATCTCCGCCTCGCGCTGCTTGAAATATCCTTCGGGGCGCAGGTAGTCGAACACGGGCGGGACAAATTCGCCCTCGGGAAGCGGCCAGTCGGTCTGGCCGGAGAACGCCTGCAGATAGCCTATCTGTCCGTCTCGCTCCACAATCAGCACGCCCACCATCTTGCCTTCGGCAGGGTGGGCGGGCAACAGCCGCTGCATGGCCTCCGCAGCAAGACGACTAAGTGGGTCGGGGGTGTAGTTGAATGGGTCGTTCATCCGCTGAAGGACGGGCAGGGTGGTGTGCAAAGGATGAAAAAGCATGATGGAGCAGTATGGCGAATGGGTGTCAGTCTATGTTAGAAAGAAGGCATCAATATGTTTGATTCAGGATGTTGATTTCTATATTGGGCACTTTGGAAAGTGGCTTTAGCCGACGTGCGCGCATGGCTGCTTACCCTTTGCCACTCCAAAAGTGCCTAAAGAATGTGGTTTGTCGGCCGAGGCCGCCTCCGGGTAGGACTTACAAAAACTCCTTGCCCATGCGGATGGCGGTCTCGTTGACGTACTTTCTCACCAGCGCGGAGGAGTCTTCCTTCTTGCAGACCAGCAGCACGTTGCCCTCTTCGGCCACGATGTAGCCGTCGAGCGCGCCGAGTACGGCCAGCTTTCCCTTCGACAACTTGACGATATTGTGGTGCGAATTGTCGAAGAACGCCTTGGTGTCGAGCGTCACGTTGCCCTCGGCGTCCTTGTCCTGGGTCTCGTATATGCCGTGCCAGGTGCCCACATCGGCCCATCCAAACTGGCAACAGGCCACGCATACGTGTTCGCTCTGCTCCAGAATGCCGTAGTCGATTGACAGGTTGGGGTAGGAACGGAAGTGCTTCTGCATGTAGGTGTTCTCCTCGTCAATCGTCCAATGGGGATTGATGTCGTCGAGCTGTCGGAGCACGGCGGGCATATAGTGCATCATCGTGGCGCGCAGGTGGCGCGCGTTGGCCAGAAAAGTCCCGGTGTTCCACAGCCATTCGCCGCTGTCCATGAACATTTGGGCAAACTCGCGGTCGGGTTTCTCGGTGAAAGCCTTTACATTATATATAGTGTCAAAGCCCGACGGCTCTCCCATCTGTATGTAGCCGTAGCCCGGCTCGGGGCGTGTGGGGCGTATGCCGAGCGAGAGCAGCACGTCGTTGTCGGCCACGAAGCGCAGCTTTTCGCTTATGCAGTCGGCAAAAGCTGCCTCGTTGAGGATGATTTGGTCGGCTGGCGTGATGACGACGGAGCCAGAGGGGTCGATCCGCAGGATGCGGTGGAGCGCCCAAGACACGCTCGGGGCGGTGTTTCGCTGCACGGGCTCAAGGATGAGTCGGTCGGTTGCGATGTCTGGAAGCTGCTCGCGCACGAGCGCACCGTAATGCTCGTTGGTGGTGATGATGATGTGGTCGGGTGGGAGAATCTTGGTGAATCGTTCGTAGGTCTGTTGCAGCAGTGTGCGTCCCGTGCCGAAGAAGTCAAGGAATTGCTTCGGCCTCTCCTCGCGGCTGGAAGGCCAAAGACGTCGTCCGCGGCCTCCGGCAAGGATGATGCAGTAGTTGTGATTAGGTGTTCCCATCATAGTCCTAAGGTTTATGTTGAACATACGAAAGTACATATAAATCTTCAAATGGGCAAAATATTTAAGAATAATCAAAGAAAAATTTGTTTTCTTCAAAAAGACTTTGTACCTTTGCAGCCGCATTAAGCCCAGATGGCGGAATCGGTAGACGCGCTGGTCTCAAACACCAGTGGAGCAATCCATCCCGGTTCGAGCCCGGGTCTGGGTACAGCATTGGAGAAAGATGAATTTCTTTCTCCTTTTTCTTTTCTGCTTTCCTGTAACAGCTTGGCTTTCTGATAGATGAGGCGAGTGCTCGGTGGGAAGTGTTGGCCGGTCCAAACAGGTTCAGTTGTAGTATGAGAAGTGCTTCTTTGACGAGCTTGCAGCTTCTCAAGCCGAGGCAGTTTCCCAAAATATGTGGCTTGTCTATGATTCCGTTGGTGCGAAAGTATCATCCTAACTTGCTCTTCATTTTTCCTTTTATGGGTGTGAAATGTGAGTTTTTATGCTCCTTTGTCGCCAAAATTAATTTTCAAAAGGGAGCTCCACCCCAGTATTTGTCAAGACAAAGCCATTCTAAATCCACCTTAATACAATCTTATTAAAAAAGATAAAATTCCCCAGTCTCTATAAGGTGTAACGGAAAGTTTTTCTAAATTTGCACCCCAAAGAAAATCCAAAAAGTCAGATGCAAGAAAATTTGGTGATAGTGGAGAGCCCCGCCAAGGCGAAAACCATAGAGAAGTTCTTAGGAAAAGACTTCAGGGTGATGTCATCCTATGGCCACATCCGCGACTTGAAAAAGAAAGAGCTGAGTATAAACCTGGACACTTTTGAGCCTTGCTACGAGATTCCGGAGGAGAAAAAGCCGCTGGTTGCGGAACTTAGACGTAATGCCCGCGACGCACAAAGAGTATGGTTGGCTTCCGATGAAGATCGGGAGGGAGAGGCCATATCGTGGCATCTGTGCGAGGTGTTGGGTTTGGACGAGAAACAGACCAACCGCATCGTGTTCCACGAGATTACCAAACCAGCTATTGTCCACGCCATTGAGACTCCCCGTCATCTGGACATGAACCTTGTCAATGCACAGCAGGCACGCCGCGTGCTCGACCGTCTGGTGGGCTTTGGACTGTCGCCCGTGTTGTGGCGCAAGGTGAAACCGTCGCTCTCTGCGGGTCGAGTGCAAAGCGTAGCGTTGCGTTTGATCGTCGAGCGCGAGCGCGAAGTGCAGTCTTTCCACAGTGAACCATTCTACCGCATCAATGCCATTTTCTCGCTTTCCAGCCCCGATGCCACCCCAGTGGAGGTGAAGGCGGAGCTGAATCATCGCTTCCCCACCCATGAGGAGGCCCTCCGTTTCCTTGAGGCTTGCCGTGGAGCGCGCTTCCAAGTGGCCGCTGTGGCCAAGCATCCCGTCAAGCGTTCGCCCGCTCCTCCGTTCACCACATCGACACTTCAGCAGGAAGCGGCCCGCAAGCTCGGCTTCTCGGTCTCCCAGACCATGATGGTCGCCCAGCGGTTGTACGAGGCTGGTAACATTACTTATATGCGAACGGACAGCGTCAACCTCTCTTCGCTGGCCATTAACACGAGCAAAGAGGAAATCACGAAGCTCTATGGCGAGCGATACAGCAAGCCTCGGCAGTTCCATACCCACTCTAAAGGTGCACAGGAAGCCCACGAGGCCATCCGCCCCACATACATGTCAAACAAGACAATAGAGGGAACGCAGCAGGAACGCCGTCTCTATGAGCTGGTGTGGAAGCGTACCTTAGCCTCGCAAATGGCCGATGCCGAGCTGGAGAAGACCACCGTCAACATCGATATCCTGCCCGATTCGGATGAGGCTCGCGCCTGCGTAGAGGGGCATCGTTTCGTTGCTCAGGGCGAGGTTACGGTCTTCGACGGTTTCATGAAAGTCTATCGGGAATCGACAGATGATGAGTCTGCCGACAGCTCTGCCAACACTTTGCCGCCCATTAAGGATGGTGATGAGTTGTGCCGCCATGAGATTACCTCGACGGAACGATTCTCCCAGCCCCCTGCCCGCTACACAGAGGCCAGCCTTGTGCGCAAGATGGAGGAGCTGGGCATAGGCCGTCCATCGACCTATGCGCCCACTATCTCTACCATTCAGCAGCGCGAATATGTCGAGAAAGGAGACCGTAAAGGTAAGGAGCGAAGCTATCGTGTGGACACACTCAAGGGCGACGGGGTCGTTTCGGAAGAGCGTACGGAGATGGTAGGAGCCGACAAGGGCAAGCTGATTCCCACAGACGTGGGCACGGTTGTTACCGAATTCCTCCTGCAGAACTTCCCGGACATCATGGATTACAACTTCACCGCGCGCGTGGAACAGCAGTTCGACAAGATAGCCGAGGGCAAAGACCAGTGGCGTGAGGACATGCGCACCTTCTATGGGCAGCTCGAACCTGAGATAGAAAAGGTGATGAATGAGCGCAGCGAGCACCGTGTCGGCGAGCGTTTGCTGGGGGAAGAGCCTGCGACAGGCAAGCCAGTGTCGGTCAAGATAGGTCGCTATGGCCCAGTGGTGCAGATAGGTGCGGCGGGCGACAAGGACAAACCGCGCTTTGCGCAGCTTCCTTCAGACAAGTCCATCAGCACCATCACGCTCGACGAGGCATTGGAATTGTTTAAGCTCCCGCGTACTCTCGGTACTTTTGAGGGGTCGGAAGTGACTGTCGGCACAGGACGTTTCGGACCCTATGTGCGCCATGAGGGGAAATATGTCAGCATTCCCAAAGGGACCGACCCGCTCTCCATTACCCTCCAGGATGCCATTGTGCTCATTGCTGCAAAGCGCAAACAGGAGGAGGAAAAACACCTCAAGAAGTTTGACGACGACCTCGAGATACTCAAAGGCCATTGGGGTCCATACATTGTATATAAGGGAAAGAATTACCGTATACCCAAAAACCAGCGCGAAACGGTCACGGAACTCACTCAAGAGCAGTGTCTTGAGATTGTCAAGAATGCTCCCGAACCGAAAGTTAGGGGCAGAAAACGCCGCTCGTGAGACACCATATTAAGTCTCCCGAAACCCCTTTTATCCCCAGCGACGCCTTAATTACGTCGTGGGGAGGCCGTCGTGTCATCTTCGTTGGCTACATGGGGGCTGGCAAGACCACCATCGGACGCCAGCTTGCCCTAAGTCTTGGCCAGCCTTTCTATGACCTCGACTGGTACATTGAGTCGAGGATGAGGTGCACAGCCAAGCAACTTTTCGATGAGAGAGGGGAGGAGGGATTCCGCAAGGTGGAGCATAATATGCTCCATGAGGTCGCCGAATTTGAGGATGTTGTGATCTCTTGTGGAGGTGGTGCGCCTTGCTTCTACGACAATATGGACTATATGAACCGCCAAGGAGCCACCGTTTACCTCAGGGCTAAGCCCGATGTGCTCTTTGGACACCTCAATATGGGTCGTCGGGTGCGTCCTCTGCTGCTCAATAAGACCCCAGAGGAGGTGCGGGAGTTCATCTGCAAGCAGCTGGTGGAGCGTGAACCTTATTATAAAAAGGCAAAATATACGCTCGACGTGACCTTGCTTGACAACTTTGAAAAGATTGAAAACACCGTCGCCACCCTTCGTAAGGTGCTCGGAATAGATGCATAAGGCGTGTTGGAGCACCCCAAAGGCTGCGACCGACTATACCTTTTTATAAATAATCATTTGCCAGAAAAAAGAGAAACCAAAGCTGAAATGAAGAAGTGGACCATAGAGGACGCAAAGGAACTCTATAATATCAACGGGTGGGGAGGACCCTATTTTAACATCAATGAGCGGGGCAATGTCTATGTCACGCCAGAAAAAGACAAGACACAGCAAGTCGATCTCCACGACGTGATGCAGGAACTTGCCCTCCGGGGAGTGACTCCACCCGTGCTGTTGCGCTTCCCCGACATCCTCGACAACCGCATAGAGGAGACTTCCAAGTGCTTCGACCGCGCCCGGGAGGAGTATGGATTCAAGGGCGACAACTTCATCGTCTATCCCATTAAAGTGAATCAGATGCAGCCAGTCGTCGAGGAAATCATCTCTCATGGACGCAAATTCAACCTCGGCCTGGAAGCTGGATCCAAGCCGGAGTTGCACGCTGTCATCGCCGTTCAGTGCCAAAGCGACTCGCTCATCATCTGCAACGGCTACAAAGACGAAAGCTATATCGAGCTGGCCTTGCTGGCTCAGAAGATGGGAAAGCGCATCTTCATCGTCGTGGAGAAGCTCAACGAGATAGACATTATCGCCAAAATGGCGCGCAGGATGAACGTTCGACCCAACATTGGCATCCGTATCAAGCTCGCAAGCAGCGGATCGGGCAAGTGGGCGGAAAGTGGAGGCGATATGTCTAAGTTTGGTTTGACTGCCTCCGAGGTGCTTTCAGCGCTCGAAAAGCTCGAAAAGGCGGGCTTACAAGACTGTCTCCGTCTCATTCACTTCCATATCGGCTCACAAATCACGAAGATTCGCCGCATACAAACCGCCCTCAATGAGGCTGCGGAGTTCTATGCCAACCTGCGAAAGATGGGCTATTCGGTCGATTTCGTGGACTGTGGGGGTGGTCTCGGGGTCGATTACGACGGCACACGCTCCTCCAACAGCGAGAGTTCCATCAATTATAGCATTCAGGAGTATGTCAACGACTGCGTGGACACGTTTGTTGAGACTGCCGACAAGTACGGAATCCCCCATCCCAACCTCATCACAGAGAGCGGACGCAACCTCTCCGCCCACCACAGCGTGCTCGTCATCGATGTGCTCGAAACCGCCTCGCTGCCCGAAATGTCGGAAGATTTTGAGGCGAAGGACTCCGACCACAAGCTCGTCAAGGACCTCTACCAGATATGGGACAACCTCAATCCGCGCACAATGCTTGAGGATTGGCACGACGCGGAGCAGATACGCGAGGAGGCTCTGGAGCTTTTCTCCCATGGTCTCGTCGATTTGAAGACCCGTGCCGAGATAGAGAGCATGTACTGGAGCGTGTGCCACGAGGTGAACTTGCTATCGAAGCAGATGAAGCACGTCCCCGATGAGCTGCGTAACATCGACAAACTGCTTGCCGACAAGTACTTCTGCAACTTCTCCCTGTTTCAGTCGCTGCCCGACAGTTGGGCTATAGACCAGCTTTTCCCCATCATTCCGCTCCAGCGCCTTAACGAACGCCCCACGCGCAAGTGCACTTTGCAGGACATTACCTGCGACAGCGACGGCAAGATAGCCAACTTCGTGACCTATAGTCAGGTCTCCAACGTGCTGCCCGTCCATGCTTTGCGTGCCAAAGAGCCTTACTACCTCGGCGTGTTCCTCGTGGGCGCATACCAAGAGATACTCGGCGACCTCCACAACCTGTTCGGTGACACCAACGCCGTACACATTTCCATCAAGAATGGCAAGTACAATATCGACCAAGTGTTTGAGGGAGAGACCGTCGAGGAGGTGCTTGAATACGTGCAGTACGACCCGAAGAAACTTGTGCGCCACCTTGAACAGTGGGTCACGAAGAGCGTCCGGACGGGCAAGATTTCCTTGGAGGAGGGCAAGAATTTCCTCTCCAACTACCGCAACGGACTCTACGGCTACACCTATTTGGAGTAAAACTTCATTTTGCAAAGGCGGAGCAAGCAAAAGAGCCTGCCCTGAAAGTCAAGCTGTTTACAACATTTGATTTTCAGGACAGGCTCTTTTCGTATTCCCACTTGTCCTCCGTTGGCTGGGGAGACCCTTGTCAGGAGGGCTTCCCCAATTCCGTATATTAGCTGATGCCGGCTGACCAACAATCTAAAAGGTCAAGTTGAAGAGCAGGCGGATGCCCCACCGGTCGATGTTGTCGTAGTTGCGGTAGCTCATTCGGCGCACATAGGTCACGCCCAGCACGTTGAAAATGTTGTGCACACCAGCTTCCACCTCCCAGTAGGGGGTCTTCCCGATGACGCGTGACCCCTCGGGCAACTGGAAAAGCATCGGGTCGTCAGGATGCAACAGGGGGTTGTTCTTGCTTGTAAGGTCGCCCCACATTGCCTTCACGGAGAAGTACTCGCGCCACTTGAGCTTCTTGAGCAGCGGCAGACGGTTGAGCAGTTTGCCGTTCATGTCCCACGACACGCTGACGAAGAGCTGCCGGTCGGTGAGAAACTCCATGTTGTTCATCAGGTTGAACGTCATCTCATTGTCAAGGTAGGTGATGTTGGTGGGGGGCATAATCAGCAGCGGGAAGGGCACTTTGTTCCATTGCACGGCGCCGTTGGCGCGCAAGTCGACAAATCCCCATGACCCTAACCATTGCCGTTTATAGACTTTCAGCTCGGTCTGGTTGAGCTGGTATTGCCCACCGAGCACACCGCTCACCCCCATCGTATGGGTCAGCGAGAAGTCGGGATGGTCGAGGTTCACCGGCCATCGGCGCTGCTTGGTGTTGATAAACGTCTGCCCCGGGCAGAAGCGTATGCCCGCAGAAAGCTCCGTGGTGCGTATCTTGCGCACCTCCGGTGCACCATTGACGGGCAGAAAATGCAGGTCGCCGGCCACTTCGTTGCTCTCAGCCTTTACGCCGGCGTTGAAGCTGAGCCCCCAGTTGGTCTCATAGACAAACGATACCTGCTGCCTGTCGTAGAAGTACATCTGTCTCACGTCCTGGGTGCGGAGGGACATGAAGACGTTGTCCTTGTTGTTGATGAGGTATTTGTCCGAGGGCGACATCACGTCCCGCTCCGATGAGAACACGAGGTTGCGCATCGGGTACTCAAATGGGGAGTTTTGCTTTTTGTTGAAAGCGTAGGTCACCTCTCCTCCATAGTACCATCGGTTGGAGCGGGTGCCGTAAGCGCCATATCCTTTCAGGAAGAGGTGGGGGTTGAGTGCCGCCATCGTGCGGGCAGAGGCACGGAATCGGTAGCCGTCCACGAAGTTATGCGACACGATAGTGTTTACCGGGCCAATGTCCACCTTGCTCTTTTCCCCTGCGTGCCCGGTCTCTATGAAGTTCTCCGCAAAGGCTTTCACGCCCAGCATGATGATTCCGAATCCCTTGGAGCGGCGGATGCGATCGACCAGGTTGTCGATATTGCGCTCGCTGCGGCTCAGCTCCACGGGTCGCTCACGCTGCCAGAAGGCATCGTCGCGAATCCTTGCGTTGGCCTCCTCGATGGTGCGGGCCTTGCCGCGGAGCAGGGAGCGCGGGATGTCGTCAAACTTATACTCGTCGAGACGGGTCGTCCGCGTCACCAACGCCTGTGGCAATAGCCCCGTGAGGCTCATCTCCGCCCACATGTCATCGTGCGTCAGCACCCACTCTCCGTTCTCCAACCGTGTGTATTGCTGCTCTATGCGCATGGATTTCACCCAGTTGACGTCGCTCTTCTTGGGAATGTTGAGCACGCATTGCTTGACGTGCAGCGTGGAGTCCTTGAGCACATAGAGGTCGCCGGTGAACCCGAAGTCCTGCTGGTTGGCAGGGTAGAAGCGCAGATGATAGCAGCTGTCGCCCGCCACCTGCACCGTGTCCTGTATGTAGAAGTGGTAGAAGCTGATGGCCGTGCGGCCGATGGGGCTGGGAAAGGGATACTGCATGAGGCGGATATGGTCGTCGTAGAGGTTCACGTCCGTGAACACCTCCTTGAGCATGGTGTTCACGATCTCGCCCGTTTGCAGCAACTTGTTGAGTCCCTGCGAGTGTTGTCCGACGATGACATCGCGTGTCTTCTTTGGGTCTTTGCTGTACAGATGGTGGGTCACCGTCTCGCTCATGGTCAGCGGCAGGACATACTTCCCGTTGTACTCCGACTTCTCCACGCCCTCGCTGTACCACTTCTCCGGCTTCAGTTTGGCCGTGTCGATGTCGTTGCGTGCCAGCGTGATCTTCTGATATTTCATGAACTGGTAGTAAGGGTGGTTCTCCAGGTCCGACAATTTCTTCGCCTCAATGACGCGCCGCATCAGCTCCACGGCAGGATTGTCCTTTCTTTTGTACCGCTTCCTTCGACCATGCACCTCCACTTCCGCCATATTGGTCGATTCCGACTTGAGCTTAAAGTTCAGCACCATGGTGTCGTCCTTCACCTTTATCTTCTCCGGCTTGTAGCCTACGCTGCTCGCCACCAGCACGTGGCCAGCCCGTTGGGCGATGGTGAAGTGTCCCTCGTCGTCGCTCTGCACACTGATGGGCGTGCCCTCGTAGCCCACGTTGGCGTAGGGCACGGGGTAGCCGTCGTCGGCATCCAGCACCTGTCCGGTGATTTGCGCACGCACATGGGCGGCGAGCATTGACAAAAAGAAAAGGAGGAGAATCTTAATATCCGATGCTTTTCTCATAAAACCCGATTTCATCTATTTCGTTTGTGATAACAAGAATGGGTGCAAAGTTATGGAATAAATTCGGAATCGTAGAAACTGAACGCGCACATTTAGTTTTCTTTTGCACCCTGGGACCGCCCATTTTCCTGCGAAATTCCACATGATAACGGGTAACAGCCCAACAGGGCATACAACCATTTCCTTGTCTTACTGGCGATGCACCCAAATGGGCATTTCTCAAAGGCGTGGAGGCTGAGGCGCTGGAGCATCATCGACAGGACGATTACCGGGTTTGTAGCCAACCGTTTCCTGCGCTGTAAAGCGGTTCAGTAAAGGACAGGGTAGCCTGTCAGGCTAATCGGTAAAATTGCAAAGGAAGTGTGATGCCAATTCCGTTAATATCAAGCACGA
>DLLX01000085.1 GCA_002479145.1 Prevotella sp. UBA7551 | reverse complement strand
TAATAATATCGCCTAAACGCAAAAACAGGAACCTGCGACAGCATCCTGCCGAGATTCCCGTTCCTGATATTTTGAATCCTAATACGCTCTATTAGTTGAAGTAATACTTCACACCAATCTGCATCTTCCAGCACTGATCATAGTTGTGGTTGAAGCTCCACGTTTCTGTGGGATACTCACCATTAACCTTCATCATGCTGTAAACAGGAGTGTTGTTCTCCACCTTGACGACCTTGAGGATCTGTCCGTTGTTGCAAGAAGCCATGTTCTTCTCAACACCCCACTTTGAGTTGAACAAGTTGCCCACATTCATGATGTCAAGGCTCAACTGCAAACGGTTGGAAGTGTTTCCGATCTTGACATCAAAGTCGTGTGCCCAACGGAAGTCGAAACGATGTACGAACGGAGCTCTTGCGCTGTAAGCGCCAGCATATTCTCCCTTGTGGTTCTTCAGATACTTGTCCTGATTGACGAAAGCCCAGAAAGCTTTTCTGTCGTCATCGCTCGAGAAGTTGATCTCGGAATCATCCTTCGGAATATACATCAAGTCGTTCTTGATTCCATCACCGTTCAGATCACCGTTGTAGAAGAAGCTGTAACCTGAAGGAGAATAGCCTGTGTAGAAGAGGCTGAAGTGGTCTTTGCCGTATTTGTAGCTGACGCTGGCAATGAGACGGTCAGGAATCACATACTGTGAGTTCTGCAGTGTGGCGAAGTTAGGACCATTCACTGTGTACAGTCCAGACCATGCAGAGGAAGCATTGCTACCCGGCATACCCGAGATTTCCTTCATGACGGTGTGCGTATAGGCTGCCATAACGTTCAAGTCCTTGATAGGCTCGGCCGTTGCAGTGAGGTTGAACGTATAACCATATCCCTTGTGAGTATTGGTCAGCACACAAGCGTCGTTGATTTTAGAATAGTACTTATAGTCCTTCGGATAGACCAGACGGTTGTCTGCGCCCTGAAGACGATCCCACTCCGATATGTTGTCCTTAATGTTATAGTTGGTGAGCATCACATCGTTGATCTTCTTGGTATAAGTGAACTCTGCAGTAAGAGTGAATGGGAAGCTGACAGGAACTTGCCAGTCGACAGCAACAGAAGACTTCCACACCTGCGGCATCTTGAAGTCGCGGTCCACACCAGCAATGGTTCTGGACACCGTGCCCTGCTCTGGAGTAATAGTTGCCGGAGCACCCAGCATCTCACGAATCTTGTCGCGGTCGGTGACCAAGCCCCCCTTGAACTTATCGAGCAGTGGATCGGAGGTATTCACAGTACCGTCGCTGTTATATGTGGTCACAGCATTGTACGGACTCTGCTGAATCATACCCGAGTTGGTCGGCATGTTGGTGAAGAATACCAGCGGCAGTCTACCCGCGAAGAGGCCAGTACCACCACGCACCTTCAACTTCTTGTCGTTGAAGACATCCCAGACGAATCCAATGCGCGGAGAAATCTGGATGTTAGACTTTGGCCATTCACCCGTGTCAATGTGCTTTCCTCCGAAGTCAAGCTCCTTGATGGCATTGTTGGTCATGATGTCGGAGTTGTCGAAGGCGATGTTGTCGAAGCGGATACCACCGTTGAGTTTCAAGTTATCGAGCACGTTCCACTCATCCTGAACATACAGACCAAACTGGTTGAACTTCACTTCTGCGTTAGGATGTGTGGCGCCGTTGTATCCATAGGCAATGCCTACCGTCTCAGGGGCAGCGCCATTGATGAAGTCGTCGAGTGAACGATAGCGGTAGTAGCCCGTGCCACCACGCATATAAGAGTTGTTGGCGAGCTGATGCTCAAAGTTGATACCGGCAGTAACCTTGTGGTCACCGGCATACCATGTGAAGTTGTCGATGATGTTGGTAATCTTGTTCTGCACACGGTTGTTGTAAGAGAACAACTCATAGCCGAAGCTGATATACGGAGAAAGGTCTTGTTTCACTGTTCCATCGGCCTCGGTCTCATAACCGTTCATGATATCCACGAATGGGAACTCAGAAGAGTTAGAGCCACGCTCATCAGAAATGTTGGTGTAGGTGAAGAGCAACTGGTTGGCAAACTTCTCGCCGAAACGGCTGTTGAGGTCGGCAGACAAAGAAGTCACCTTGTTGTTCATGGAGTACATGGAGTTGGCATACGACATGGAGTACTGCGACAGACGATCCATTCCACGGAGTCTGTAGCCCGTATCAGAAGAATTTCCGTTAGGTGCATTCCAAGCCTTGTTGGCAGTATGGTTGAAGCGCACGGCAAGATGATGGTCGTTGGTGATGTTCCAGTCAACACGACCCAAGATCTTCAGGTTGTCCTCATCGGCACCCCAATCGCTATAGCTACCCGTGTCGTAGCCGTATTTCTGCTTCAAGAAAGCGCTCAGTCTGTCCAAGTCGCTCTTCTTGGTACGCGAAATGTATTTGTCTGCATCCATCTTGCCGTCGTCAGATGGTCTCCAGCGGTTGGCAACTCCAGGAACGAGCGAGTACTCGGCGTTGGCGAAGAAGAACAACTTGTCCTTGATAATCGGTCCACCGAGGGTAAATCCGTAAGTGGTGTTGCGGTTTGTGCCGCGCTCTCCAAGGTCGGAGTTGGCCACACGGTTTCCGTGCATGTTCTCATTATTATAATATAAGTAGGCAGTACCCTTGAAAGTGTTGGTTCCCGACTTCGTCACAGCGTTGATTCCACCGCCGATGAAGTTGGTCTGACGCACATCATAAGGAGCTACTACTACCTGAACCTCATCGATGGCATCCATTGAAATAGGCATGCCGCCACCAGGAAGACTGGATGACAGACCGAAGTTGTTGTTCAAGTTGGCACCATCCAGCGTAAAGTTTGTAGAGCGTCCGTCACCACCAGCAAAGCTCATTCCGTTGGCATACGGTGAGAGGCGGGCGATGTCGGAGATGCTACGGCTGATCGTAGGCAGCTCCTGAATCTGGGTACTGGTGATGTTGGTGGAAGCGCCTGTCTTCTCTCCAGTAAACTTGGAACCGCTTGCGCTGACCACTACCTCGCCGAGTTCGTTGGCGTTCTCGGCAATCTTCTCATCGAGGCTGTAGGTCTCACCCAGCTTCAGCGTCACTCCCGTGACGACCTTTGGGCGATAGCCGACATAGCTGATGGTCACCTTGTAAGGGCCACCCACACGCATACCCTGAATAGAATAGCGTCCGTCCACATTGGTTACAGCGACGTAGCGAGTGCCAGAAGGCTCATGCACAGCCTGCACAGTGGCACCGATAACGGCTTCGCCATTGTCTTCCGTTGAGACTTTGCCCGAAAGAGCAGAAGTCGTGACCTGAGCCATAGCTCCGCCGACAAGTGTCAGCAGGATGGCCAGAGTCATTAAGATTCTCTTTTTCATAAATCTATAATTTTACTTAGCTTTGATAAAAGACGCTGCAAAATTATGAGATTAAAATGTAAACGATGTTACATCGGCTTTACAAATATGCTATAAAAAGTTATTTTTGCGTAATTTTATCAAAAATAGCATTCTATTCCGGGGAAAAAGACGATGACAGCACGTCTGAAAGCACATCACTCCCTTTAAGACATCCCACTGAAATACAGAAATTTACGGTATCTTTTATCATTCTTGGATTGCTTTATTCATTATTTACACAGCCCAAATCTGACGGATTTGAGTATCGTATGACAGAACTTTCTGCAACAAGCCATAGAGTGATCTGTTGTGCCACAGGAAATGGCGCCTACCTATTTCATTGACCAAAAAGCATGATTTGTTTGGCAATACCACCCGAAACCGCTACCTTTGCAAACATGAAAATAAGAATCAACTGGAAGCAATTCGCCGCATTCTTCATCGTGATCAGCTGCATCTTCTACCTCACACGCAACTTCTTCATCACTGCCGGCATCCTGATGCTGCTGCTGGTGATCGACGGCCTGCTCCTCGAATACGACCAGCGACGGCGAGGAAGGAAGCAGAAAGAAGACATACTCAACAGCCTGAAAGAAGAAGAGAAGGACGAAACAAAACGATAACCCACTGAGACATGGAGCAACTCATCGCACTATATGAGCAATGGGCGGGCGCAAAACCCACCACAATAGAGAAGATGAAGGGCGCGGGAAGCAACCGTGCCTACTATCGGCTGACAGATAACGAGGGCAGAACGGTCATCGGAGTAATCGGAACGAGCCGCGAGGAGAACCATGCCTTCATCTATCTGGCGCGCCATTTCACCCGCAGGAAGCTGCCCGTACCCACGATTCTGGCCACGAGCGACGACGAGATGCGCTACC
Source organism: Prevotella sp. UBA7551 (assembly GCA_002479145.1). Lineage (GTDB taxonomy): Bacteria > Bacteroidota > Bacteroidia > Bacteroidales > Bacteroidaceae > Prevotella. The sequence continues at coordinate 2,477 of DLLX01000085.1, read as the reverse complement.
TGCAGACCGACTTGGGGCACACCTCGCTCTTCGACACCATCCGGGGCGGGCGCGAGGCGGGCGGACGCTACACACAGAAAGAGGTGGAGCTGCTCAGAAGAACGATACGCGAGCTGCCCAATATTCAGATTCGCGGCGCACGGGGGCTGGACTTCAGCCAGTGCTACCCACAGCCGGAGTTTGACCAGGACAGCGTGCTCTTCGACCTGAACTACTTCAAGTACTGCTTTCTCAAGGCCACAGAGATGGACTTCCACGAGATGAAGCTGGAGGCTAACTTCCGAATGCTGGCCAAAGACCTGACGGCCGAGCCGATGGAGGCGTTCCTCTACCGCGACTTCCAGGCCCGCAACGTGATGCTCGACGACAAGGGCAACCCTTTCTTCATCGACTTCCAGGGCGGCCGCAAAGGGCCATTCTACTACGACCTGGCCTCCTTCCTATGGCAAGCCAGTGCAAGATACTCCTTCAAACTGCGCCGCGAGCTGGCCTACGAGTACTACCAGAGCCTCAAGCAATACACCGAGGTGCCCTCATCGCGCCACTTCGCCCACCGGCTGGCACTCTTCGTGCTCTTCCGCACGCTCCAGGTGCTCGGCGCCTATGGCTTCCGCGGCTACTTCGAGCACAAACACCACTTCATCGATTCCATACCCGGAGCCATGCAGAACCTGCGCGACCTGCTTGCGCTTGACCGTGCCATATTCCCCTATCCTTACCTGATGTCACTCCTGCAGCGCCTCGTCGAGCTGCCACAGTACACCCGCATCGAGGAGACGGCGAAGAACCGGGCCGACGGTCTGCGTACAACAACCGACAATGTGTTTCGGGGAAACCCGCTGGACGGGCCTGCCACCTTCTCCAAATACGACGGCAAGGGACCCTTGGTAGTACGCGTGTTCAGCTTCTCCTATAAGAAAGGCATCCCGGAGGACGAGACGGGCAACGGCGGAGGATACGTCTTCGACTGCAGGAGCACCCACAACCCCGGACGCTACGAGCCGTACAAGAAGCTCACCGGACTCGACGAGCCGGTCATCCGGTTTTTGGAGGACGACGGAGAGATACTCCACTTTCTCAAACCCGTCTATCTCCTTGCCGACCATCATGTGGAACGATACATGCAACGGGGCTTCACCGCGCTCATGTTCTGCTTCGGGTGCACGGGTGGACAGCACCGCAGCGTTTACTGTGCGCAGCATCTGGCAGAGCACATCCACGAGAAATATGGCATAGAGGTACGGGTGACTCATCGTGAACAGCATATCAGCAATGTGCTAAAGGCAAGGGAAACGGATTGAATGTCCACCGTCAAGGGCAGCTCATCGGCATCCCCGCACATCCGTCACAACCCAGTCAGCAGGGGTACGACACACCACCGACGGGGCACCCCGCTCCTTTTGCTTTATGATAGGGGCTGAAAGATCACGCAAAACAGCCCCTATTGTACGACAATAGGGGCTATATTACAACGCCATTCAGCCCATATCATAAGACCGCACGGTTTTTAACGTTCATTAGACTTTTAAGAAAGCAATTCAAAGGTTTCTGTGACGTTTTGCATACGTTTACAGGCAGTTTACTTTCAAAATAAAAACATCAGCATGACAAGACAGGCAATGATATTCGCCGCTGGCTTGGGCACACGCCTCAAGCCGCTCACCGACCGGATGCCCAAGGCACTTGTGCCCGTGGCAGGGGAGCCTTTGTTGGCCCACATCATCAAGAAACTAAAGGCGGAGGGGTTCACCCGCATCGTCGTCAACGTGCACCATTTCGCCCAGCAGATTGTCGACTACCTGCACACGCACGACTTCGGCGTGGAAATCCTTATCTCCGACGAGTCGGACCAGTTGCTCGACACGGGCGGCGGCATCCGCCATGCGGCGCGGCTATTCGACCCCGACAGCCCCGTGCTGATTCACAACGTCGACATTCTGAGCGACGCTGACCTGTCGAGCCTGTACGACGGAGCTGCAGCCGATGCCACTCTGCTGGTCAGTGAGCGCAAGACGACGCGCTATCTGCTCTTCGACGATGAAGCACGACTTGCGGGATGGACCAATGTGGCAACTGGCGAGGTGCGGTCGCCCTACCCCTCCCTGGATGTGACCCGCTACCGCAGACTGGCCTTCAGCGGCATTCATGTCGTAGCGCCAAGCCTCATCGAGGCCATGCATCCCTACCCGGACCGCTTTCCCATCATGGACTTCTACCTGCAAAACTGCCACCGGCTCGACATCCGTGGGCTGTGGACGAAAAGCCTCCACCTGATCGATGTGGGCAAACTCGACACCCTCAAGCAAGCCGAGACATTCGTCAAGACCATCGACACGTACTGAAGAATAGTGCTTTCACCCCTGCGCATTCTTCAGCTTGTTCACTTAATGCCCATCGGTAATTAGGTTTCATCCCCGGTTGCTGTTTATTTCGTGATGGATATAACGCATGTGTTTCGCCATAGCGTGTATGGAAAA
>DLLX01000022.1:22269-33848 GCA_002479145.1 Prevotella sp. UBA7551 | reverse complement strand
CCACTTCATCCAGCTGCTGTTTTCCGACGAAACACCCACATCGCTGAGGTCTGGAAGCTGCCCATAGAGCTTGTCCAACGAGTTGCTTTCAAACTGATTATTGCGGATGGACAGGGATACGAGGATGTTCTTGCCATCTAAGTTGAGGCTGTTTAACTTGTTATTGTCGAGGTGAAGCAAGTAGAGATTGGTGGTCGCGCTAACGTTTACACCCATCAACTGATTGTTATTAGCCTCCACCCAATAGAGATCGCTGCTCGGTACGTTGAGTGATTTCAGCTGATTATTGCTCACACTCAGTGTGGTCAAGCCTGAGTTGGAAAACGTAATATTCCCGATTTGGTTGTCGTATGCAAAGAATTTTTCCAGACTTTTGTTTTGTGAAAGGTCTATATCACCTTCAAATTTGTTACCGCTTATGACTAACTCTGTTACACTCGGAACGATGGAGAAATCGAATGTCTCGAACTGATTGTTGGACAAGTTGAACACTTCCAACTTGGGCATTCCTCCCTTTGGAGTTTGTATTGTTGACAGTTGGTTATCATTAAGCCATAAGTTTTGTAAAAGCGAACAGGCTGAAAGATTTGCACTTGTCAGCTGGTTGTTATTGAAAGCGACTATTGTAAGGCTTGGACACTTCGACAAGTCAATATCCCCTATCTGATTGTTTTGGGCTTGAAGCATAACCATAGCACTACTGACAGGCTTCAGTTCCTTTAGTTTGTTGTCATTACAGTAAACATATACAAGGTCTTTGAGCTTAGAAATGTCAAGCGTTTCCAGCTGGTTGAAACCCACAGAGAGATTCTGGAGAAGGGGATTGTTGGTAAAATCAACCTTCGTGAGCTGGTTTTTGTCCGCAAAAAAGGTTGTGAGTTTGGGTGAATGACTGACATCCACATAAGAGAGATTGTTGTAAGTCACGTCAAGAGTTTCCAAATTTTCACATCCTGAGACATCCAGGCTGTTGAGCCGATTCTTCTGTAAATCGAGATAGCTGAGCGACTTGCTCTTGCTGAAGTCGAGTGTTTTAATCTGCGTATTCTCACAGTACAATTGCTTCAACGACTGTGCCTCACCGAGATTGAGATATACCAAAGGGTTGTTACCGCAAGTAAGTTGCTCCAAAGCCTCGTTCTTCGAGACATCCAAATCAGTGATTGCGTTTCCAGAGCAAGAGAAATGTTTCAGCTTGGACATATTACTGACATTGATTTGCGAGATGGAAGCGTTGGCCACTCCAAGGTCAACGGCCTCTGGAGCGTATATTTTCATGGTCGTACTCAGTAGTACCCCCTCCATGTTTTGGTATGATCCGTTTTTTTCTACATACTTATAAAAAACCTTTTTTCCGTCTCCCCAGTCAATCATCATGTCACCTGGACTGTCGATAGCAAACGAAACTTTTGTGCCGACGAGATCTGGTGAGAATACTAACATGGCCGAAGCATCACCAAGTACGTCGGAGGACACCTGCGACTTCCAACCCTTTGCTGTCAGTGCCGTGGCATCAGCAGTCTCGGTTCCGGGATTGTTCGAATAGGTTAACACGCCTTTCCATAATGCATTCTCCGGCTCTATGTCTAATCCATTGATATCCGGCAGCGAGGCAAACAGATTCTCAAGTGCCGCCTTATCCATGGCATTACTGCTCACTGAGCCGCCCACAAGGTTGAGTTGTGAACTCAATGTAAGTTCTGGAAGCTGATTATCAGCACAATTTACATACTTTAGCAGCTTGTTAGCCTTTAGGTCAAGCTCATCAATGGAATTTGAAGAGCAATTGAGGGTGGTGAGGGATCTGTTGTTGGCAAGGTTCAACACGCTAATGTCGTTAATGGAACAGTTAAGAGTATCGAGCTTGACAAGTGATGAAAGTTCAAGTGTAGTAATAGAATTGCTGCTGCAATTTACATTGGTCAGCTCCGCATTCTTGCTAAGGTCAAGTGCTTTGAGGTTATTTCCTGCGACGTTTACATCGACAAGTTGAGTATTTGCAGAAAGGTCAAGACTCTCCAATCCGCACTTTTCCACATTGAGGCTTCGCAATTCTGGGACACAAGAGAGGTCAATTCCGTCTAATCCTACCAACGAAGCTTTGAGGAATTGAAGGTGCTTGCACGGTTGAAGGTTGAGTTTAGCAATCCATGTTCCAGTAATATCCAAGTATTCAAGATCCTTATTTTGTGAAAGATCGAGTGTCTTAATACTTGTATTGTATTGCATTTTGAGTGTCTTCAGTTTGGGATACTTACTCAAATCTACACTACTTATCTTGTTATGGTTGAATGCAAAATACTCCAACTCTGGATAAGACGGAATATCATTCAAGTTAAAAAAATTATTACAAGAAATGTCGAAGTGCTTCATTGCATTTCCTGTGGACCACTTCAGGCTCAACGGGGCACGCATATTGTTTACCGATGCATTGAGATATTCCAGCTTATTGCTATTGCTCACGTCGATAACCTCCAGTTTGTTCTGACTCACATCAAGGTAAGTCAGCTCCGTTCCCTCAGAAAATTGAAACTTCAACAAGTTATTTTTGGATGCCACCACCTTCTGAAGCGCAGGTGCGCCTGATAGGTCTAAGCTGGAAAGAAGGTTGCCAGAACAATCCAATATAGTCAATGCAGGAGCATTGATTACTACTGATGTCAGCGAATCATCCTTACAACTAAACGTCTGTATGGGGTCATCGTCGCTATTTGCGTAGATTTTAATGCTATCACCATAAGTCTTGTCGGAGAAGGATACATTTCCTGACCATGGGTAATTCCGTGTGTTTCCATTTCCAAAATCAACGTAGAAACCTTTCTCCTTCGTGTAAATAGAAAATGAAAGGAGCTTCCCTTCATCTTGTTTTCCAGAAGTTACAACCTTGATGGATGGCACTCCCGAAGCCACACTCTGTGCGTTTGTCGTTATAGAAAAAAACGGAGCAAGCACCAATGAAATAAATAGTAGAGTTTTTCTCATAATCATAAACTTTATGGTTATGCATGCAAAGTTATATATTTTTTCCAATAAAAAACCTTACCCCCCCATTTTCTCAAAAAAAATTTTGCCATTTTACAGAGAATATATAATTTTGCAAGCGGATTATTATTTTTTATTTTGGCTTAGTGAATTCTTCTTCATAATTAAGATCAGAATTATTTATGTTTAATTTAACAGTGTGTTTATGAAGCATTTTATTTACAATGTAAGCACTTTTTTATTGCTGGCAGCAAGCCATACAACTGGTTTTGCTGAAACAAAACCTTTATTTGTTCCACTGTCAAAGCCAGCATTTCTTGAGATTCCTTCTCCTGAAAATGATGGAGAAGAAATTACAACCAAGGAACTTCCCTATTCAGCGTCGTTCAAGGAGGAAACTGGAGAATGGGCAAACGATTGGACAACCATCGACAACAGCCCTGTTGCGGGTAGCACATGGAAGTGGAGCATGTACTCAAACTTCACCGATTATGCCGGTGGTGTGGGAATGGTGAGCGACAATGGGAAGTATCCCGACGATTATTTTGTGTCTCCAGCACTCAAGTTAGAGACGGGAAAGACCTACACTCTCGACCTTTCGTACGTGACCTACCAGACTGGAGGAGACCTTGAGATTGGGCTGATGAGCAACAATGAGGATGCCGGGACGTTCACAAAGTTCGCCAGTGGAAAGAAAGACGGGAACAAATACTACCCCAATGACAAGTTCGATTTCACCGTGGAGAGCGATGGAAATTACTACATTGCTTTCCATGCCACCAACCCAAACAACTCCTATGCGTACATATACCTCTTCGACATGGCTGTGACCGAAAAAGAGCAAGACGTAATTAGCGAACAGCCTGAGGGTACACTGATCAAGGGACTCTATAACCACAGTGAAGGTTATATCAAACAACTATCCACCATCTATTCACATACAGAGGACGGAACAGCCAAGGATGTGGTAGTAGGCACAGACGGAAACGTGTATATCAAGAATCCCGTACAGCGATTTGTGACCAATACGTGGATGAAAGCCACCAAAGGATCGGGCGACACGCTCGTGGTAAAACTTCCGCAAAAAATCTATGTAGATAACTCGGGTGACGAACCTTACAACTACTATCTGCAAAGAATGATTCCCGAATCGAATTCTGATGGTAGTATCAATTATGTCATCGACCCCAACTGCAACACGATTCGCTTCATTATGCGAGGTGACTCCATCTTCAAAGCCGAAGAGGACAAGGACGCACTTCTGGGACTTGCCTATCCAAGTGGGAACTGGGAAGGACATGGTTCAAAGACCATTCTCCTGAAGAAAGTCACCGAAAAACCCGCCGTACCGGCCAATGCCGAAGCCTCCTCGGAGACCTATGCCATGACCACTACATTGAGCGATGGTTCACAGGACACTCGTGTGGTCAATGTGGCCATTGAAGGAAACGACATCTACTTGGGCAATATCAACGACGATCAGCCTGAGCAGTGGACTAAAGGTAGGATAGAAGGCAACAAGGTAATATTCGAAGGTGGAATATACATGGGCCTTGACACCATAAAGAACATCCACACCTACTTCTTCCCGGCAGGCAAAAAGACCATTGAGAGTGAATCTCCTTTCGGCACAACACTACAGGACAGCGTCTGGTTTGAGAAGGAACTGGTGTTTGACTATGACGCAACCAATAAAACACTCACAAGCAAAGGCGGATTCCTCATCAATCAAGGAAAAGAGCTTGTCAACTTTCTGACTTCCTATTGGGAACCACAACTCAAGGCATGGACTGCCACCATCAGTGCACCCGGTGACCCAGTAATCGATTATTTCGAGCCATACGACGACAATATGGGGTACAGCTATGTACAGTTCTTCCTCGATAAAACAGACAAAGATGGCAACCAACTTGACGCCAAGCAACTGTATTACAACATTTTCCTCGATGACAAACTGTTCACATTCACCCCTGGCGCATACATGGTCGATGAGGAAATGACTGATGTACCATACGACTATCAGAACTTTTTCGACTTCTATATCGATGACCTCAAGCACACCGTGTATTTCTATACCAACGATTTCAGCACGGTAGGCATACAGGCTTTCTATCTGGATGGTGAAAATAAACTGAAGAGCGGAATGGTAACATACGATGTAACGGGCGTAAAAGCTGCGGAACAGGGGAAGACCGTCGTCAAGAGTGTTGTCTACTATGATCTCAGTGGACGCAAGATCAGTAAACCTACGCACGGACTTTATATGAAGAGTGTTACTTATACTGACGGCTCTGTAAAAATTATCAAGACTTCCGTGAGATAGTTTATGACGAAATGATTTAGTAAAAAGGTGTGTCACAAGCGTGGACTTGCGGCACACCTTTTTCTATTAATGCTAATACAAGTTACTGCTTTTGGCTTATTATTAGTAAAGAAGAAAACAAATTTTTCTAATGAACAAATTATGTTTAGGCTCATTTTATTTCTGTCGGATGCTAAAGGTTAAATATCATTAGGCGTGTTGACCACTTAAAGCCAAACCTGTCAGTAGACCGAAATCGGCAAAGATATGAGATAAGTTTCCACCTTTACATGCCTGATCACAGATTGTTTCGACATCATTCGGACGAAAAATCATATTGGAACAGACCGAAAAGCATTTGTGTTTAAAAGAAAAAGGGGAGCAACGGTCCGTCATACCGCTCTCCCCGTGGGTCTAACGCCCAATATTTCTTATGCGAACAAAGGATGCCGATGCGCTATCCGAAGACGAATTTGAGGATGAACAGGGCGGCAAGGACGACGAGTGTGACATTGAGATCGCGCAGTCTGCCCGCAAGAAGTTTCGTGAGGACGAAGGCAAGGATACCGAAACATACGCCATCGGCGATGCTGTAGGTGAGCACCATCATGATAATGGTGAGGAAACAGGGGAAGGATTCCGTCATGTCTGACATATCGATGTGCTTGATTCCGTCGAGCATCAGCACGCCGACAATGACCAAAGCGCCGCTCGTGGCAGCTCCAGGGATGAGCAGAAAGAGCGGGGCAAGGAAGAGGGCGAGCAGGAAGAGCAGCCCTGTGATGAAGGAAGTAAGTCCGGATCGGCCTCCCTCAGCCACGCCACTGGCGCTCTCCACATAGGTGGTGATGGTGCTTGAGCCGAGCATTGCGCCGCAAGTGGTACCGATAGCGTCGCTCATCATCGCCTGACTCACGTGAGGAATCGTGCCGTCGGGGCGCACATTGCCCGTCTTGTAGCATAGTCCTACGAGCGTTCCCACCGTGTCGAAGATATTGACGAGCAGCAAGGAGATGACCACCAGCACGGTCTTGATGTTCAAGAGCGACGTGAAGTCAAACTGAAGCAGCGTGGGGGCGATGCTTTTGGGCAGACTAAAGGGAATCCATCCGCTTTCCAGCTGCGTCACTCCCAACGGAATGCCCACCAAAGTGGCCGCGATGATGCCGTAGAAGAGTGAGCCTTTGACCTTGCGCGCCATGAGAACGGCACTCAACAGGATGGCTGTCCACCCGAGAATAGCCGTCGGTGTGAAGGCGCCCAGACTGACAAAGGTGGCCTCGTTGGACACGATGATGCCCGCATTCTTCAGCCCTATGAAGGCAATAAACATTCCTATGCCCGACGATACGGCGTAACGCAGATTGGTTGGTATGGCATCCAGAATGCGTTCGCGCACGTTCAGAAAGGTAATCAGAACAAACACCACACCCTCTATGAGCATGATGGCCAGCGCTTGCCGCCACGAATAGCCCATGGCCTGGCAGAGCGTGAAGGCAAAGAAGGCATTCAGCCCCATTGATGGAGCCTGGGCAAAGGGCAGTTTGGCCATCACTGCCAGCAGGATAGTGGCGATGGCAGACGCAAGAGCGGTAGCGGTGAAGAGCGCGCCGCGGTCCATTCCGGTCGTACCCAGGATGGAAGGGTTGACGGCAAGGATGTAACACATCGTCATAAACGTGGTGAGTCCTGCCACCACCTCGGTGCGAATGGTCATGGTACGGGGGTCAAATCCAAAGAGTTTCTCAAGCAAAGGCATTTCTGTTGGTTTTATTCTTGTTAATAGATGGGGTTTCATTAAAAAACAACCGCAACGGGACTGGCCTCTCCGGCTGGTCTTGTTGCGGAATCATTCTTCCGTCATTTCACTCTTGAGGTGACGGTGTTGCGGAGACCTTTCATCGAGACGAGGAAGGCTTTTGCCGCACCAAACTTCAGGTACATGTCCAAACGGACCGGCACATGGTTACGGTCGTCAGTGACATAGAAGCGGGCTATCTCCCTCCATTTGCCTTTCTCATACTCATAGTAGGAAAGTCCGAGGCAGCGATAGGTGCCCCCATTGTCAGCTTTCACCTTCGACTTGCCACGATAGACAATCCGTGCGGGGTCTTTTCCGTTGCCGTCAACGATGGGGAAATTGACCACTTCGCCCTTCTTCCACGACTCGGGATTGAAAGAACGGGCACGCATAAAGATGCTCAACATATCGTAAACACAGCCGTTATAGCTTTTTTTGATCCAGTGATGCCGCCCATCGTTGTCTCTACGGTGCTTCCGAGTGTGCGTCTTTCCGCCGCTATAGCTGTAGAACACCTCATCTACGGTGTAGCGTTTCCCCTCTCTGGCGCCCTTTCTGAAGTAGAGTGGCTCCATCTGCTTGCTGTTGTAGGCCAGCAGGGTGTCACGCAATACAAAATAATCATCGAGCCTTCCGTTGCCCCTCGTGGTGAGACTGGAGCGGTATGCAGGCTTTCCGTGGTAGGCTGTGCTTACGGTATAGTAGGAGGCTGTGCCTGCCTTGACCCACACAAACTTCCAGTTGTAATAGAGATTATACGTCAGAAACTCACCACTTTGGAAGGCAGTGTTGCGGAATGTACACTGTGCCGCAGCGCTGGTGACCAGCCCAACGAGCAACAAAACAATCAGTTTTCTCTTCATCGGCTATCTTTCCTTAATATGTTTTCGGGAATTTCTATCCCCAATTTGGCGGCGCGCTCTGCATTTCTGTGCTTCACCTGCCGCTGCTTGTCTCCCTTTTGCTTCACTATCTCGGCGGGTTTCTGTCGGAACAGGGGCACGGCGGTGGGATTCCACGTCTCCATGATGTCCCATTTGGCACGACACTCTATCGCCTTCGGATAGTAATAGACCTGCTCTGGCTGCCGGTGGGCGGCATAGTCGCCCGTGTCCCAGCGTCCATTGTCGTTATCATCCACTATCAACCGCAGGTAGTAGGTGCCCGGATTGACGTAGAAGAACTTGGCCATTCCGCTGCTGTCGGCCACCTGACGCAGCACGCGTCCCTGCTTGCTAAGCAACTGTACGAGGCACATCTTGCCCGTCATGCCGTCCAATGAGAGTGTCAACGTAGCATAATCCTCCAGTTTATGGACCGTGAATCCGAACTGTTCAGCCTTAGCTGCGCGGCCGTAAATGTCGGTGAAGGCGGCCGAATCCATCTCCAAACTGTACTCCGCGCCCGGCTCCCATTCACCCACCAGCTCATAGCGTCGGGGTGTTCCGGGCTTCTCCCCCAACAAGTATTTGGCCCTGTACCACAGGGTATCTATCTTCTGATAGAGGTGAATCCTGGACGTATCGGCCTCGGCGATGGGCACAGGCATGATGATTGACGGGTTCTTATCAGGATCCAGCTCCGACGGAACGTCGTAATCCGGCTCCAAAGTCAGGTCGGGCATGATGGTCTGATAGGCTTCCCCCCGCTCCTTTCGCTTTCGTTGCTCCTTCTCCCACTTCCTCTTATTCTCCGCCATAAGTTTCATCCTGCGTGCATAAGGAATCTTGGCCAGCACCTGCAAGGTGTCGGTCTGCGGGCGGAGTATGCCCGCAGTGTCGCACACATTGTGTGTGACGGCCATGCGAAGGGTGTCGCTATTGACCAGCGCAGTGTCGCGCAACCAGTAGGTTATGGTGTCTTGGTTGAGCGAAGGTTCCACAAGAAGGCCGCGCTCAGCGTCGAAATTGAGTCCCTTGATGACAGGAAGCTCCTTGTCTCCATAGGTATAAAACAGGGTGAAATAGTGCTCATCCGAACGGTCTGCCTTGACAAAGTAGCGCGTGGTCTGCTTTTCGGTGAAGGCACGGAGCACCACATCGTCGGGCAGGAAGTGGGTATAGCCCGTCGTGACGATGCGATCGATGTGGAGAGAGTCGCGCCAAATGGTGTCCTGACGGGTGTCGGGCTTCCACGATGGGGTATAAACCTCGGGCGTGAATGCCAGCTCCTCGCCCTTTTGCGAGAACCTATAGTTGTTGTCTTGGTCTCGAAGGGCATAGACACGGTACTTTCCTGCCTTCACTCCCTTGATGCAAAAGTGCCCCCAACTGTCGGTACGGGCCACCCGCAGCATCGGTTTTGTGGTGAAAGCAGAGTCGTCCAGATTGTCATAAAGTCCGACAAGAATGCCCGCCACAGGCTCAAGGTCAGTCGCAGAGAGCACATATCCCGCTATCTCCAGGGTGTCAATCTGCTGCCCTGTGGAGAAAGTGTAGGTGTAATTTCCCAGCGGATTGTCCTCGTTGTTGTCCGAAATGGCGTCGGAAAAGTCTATGGTATAGGTGGCGTTGGGCACGAGCGAGTCCATCAGTTGCACGCTGATGCGCTTTCCCTGCGCCTTGATGACGGGCGCGGCGAGCTGCGGCGGCGAGACCACCACGTTCTCCGAGGCGTTCTTCAGCACGACATACTCGTCGAAACCGATGAGAATGTGACGACTGCTCACGTCGGTTGCTCCCTCGGCAGGCGACGTAGCGACCACCCGTGGCGGCAGTTCGTCATACCATCCCCCGTCGGGTTGCCCCATTCTGGCACAGGAAGTGAGAAACGGAAGCAGCGCGACGACTCCCCAAAAGAGCCAGATTGCTGCCTGCTTCACCGCCCCATGCAATTTCGATGCACTGCTGTACGTCGTCATATTCTGCACGTTTGTTCTCTCCTTATTATATATATACGGATGCCGGCAGACTGACTACTCTGCCTTTTCCTTGCGGTTCAGCTCCAGCAGCTCGTCGATGTTCCTGCGACTGTTGGACAGTCTGGGCACCTTATGCTGCCCGCCCAGCTTTCCCTTCCGCTTGAGCCATTCGTTGAAAAGTCCGTCTCTGGCCACGACAACCTCCAGTTGTTGGAGCGTCACATCGTGGAAACGCTTGGCCTCATAGTCGCTGTTGAGATCCTGCAACCGCCTGTCGAGGAGTGCGGCAAAGTTGGAAACGCTCTCGGGAGCCTTTGAAAACTCGATGAGCCACTGGTGACGACACTTGCCCTTGTCGTTCATGAAGACGGGTGCTGCCGTGTATTCGCTCACCATGGCGCCCGTCTTTTCGCAGGCATAGGCAAGGCCTTTCTCGGCATTATCCATAATCAGCTCCTCGCCAAAGGCGTTGATGAAATACTTCGTGCGGCCGGTAATGATAAACTTGTAGGGGTCGCGGGAGGTGAATTGCACCGTGTCGCCGATCTCATAGCGCCACAATCCGCAGCTGGTAGAGATGAGCATGGCATAGTTGCGCCCCGTCTCCACGCCCTCAAGGGGCACGATATTGGGGTGTTCGCTGCCCAGCTCATCCATGGGCAGGAACTCATAGAACACCCCATAGTCGAGCATCAGCAGCATCGATGCATCCGATGGGTCGTCCTGTATGCCGAAGAATCCCTCGCTGGCGTTGTAGGTCTCCATGTAGTTCATGCCCGACTTAGTGATGATGCGCTCATATTGGGCGCGGTAAGGGGTGAACGCTATGCCGCCATGGAAGAACACTTCAAGGTTAGGCCACACCTCCTCCAGGTGCTGCTTGCCGCTCAACTCCAGGATGCGCACAATCACACTGAGCATCCAAGAGGGCACACCAGAGATGTTGGTGACGTTCTTTCGCATCGTCTCTCGGGCTATCCGGTCGCGCTTCAACTCGAAGTTGCTCAGCAGCGCGGTCTCCTTCTTGGGCACGCGGATGAGGTTTGCCAGCGGATTGATGTTCTCGATGAGGATGGCACTGAGGTCGCCGACGAGCGAATTGGGCAGGTCATAGTTGGACGAATGGCTTCCGCCGAGTATCAGCGAGCGTCCTTCGAAGAGGTGGCTGTCCGGATGGTTGCGCAGATAGAGTGCCACCACGTCGCTGCCGCCCTGGTAATGAACGTTCTTCAGCCCTTCGGGGGATACGGGGATAAACTTGCTCTTGTCGTTGGTCGTGCCCGATGACTTGGCGTACCACTTCACCTCGCCCGGCCAGAGGACGTTCTTCTCGCCGTGGCGCATCCGGTCGATGTCGCCCTTCAGCTCCTCATAGGTATTGACAGGTATGAACTTGACAAAATCCTCATACCCCTTCATCATCGGAAAATAGTGACTCTGGCCGTATTCTGTCTGCTTGCCACGACTGATGAGGTAGCGCAACACCTCGTCTTGCAAGGCCACGCCCCCTCGGTTGTAATGCTCAAGCTCCTTCCAACGAGGGCGGAAATAGAGCTTGCTAATAATACTTGTCAGACTCATTGCCTAAACGAAGAATTGCTTTGAAACTGCAAATTTAACCTAAAAATATCACT
>DLLX01000022.1:21637-22233 GCA_002479145.1 Prevotella sp. UBA7551 | reverse complement strand
CGTTTTTTAATATGGGAGCCTCAGTCCCCTCTGCGGCTCATTTCATAAATACAAAATAGACGGCGGCAATCAAACAGATGAAAGCAGCGAGGTGATTCCACTGCAAGTGCTGCCCCTGAAAAAGCACATTGGCCACAATCGTGAAGACGATCAACGACACAACCTCCTGGATGACCTTCAGTTGCATGAGCGAAAACGGCCCGCCCGTGCCTTCGAAGCCGATGCGGTTGGCGGGCACCTGACAACAATACTCAAAGAAAGCAATGCCCCAGGAGAAGGCAATCACGCCGATAAGCGGCCAATACTTGCTCACCCCCGCCTCCTGAAGACGGAGATGTCCGTACCAGGCGAGGGTCATAAACACGTTGCTCAACAGCAGAAGCAAAACGGTATAAAGTCCTTTCATCATGACATTTTTAACTTGTTACCTTGCAAAAACAAGGTGCAAAGTTAGCACAAAGCAAAGACTCTGCAAAACAAACGGAGATGGTTTTGACGTCCGTAGCGTCGCTACAAAGAGCAGAAACTGAGGGGAAAAACATTCCTGATGGAACAGAAATGAAGGAAAAAAATATGAAGTATGCGCAAGTTAGGCT
>DLLX01000022.1:9362-21509 GCA_002479145.1 Prevotella sp. UBA7551 | reverse complement strand
AATAGGGGCTGAATCGCAACGTCCTTATTATCAAGTACTTATGCAGTTTATAAACCATCGGTTAGCAAAACCTTACGATATGTGGCTCACACTGTACAGCAATCCATTGTCAGAATATTTCTATACAAAAACGGAATCCATCCGCAATGCCCGTCAAAGGGGGTTGGGTGTGAGCTGAACCCACACCTGCGCTGCGCTTTGTGCGCCCCACAGATAGCCGTTGAGTAGCGAAGTATTCCTATGCTTCACCTGCTCCGTCGGTCTACGAAAGCCTCCGTGATGGGGCGGATCAATGCACAAGGTCTGCACGTCTGTCCTTACAACTGTTGATAAACTTGTGGAAAAACCTGTGGAAAAGTGGCATAACAACTCCTGCATAACCCTGTGGATTTCCACCGACAAGACAAGCCAACCCGACAAGTGTGGAAATCCACAGGGTTATCCCGACCTATTGAGGTAATTTTTCAACGCATTTAGGCTAACAAAAGATATAAACTTATTATCTTTGCAACGAATTGTGGAAATGTGGAAAAGTAGGTTGAATGACTGAAAATCAGCTGATACACGAAATGATAAACTAAGGATAAGTCGCAGAAAGTGTGGATAGAGGAAAGCAAGGAAAAAGCCTTTCCATTTATCCACGTTATCAACGGCCTATCATTACTATCATAGATTTTCTTTAAAAGAAAAAAGAAATAATAATAATAAGATGAAGTTGAGAAAATGAACGTGAAAGACGAATGGAAAGCAAAAGGCTTCGTTGATGAGCCTGTCGACGCTTCCCTGAACCTGAAGGAGGAAATCCGCCGCCTCTGCCGTGAGCAGGATGCCATCATTCTTGCCCACTATTACACGAAACCGGAGATACAAGACATTGCCGACTTTGTGGGCGACTCGCTCGCTCTGGCCCGTGAGGCCGCCAAAACGGCTGCGAAGACGATGGTCATGTGTGGCGTACACTTCATGGCCGAGACCTGCAAGCTGCTTTCTCCGGAGAAGAAGGTGCTCTGTCCGGACCTGACAGCCGGCTGTTCGCTGGCCGATAGTTGCAAGGCCGAGGACCTAAGGAAATTCAAGGAGGAGCATCCAGGCTACGAAGTGGTCTCCTACGTCAATACTACCGCCGCCGTCAAGGCGCTTACCGACGTGGTCGTGACCTCGGGCAACGCCAAAAAGGTGATTGACTCGCTTCCCAAGGATGCCAAAATCATCTTTGGCCCTGACTATAACCTTGGAAATTACATCAATTCCGTGACGGGAAGGAAGATGTTGTTGTGGCAGGGCGGCTGCCATGTCCACGAGCGTTTCAGTGTAGAAGAGATAGTTAAGCTCAAGAAGGAGCACCCCGAGGCGGTGGTAATGGCCCATTTGGAGTGCAAAGCGCCCGTGCTCGCCCTGGCCGACGTGAAGGGTTCCACGGCCACAATGCTCCACTATGCGCAGGATCATCCCGAGGTCAAGGAGTTTATCGTCGCCACCGAGGCGGGCATTCTGCACGAGATGCAGCGCACTTGTCCCCACCAGACGTTCATTCCCGTGCCTCCCGAGGTGACGGAAGGGGGCTTGGGCTGCTCCTGCACGGAGTGTGAATATATGAAGAAAAACTCGCTGGAGAAGGTGTATAATGCCTTGAAGTACGGCTGGCCTACCGTGGAGGTGGACCCAAAGATAGCCCATGAGGCCGTGAAGCCTATCGAGCGGATGCTCGCCCTAAGTTGATTTTATCCCGGAAATTTCTCATAAAAGCGCGCAATGGGCAGTACTCATTGCGCGCTTTCCTTTTCTTCCATGTGGGTGGACACCCCTTCCATGCGGTCAATCAGGTAGACGGGGCGTCGCTTGGTCTCGATGAAAACCTTGCCGAGATACTCGCCGATGATGCCCAATGAGATGAGCTGTACGCCGCCAAGGAAGAGAATGAGGATGACGATGGTGGGGAATCCCTGGACGGGTTCGCCCACTACGAGTGTCTTGATGAACACATAGGCCATATAGAGGATGGCCATCAGCGCGCTGAAAAGCCCCGTGAGGGTGGACAGGCGGAGCGGGGCGGTGGTGTAGGAGGTCAGTCCGTCGATGGCCAAATTGGCCAGGCGGCAGAAGTTGAAGGACGATTTGCCCGCTGTGCGCTGCTTTTCGTGGTACGTTATTTTCTGTTTCCGGAAGCCAATCCACACATACATGCCCTTCGTGTAGCGTTGCGACTCGCGCAATTGGCACAAGGCCTCCACGCAACGGCGGTCCAACAGCCGGAAATCGCCTACGTTTTCGAGCACGTCAAAGCGTGTGGAGCGGTTCAGAAGTTTGTAGTACAGTCGGCTCATCTGCCTTCGCAGCCAGCTCTCGCGGGCCATGTCGCGCCGCGCATAGACATCCTGTGCCCCTTCTTCCCATAGCTTGAGCATGGCGGGAATGAGCGAAGGCGGATGCTGAAGGTCGGCATCGAGGATGACAACACAGTCGCCCGAGGCATGGTCGAAGCCCGCCAGCATGGCATTCTCCTTGCCAAAGTTGCGCGACAGGCTGATGAGAGCCACCCGCGGGTCTTCTTTGCGGAGCCGACGCATGACCCTAAGCGACTGGTCGCGGCTGCCATCGTCGATGAGCAGTACCTCCCAGTCGTATTGTACCTGCCCGTCCATGACCTCGCGCAGGGAGGCATAGAGGTCGGGGAGTGACGCTTCCTCGTTGTAGCAGGGGATGAGTAGGGTGACTTTCTTCATGTCTTTGTCTTTTCTTATTTCATGGTTCTTCTGCCTATGGGGGTGGGGTATGTGCCCTTTCTGCCTTGATTATGCGTTTTTCTTCAGGTAGTCAATAGGCTTCTTATGCCTTGTTGGACTTGCCTATTCTTTTTTTTCGGTGCGTTTTTTCCTCGCCGAAGCCTGTTGGGCGAGCGTCTGCATCCCCCAAAAGGGTCAGTTGATGACCGCAATCTTGCACACCACGCCGCTGCTTCCATCCTCCGTGGCCGCCTCGACCATATAGATTCCGCTGGCCACCCGCTTTCCGTTGAGGTTGTTTCCGTCCCAGGTGAACATTCCTCCCTGGCTGGTTCCCTCGGCTACAAGGGTGCCCGAGGAGGTGACTATCTTCACGTCGGCGTTGTAGCTCAGCCCAGTGATGGTGATGATGCCGCGATAGTCGGGTCGGACGGGGTTGGGATAGGCGTAGGTAGTCTCCTTGTCCATCGTCTGTACCGGCTCTGAGGCGTCGCTCAGGTAGGAGCAAAGTCCCTTGTCGGTGCCGATATAGACCTCTCCTGTGGTGGGGTTGATGGCCAAAGACTCGATGTTGTCGCTCACGAGTCCGCTGTTGGACGACAGGAAGTGGTGCACCTGTGTGTTCAGATCCGCGCTGATAAGGTACACGCCGTTGCCTCCCGTGCCGAACCATTTGCGGTTTCCGCCGTCGACAGCCATGCAGGTAATGTCGATATTCGTCAGCAGATAGTCGGCAAGGTTGCTCCCATCATTGCGCGGTACCTTGTATTGTTGGAACAAAACGGAGTTGGGATCCGTACTCAAGTCGCTGGGTCGCAGATAGACCGGGCCTCCATTGAGGCCTGCCCAGATGTTGCCGTCCTTGTCTTCCGCCGTACACCGCACGCCTCCTCCGCCGTTTACCTCGGCGTTGTCCTCGTTGACGAAGCGCGTATAGCGGTTGATGCCCTGCGTGGAGGGCTGAAAGACCACCAAGGCCGGGGTATTGTAGTGGTTGTTGGCCACCCAAAGGTTGCCTGAAGTGTCGAAGGTGAGGCAGCCGCCGTTGTTGAGCGACGTGTTGTCGTCGTCCATAAAGGCCTTGTTGTGGTGGCTGACCCACTTGCCATCCTTGGTAAACTGGCTCAGGGAGGAGCCTTTGCTGATGCCATTGAAGACCCACAGGTCGCCCGATGTGTCAAACTTTAATCCGCTGACGATGACATAATCTTTGTTGTCTGCGGCTACCGTGCCTGCCGCTTGCAGGCATCCGTTGGTGTTGTCGATGTTGTATTCCTGTACAAAGTTGCCGTTGTTGAATTCGTAGAGTCCTGTTCTGCCTCCCGCAAAGACCCGTGACGGGTTGTTAGGATCGACATCCACGCACATCAAGTCGATGTACTGATGGTTGGTTTTTGCCGCGATGTCGTCCTCATACACCTGCCACTCGTCGCCATCGAGCACCTGCAGGGTGGCGGGTCGGCGCAGTTCGGCGAGTCCGTAGCCTCCTCCGACGGTGTAAAGTTTTCCGTTGGCGAAGCGCATGAAGCCGAAATGGTTGTATTTTGGCCCTCCCGGCGACAGCGTCTTGGCCTTTTCCATCAGCTCCGGGTCTGGGTTTGCGTTGCGGGCGGTGTAGCTTCCCATGCGCTTCCAGTTGCCTTTGTCGAGCAGGTTGTCCGTAAGGAGTGCCCGGTACTTCCCGTTCCGCTTCGATTCTGCGTAGATGTAGCCGCCATCTATGTGACAATAATCCACCGAAAAGCCCAGATTGTAGGTGTTGGCAATCTCCTCTTGCGCCACGTTGAGGCATACGATGCCGAATCCGGTGGCCAAATAGCAGAGTTTTCCGTAGTTGTAGATGCTGTTGATGGTCTTGTCGGCCGTCATGGAGTGGTTGTAGTAGTCGCTGATGCTGACCACATTGTCCTTGCCATCGACCAAGTCAATGTAGCCAGACTCGTAGATAACGACGAGCCTGGCAGCCGAGTTGTTCCACCCTATATGGCTGATTCCCGTGTCAGTCAGTCCGTTGGTCTTGTCGAAAGTGTGTATGCTCTGGTCTTTTTCGTTGTATGCGTAAAGGTCATTGGACGCGAGGACATAGATTCTGTCGCCTCCCTTCTCCACCCATGTAGGCTCGTGGTAGGACATATAGGCCTTCCATGTTCCGACTTCCTGTGCCCGCAGGCTGTTGGTAAAAGCCAGAAGGCAGCATAAGAGTAGTGTTGGTATGAAATATTTCCTCATTATATATAATAGGTATTCAGTAGGTGTAGGGAATGATTGGCAGCAAACAGCCTTCTCCCGTGCGCCATATTCCGTAAGGGTAGAGGCGGAGTGGGGTGGGCTGTGGTCCTTTTCGCTTGCACTTTTCCCACACGAAAAGCGCATGGAATCTGCTCGATGACAATGCCTATGCCCGATTTTTCTCTCCTAAAAGAAACTCAGCCAACTTTCTGACCGCCCTTCCCCGGTGGGAAATCTGGTTCTTAATCGTCTCGCCCAGCTCCGCAAACGACTGCTCATAGCCTTCCGGGATGAAGATGGGATCGTAGCCAAAGCCCTCCGTTCCGTGCTTTTCTTTGGCGATAGTTCCCTCCACTTCGCCGCAGAAGCAGTGTTTCCGTACCGCTTTGGGTGCATTGTCCTGCTTTTGTATTAACGTGATGATGGTGCGGAATCGTGCCTTTCGGTCGTTATTATTTCCTAATTTGTCCAGCAGTTTGCGCATATTGGCCTCGCTGTCGTGGTCGGTTCCCTCGGCATAGCGTGCGCTATGCACGCCCGGCTCGCCTCCCAGGGCATCCACTTCCAGCCCCGTGTCGTCGGCAAAGCAGTCATATCCGTAGCGGTCGAAGACATATTGCGCCTTGGCCAGGCTGTTTTCCTCCAGCGTCGCACCGTCTTCGGGTATGTCTTCGTGGCAGCCTATGTCCGCCAGGGAGAGAATATCGAAGTCTTTGCCCAATATATCGCGCAGCTCATGCAGCTTGTGTGCGTTGTTGGTAGCGAATACTATTTTAATCTTATTCATAGTTATGAGATATGAAGACCGTCTGAATGGGTTCACTCTTCGCCCGTTTCCGTCGTCTGATTCTTGCCAGCCACCTCTTGTTTTCCCTTCTCCTTCATGTTTTTCAGGGCCTTTTCCGAGAGGTCTCCCTTGATTTCATCGAAGCCGTTTCCGTACACACCGATTACCGCCGACTGCGATACGAAGGCGTGAGGGTCTATGTATTTGATGAGGCGGAAGATGTATTGGCTTTCCCTTCTGCGTGCCAAGACAAACAAAACCTTTGTGGGAGTGCCCGTAAACCACCCGTGTCCGTCGAGGATAGTTACTCCATGGTGGGTCGTAGTGCCTATTGCGCTGGCGATTTTCTCATACTTTTTGGAGAAGATAAGAAACTGTACGCTCTGTCTTCGGGAGTTGAACACATAGTCGAGCATGAAGTTTTCGGTCACCAGAGTGAACAATCCGAACACCACAGTGTGCAGACGCTGCTGCATAGTGGCACCAAAAGCAGGGAAAAACATACACGATCCGATGATACAGAAGTTCACACAGATGAGCACATTGCCCAGCGAGATGTTGTTGTACTTGTTGACACAGGCTGCGACAATGTCCGTTCCGCCCGTCGATCCGTTGTTGAGGAAGACCACGGCGAGTCCCGTTCCCGTGAACATCGTGCCGATAATGAGGGCCATGAAGGTGTTGTCGGGTCCGAGAATCTGTATCATTTGCCCATTGTCACCCGTCATACAGCCTTGCGCCAGTGTGAGTAAAACGGACAAAATGCCTATGGCGTAGATGGTCTTGAGCAGAAATCGCAGGCCGAGAATCTTCAAAGCCACGATGAGAAGCAGCCCGTTGAGGGTAAGATAGGTTTCGTAGATGGGGATTCCCGTGACGTAATAGACGATGGCAGACAGTCCTGTGAGCGCGCCGGTCACTATCTTGTAGGGCAAAAGGAAGCAAGTCCAGCCTATCGTATACAAAAGTAAACCAACGAAGATGAAGACATAATCCTTCACCTGGTTCATCATGTGCTCCCTGCTGTTGAGGAAAATCTTTACTGTACCTGACATTTTTTCTACTGAGATGGTGTGTTAAATGTGGGGGCGGTCCATCACCGCTGTAATGCCACCCCCATTGGTATATAACATAAAACCGCTTACTTCACGACGATATTGATGATGCGTCCCGGCACAACAATGGACTTAAGCACCTGTTTTCCCTGCAGATACTTCTTGCTGCGCTCGTCGTTCAGCACCGTTTGGATGACGGTTTCCTTGTCGGCATCAGCGGGAAGGCGGAGCTGATAACGCACTTTTCCGTTGAAGGACACCGGCATTTGCACCTCGTCCTCTACAAGATACTCCTCCTTCCAGGCCGGCCACGTGCTGTCGCAGACGCTTCCCTTGCCGCCCGTCTGCTCCCAAAGCTCCTCGGCTATGTGGGGTGCGAAGGGGGCAATGACCGTGACCAGCGTGCGGAGAATGCGTAGATTGCGACACTTTTGCTGCGTAAGCTCGTTGGTACAGACCATGAACGCGCTCACACTCGTGTTGTAAGAGAATGCCTCAATGTCGCCACTCACCTTCTTGATCAGCTTATGGAGGCTCTTGAGACTTTCCTTTGACGGCTCCTCGTCAACCAGTTCCTGCTGGAATAGCTTCCAGAATTTCTTCAGAAAGCGGTGGCATCCGTCGATACCATTGGTATCCCAGGGCTTGCTTGCCTCCACAGGACCGAGGAACATCTCGTAAAGCCGGAGCGTATCGGCACCGTATTGGCTGACAATATCGTCGGGATTGACCACGTTGAACATCGACTTCGACATTTTTTCTATCGCCCATCCACAGACATACTTGCCGTCCTCGAGGATGAACTCAGCGTTTTTGAAGTCGGGACGCCATGCCTTGAAGGCCTCTATGTCGAGAATATCAGCGTGGACGATGTTCACATCGACGTGTATTGGGGTGGTGTCATACTTGTCCTTCAGCCCCTTGGATACAAAGACGGGATGCTCTGCGGCATCGGAGGCGTTGATACGGTACACGAAGTTGCTGCGTCCTTGAATCATACCTTGGTTCACCAGCCGCTGAAATGGCTCTTCCTTGCAGCTCACACCGAGGTCGAAGAGAAACTTGTTCCAGAATCTTGCATAGATAAGGTGGCCCGTGGCGTGCTCCGTTCCACCCACATAGAGGTCCACATTCTGCCAATACTCATCGGCCTCCTTGCTCACCAGCGCCTTGTTGTTGTGTGGATCCATGTAGCGCAGGTAGTAGGCACTGGAGCCTGCGAAGCCCGGCATGGTGCACAGTTCGATGGGGAACACGGTCTTATGGTCAATCAACTGCTTGTCCACCACGCACCGATTCACGGTATCCCACGCCCATTTCTCCGCGCGACCCAGTGGCGGCTCGCCGTCGTCAGTGGGTTTGTAGGCATCGATTTCGGGCAGTTGGATGGGCAGACAGTCCTCGGGAATCATGTAGGGCATGTCTTCCTTATAATATACAGGGAACGGTTCGCCCCAATAACGCTGGCGGGAGAAGATGGCATCGCGCAGTCGGTAGTTGACCTTGACACGCCCTATTCCCACCTTTTTGATATACTCCTTAGTCTTGGCTATGGCCTCTTTGACGGTCAGTCCGTTGAGTGAGAGCGGCGAATCCACTCCCTTTTTCGGCGAGTTTATCACCGTTCCCTCTTTGGCATCGTAGCTCTGCTCACTCACGTCAGCCCCTTCGATGAGCGGAATGATGGGCAAATGGAAGTGGCGGGCAAAGGCATAGTCGCGCGAATCGTGCGCAGGAACGGCCATAATGGCTCCCGTGCCGTAGCCGGCCAACACATATTCGGAAATCCAGATGGGAATACGCTCCCCCGTAAACGGGTTGATGCCGTAGGAACCCGAGAACACTCCCGTCACCTTGTGGTCGGTCATGCGCTCGCGCTCCGTGCGCTTGGCGACATAGGCCAGATACTTCTCCACCTCTTCCCGCTGTGCGTCGGAGGTCAGTTCTGCCACCAATTCCGACTCAGGGGCGAGCACCATGAAGGTCACACCGAAAATAGTGTCGGCACGGGTGGTGAAAATGGTGAAGTGGCCCCGGCGCTCATGGTCGCCATTTGGGGTGATGCTCTCAAATCGCATCTCCGCTCCCTCGCTTCGACCCACCCAGTTGCGCTGTGTCTCCTTGATGGAATCGCTCCACGCCACCATGTCCAATCCGTCCAAGAGTCGTTGTGCATAGGCCGAGACACGCAGGCACCACTGGCGCATCTTGCGCTGTACGACGGGATAGCCCCCGCGCACACTCACGCCCTCGACCACCTCATCGTTGGCCAATACCGTCCCCAATTCCTGGCACCAGTTGACCATTGTCTCGCCCAGATAGGCAATGCGGTAGTTCATGAGTGTCTGCTGCTGCTCCTTTTCATTCATGCTTCGCCAGTCGCGAGCGGAGAAAACGAGCGGCTCCGACTGTGCTACGTCCAGGTCAAGCGTACCCTCTTCCTCAAAGTGGCGCACCAGCTCGCTGATGGGGCGCGCCTGGTTGGCGCGGTGGTCGTAGTAGGATTCAAACATTCTTTCAAACGCCCACTGGGTCCAATGGTAATAGTTGGGGTCGCAAGTGCGTACCTCCCGACTCCAGTCAAAGGAAAAACCTATCTTGTCCAGCTGCTCGCGGTAGCGCTTTATGTTCTTCTCCGTCGTCACAGCCGGGTGCTGTCCCGTCTGGATGGCGTACTGCTCGGCGGGCAGTCCGTAGGCATCGTAGCCCATTGGGTTGAGGACGTTGAAGCCTTTCTGTCGCTTGTAGCGCGCATAGATGTCGCTGGCGATGTAGCCCAGGGGGTGTCCGACGTGCAGTCCCGCGCCCGATGGGTAGGGGAACATGTTGAGGACATAGAACTTTTCGCGCTCCTTGTCCTCCGTCACCTTGTAAGTCTGACGCTCCTGCCAGTGCTGTTGCCATTTCCGTTCGATCTCTTTGAAATCGTATTCCATTGTTATGTTTTTGTATTGTCCCTTTTTCTGCTTTTCGTCCGATAGGTGGACTTATGGCATAACTGGTGCAAATTTACAAAAAACTTTCCTCATTGGAGCGACTTTTCACATGATATTGTCTTGTCCCTTCCGAAAAGAGAGCCGACTTTTCGGCTGCTCTTCCCCGTCCTGAAGAATGGTGTCCCGTGGCGTTGCTCACAGCTTCAACCGCACTTGCAACTCCAGGTCTGCTCTCGACGAGCCGTCTATCTGCTGCAGTCCCGACGAGATGTGGTCGCGGTCGAGATAGTTCGTCACGCCCAGCTTGCCGATTATCATCAGCTTTTGCGACACGTCCGCGCGCACAAAAAGCGCGTAGCGGATGCCCTTGCCGTAGAAGGCGGGGAAAGAAAAGGAGTAAAGCAGTCCCCGCTCGTAGGTATAGATGCGCGAGGCGTAGTCGTCGGTGTGGAAATAGCTGGCCAGTGCTGTGGCCTGAAGGCCTTTTATCCTGCTCCATGTGGCCGACAGGGTGCCCATATAGCCGCGGCTCGACTGTCGGAAGTCGCTCCACGCCCCGTCGGCCTGGGTACGGAAGGCCCACCCGTCGGCCGTATAGACCACGGCCACCCGTGCCCGTTGTGTGGTCTCGTCGATGAGTTTTGTCTTCGCTTCGTTGTCCTTCGTGCGCGTGCGAAGCCGGTAGCGCGCCGTGCAGAGCCAGCGTCCACGGCCGTAAGTAGCTTGCAGGAAGTGATCCCAACTATGGGAAGCCTGGTGAGCCTGGTATCTTGCCCACGGAAAGTAGGCATAATCGGTGTAGGCCGTCAGCGTCCATCCACCGCCAGGTGTCCAGTCGGCTTTCGCCATTACGCCACTCTCGTTCTGCACTCGGCCGCCGTCGGCGAACGACTGTCCGAGGACGGCGTAGTACTTGTAGCTGTAAAATCGCTGGATGGCGGTGAGTGTAAGCGCCGATGTGGCGCGGAAGGACAGCGCATTGAGTGTGGCCACGGCGCGACTGTCGCCCGTTGCCGTCTCGCCGGTAAAGGTCAGCCGATGGCTGGTGTAACCATAGTCGAGGCTGGCGTTCCAGAACGTCTTGCCGGCGGGATAGAACCGTTGGCGAATCTGTGTGGAGCTGGGGGTCAATGGCTTGTCGAAGCGCATCCATACCGCTGTCGCGCCAAGGTGGAACGCCCCGCTCCGCCAGGCCAAGTGGCCCCCTGCGGCGGTCTGGGAGGCGTTGTTCTTGCGTGCCATCTCCGACTCCGTGCGGTGGTATCCCGTCTTGAGCAATGTGGCAATGCCCTCACCGTCGCTTGTCAGGGTGGCGTCGATGTTCCGCCAGGAGAGAAATGCGCTCAGCACAAGTCGTTGGGAGAGTGCGACTTCGGCCGCTCCACCCTGCAGATAGTTCCATGACGATCGGCTCGAGTGCGCCCTTATGGTGCTGCCCATGCGGAATAGGCCGGGGAGAGCTATCGTCTTGCCAAACCCCAAGTCGTTGTTCACCGCCAGACCCAGCCCCATCCGCACGCGGTAGCGCCCCACTGCCACCGTCTTCAGGTGCCGGTTCACATCGCGCGCCACCATATAGAAGCTGTAATGGTCGTAGCCCCAGCCGTTGCCGCCGCTGAAAAAGGGTTCTCCCGCATCTTGTGCCGCCACCAGGCCGGCCTGAAAGCGCGAGCCATAGCGGAAGGTGTAGCGGAGCGAGTGGCGGTAAGGATAACCCAGATACCCCTTGCGGTCGCCCCGTCGCTCGTAGAACGGCACCGCCACCTGCCCCATCATGGTGTGGCGGCCCTGCTTGAGGAGCGTGCCGATGGAAGGAAAACGCGCTGCCGAAGCGTCGTCGTCGAGCGTGATGAAGTAGGGAAGCAGCGCGCGGCGCACCGCGTCCAGCGACTCGATGAGCGACAACTCGCCTATCGTCCGCATCCCGTGGCTCTGGTCCCTGTACATGATCAGCTCCTCAATCTGCCCGTCGGAGAGAAAGGGAATGCGCTCCAAGTCCTCGCGGGTGGCCTGATTGAAGGCTATCGGCTGCTCGGCCAGCTCCGAGAGCAGCTCATAGGTATCCTCATCGAGCTGCTCGGTGTCGTCGCCTTCCTCCACAAGCTGGGCGTAAAGCGTTTCCCATCCCGTGTGGGACGACTGTGCCGGAACGGTGAGTATCGACAGAAGCAGCAGGATGATGGCAAGGAATGGTCTCATGATGGATTGGTTTTTAGTTGGCACAAAAATAAGTTAATTATTTGAATCCAGCAAACTTATGGCAGGATAATGCCCGATTATTATTTTCTACTACCCATTTTTCCCTTCATTCTTGGTCAACAATGGTGGATTGATGTAAATATCCGAAAGAGAAATCCAGTGGGTTAGCGTTGCCGGATGAGACGAAAAGCACCACTAAGCCGCTCTGGTGGCGGATG
>DLLX01000022.1:0-9300 GCA_002479145.1 Prevotella sp. UBA7551 | reverse complement strand
ACAGAAATAAAATTTGACAATATTTTTATTGCCCCGTCGCACCGATGGACTTGCTTGACGATTCAGCCCCTTTTGGGTGGCAAAAGAGGCCCTTTCGCTGCTCAATAGGGCCTGTATTGCGAGGCGATTTAGGCTCTATTGCAAGGTTATTTCGACAGCATTACAAAGTATTGATAATCAGATAGTTTTGAAATATGATTTTGCCATCAAGTCAAAAAATGTGTCGTTTTTCGCTTTTATGGTGTAGCGGGCGCATGGTCTTCCCATGATGAAATATCAAGACAATATTATAAGGAGAACATCCTGCCCAGAATGGCTTCTCTAATGTATACTCCATGCAGACGGAAAGCGGCCGCCAAGCACGCCGGAGGGCACTGGTGGGGACGGTCAACTACTGAAGCTGTGGGCGCAAACGGAATGAAAAAGCATTGACGCAATAATGCAACAAGAAGGTCATATAGGGTTGATTTATCGCAAGATAGACCCCAAAAGTGGTCAAAATAATGCACAAACGATGTACTTGTGTGCAGAAAAGGTCGGTTTTTTCGCGAATTTATTTGTGTAAATGAATTTTTTTCCGTTCCTTTGCATCCGAAATTTTGAAAGAGAAAACAAAGTAACAACATTTTAACAGGATTATCATGTCAGAAATTGAAAACAAGGTAAAGGAGATCATCGTAGATAAATTGGGTGTCGATGCAGAGGAAGTAACGCCAGAGAAGAGCTTCACCAACGATCTGGGTGCCGACTCTTTGGATACCGTAGAGCTGATTATGGAGTTTGAGAAGGAGTTTGGTATCTCTATTCCTGACGCCGAAGCTGAGAAGATCTCTACCGTAGGCGACGCCATCAAGTACATCGAGAACAACGCAAAGTAAGCGTTCCCTCCCGCTACGATATCGTTTTTATACCTCTGCGGTATCGTTTTTACATGAGTACAGACCATATATTGGGTGTCGATTGTCAGGTGTGAGGTGTCAGAAGTGGATTGACCGGTTAAGTCGGTTGCACAATCCCAGACACTGGAATCCCCCGTACGGCGCCCAATATATGTTCATAACAAATCGTTAATACATTATATACATGGAACTGAAAAGAGTTGTCGTGACGGGACTCGGCGCAGTCACCCCGTTGGGAAACACTCCCGAGGAGACCTGGGAGAGTATGGTCAAGGGCGTGAGTGGTGCCGCTCCGATTACTTTGTTCGATGCCACCCACTTCAAAACCCAGTTTGCCTGTGAGGTGAAGAACTGGAATCCCAATGAGTGGATAGACAGAAAGGATGCCCGCAAGATGGATCGCTACGCCCAACTGGCCATGACCAGCGCATTGCAGGGCGTGAAGGACAGCGGAATCGACCTCGACAAGATAGACAAAAACCGCGTCGGTGTCATCTTTGGTGTCGGCATCGGCGGCATCAGAACATTCGAAGAGGAGGTCTCCTACTATGCCCTTAACAAGGAGAAGGGTCCCCGCTTCTCACCGTTCTTTATCCCCAAGATGATCGCCGACATCGCAGCAGGACAGATTAGCATCCATTTCGGCTTCCACGGACCCAACTACACGACCACAAGCGCATGCGCTTCTTCGACCAATGCGCTGGCTGACGCCTTCAACCTGATTCGTTTGGGCAAGGCAGACGTCATCGTGAGCGGTGGAGCCGAGGCCGCTATATGCGAGTGTGGAGTGGGAGGCTTCAACGCAATGAAGGCACTCTCCACGCGAAACGACGACCCGACGCACGCCAGCCGGCCCTTCTCGGCAAGCCGTGACGGCTTTGTGATGGGCGAAGGAGCCGGTTGCCTCATTCTGGAGGAGCTGGAGCACGCCAAAGCTCGGGGCGCAAGAATCTACGCGGAGATGGTAGGAGAGGGCGAAAGCGCCGATGCCTATCACCTGACGGCCTCGCATCCAGAGGGACTGGGCGCGAAACTGGTGATGGAGGCAGCCCTTGAGGATGCTCACCTGAATCCGGAGGACATCGATTATATCAATGTGCACGGCACTTCAACGCACGTTGGCGACATTTCCGAGGCCAAGGCCATCAAGGAAGTGTTCGGAGAGAGCGCCTATAAGCTCAACATCTCCTCGACAAAGTCTATGACCGGACATCTCCTGGGAGCCGCCGGAGCAGTGGAAGCTCTGGCCTGTGTGAAGGCGGTGAGCGAGGATATCGTGCCCCCAACCATCAATCACGACGAGGAAGACAAGGATCCGGACATCGACTACGAGCTGAATTATACGTTCAACCAGGCGCAGAAGCGCACCGTGCGTGCCGCACTGAGCAACACGTTCGGCTTCGGTGGCCACAACGCCTGCGTTATTTTCAAGAAGTATGCTGAATAAACTGATTGACAGGATAAAGCTCCCGTTCCGCAAGGACAAGGAGCTTTTCTTGTCTTTGCACAGGATTACCGGCATCTGGCCACACCATATAGAGTACTATAAGATAGCTTTGCTCCACAGTAGCATTGCAAGACGCAACGAGAAAGGAAGGCCCGTGAACAACGAACGGCTGGAATTTCTCGGCGATGCCGTGCTCGATGCTGTCGTGGGCGACATTGTGTTTCATCACTTCCCGGGCAAACGGGAGGGCTTCCTCACCACGACGCGCTCCAAACTCGTACAACGCGAGACGCTGAACCGCCTGGCCAACGAGATGGGCATCAACAAACAGCTGCTCTCTAACGGACATCAGTCGGGTCATAACAGCAATATGGCAGGCAATGCGTTCGAGGCTTTGGTGGGCGCCATATACCTTGACCACGGCTATGAAGCCTGTATGCAGTTTATGGAGCGGCAGATTCTGGGCGAGATGATCAACATAGACAAGCTTGCTTACAAGGAGGTGAACTTCAAATCGAAGCTCATCGAGTGGTGTCAGAAGAACCGTGTGCGCCTCGACTTCAAGATGTTGGGCAACAAAATCAACGAGGAAGGGGCACCAGTGTTCCACTTTGTGGTGATGCTGGAGAACGTGCCGGGATGCGAAGCGCGCGGCTTCTCGAAGAAAGAGAGCCAGCAGAAAGCGTCGAAGGACACGCTGCGCAAGCTCCGTAGGGACTCGAAGTTTCTCGATAGGGTGTTTGCCGCAAAGGAGAACCGGACGAAAATGGAGGAAGAACCGGTCGGTCTCGTGCCTTCAGTTGACGAGACGGAGAGCTTTATCATCACCGAAAAGCCCCAGATAGGCCCGAAACATGAGTCGCCTTTCCAGGAAGAGGTCTTCGATGAACATTCTTCTGAGGGCAGTCGGGGGACAAGCGACGAGGCAAGAAGTGTACGCAGACGAGGCCGGAAGTCAGCCAATGGACTTGGAAAGGCCGCAGATTCTAACGCAGAAGATTCCGACCGGGAGGAGATTATCGCCCTGGCAGAGATGGAGGCTTTCAAAAAATAACGGGTCAGCGGGTGGCGGAATAGGCCACACTCTGCCCGACTTTAGTTAGCTTTTCTTAGATATGAGCAACACATTCAAGGGTTTCGCAGCGGGTATCATTGCTGCGATTTTTTATGGTACCAACCCTTTGGGTACCCTGTTCCTCTACCAAGACGGGGTTAGCCCTACCTCGGTGCTGGTCTGGAGGTACGTCCTTGCCCTGCTGATGTTCCTTGTATGGATGGTGATCAAGCACGAGAGCTTCCGTATTCGCATCGGTACGGCCATCCGCCTGTGTGTCCTTGGTACGCTCATGGCGATGTCCTCGGCCACCTTATATACCAGTTTCAAGCACATGGATGCGGGCGTT
Organism: Prevotella sp. UBA7551; assembly: GCA_002479145.1. Classification (GTDB taxonomy): domain Bacteria; phylum Bacteroidota; class Bacteroidia; order Bacteroidales; family Bacteroidaceae; genus Prevotella. The sequence continues at coordinate 5,551 of DLLX01000022.1, read as the reverse complement.
GCCAGCACGATTCTTTTCAGCTACCCCATCATTACGGCCGTACTGATGACGGTATTCTTCCACGAGCGCATCACCTGGCGCACCACCCTGTCCATCCTCATGGCCGTGACGGGCATCGGATTGCTCTACCGAGGTGATGGCGATGCGGCGCTTTCTGCGACGGGAGTGACCCTTGTCCTGCTCTCCTCGCTGCTCTATGCCTTCTACATCATCGGCGTAAATCAGACCCATTCGGGCCTCTCCGCCATCCAATTCACCTTTTGGGTGGTTCTGTTCGGCATGATTTCGTTGCTCGTTCTGGCCCTCATCACGGGCGAAAGCGTACAGATTCTGGCCAATACGGAGCAATGGGCATGCGCTGCTCAGCTGGCTTTGCTGCCCACAGTGCTGAGTTTATACTTCATGAACATCGCCATCGACAAGGTGGGCAGCACACCTTCGGCCATCATGGGGGCGCTGGAGCCGGTCACGGCGGTCTTTATCGGCGTGTTTGTCTTCGGCGAATCCTTCTCTTTGCGCCTCCTTATAGGTATCATCTTGATTCTTTCGGCCGTCATTCTGCTTGTCCTTTCAAAGAAGAAGAGCAGCAAAACGGAATGATAACTGCCGACATCATTAGGGCGTAAGACTGCATTCAAGGAGGAATAACACATCATACACGTTACGAAAAAGCCTTCCCCGCCATGTTGCGGAGAAGGCTTTCTTTATAGATTTCTCTTCTTTATCGGAGGATTATCCCTTTCTAAATGGGTCGGTTTCCTTTCTTAGATGAGATAATCTCTCTCTTTTAATACAAGAATTTGCCTAAAGCAAGACTACTTGATGACGTTTTCCGCATCCAGCATGTGCCTTGGATCGAGGATGGCATCGAGCTTTTCCTTGGTGAGAATGTTGTCTCTGAGCACGAGATCGTAGACCGACGCGCCCGTCTCCAAGGCTTCCTTGGCAATCTTTGTGCTGTTCTTGTAGCCGATATAGGGGTTGAGTGCGGTGACGATACCGATGCTGTTGCGCACCATTTTGGCGTTGTGATCCGCATTTACGGTAATGCCGTCGACGCAACGCTCACGCAACGTGTCCATCGCGCGGCTCAACCACGTCTGACTTTCGATGATGCACTGAGTGATTATCGGCTCCATGACGTTGAGTTGGAGCTGTCCTGCCTCTGCGGCAATCATGACAGTGGTGTCGTTTCCTATCACTTTGAAGCAGGTTTGGTTGGTCACTTCGGGGATGACAGGGTTCACCTTGCCCGGCATGATGCTCGATCCCGGTGCCATTGGGGGAAGGTTTATCTCATGAAGACCGCAACGAGGACCAGATGCCATCAGCCTCAAGTCGTTGCAAACCTTGGACAATTTGACCGCCAAACGCTTCAAAGCGCCACTGTAACTCACATAAGCGCCCGTGTCGGGGGTGGCCTCTACGAGGTCGTTTCCGAGGGTAAAGTTCTCCCCAGTCAGCTCTGCGAGCTTCTTGGTACACAGCTCCGCATAGCCCGGAACGGAGTTAAGGCCTGTTCCAATGGCCGTAGCGCCCATGTTGATCTCAAGCATCAGCTCGGCATTGCGGTTGAGATTGTACACCTCTTCCTTCAAAGTGTCGGCGAAAGCCTTGAACTCTTGGCCGCTCGTCATGGGCACAGCATCCTGCAACTGGGTGCGCCCCATCTTGATATTGTTCTTAAATTCCTCGCCCTTCTTGCGGAAAGCGTCCACCAATCGCTCCAAGGCGGCGATGACTTGCTTGTTCATTTCGATGAAGGTCAGGCGGATAGTCGTGGGGTAAACGTCGTTGGTCGACTGCCCACAGTTGCAATGATCGTTGGGCCAGCAGTGCTGATAGTCGCCCTTCTCATACCCCATCAGCTCCAGGGCACGGTTGGCTATCACCTCGTTGGCATTCATATTGACGGAAGTACCCGCACCTCCCTGCACCATATCGGTGACGAAATTATCGTGCAACTTGCCGTCAATGATCTCCCGGCAAGCCCGACACATCGCGTCAGCCACGTCATTCGGCAGCTGACCCAGCTCATGATTGGCCTCGGCGGCGGCCAGTTTGACATAGGCAATGGCACGTACATACTCGGGATAGTCGCACATCCGCTTGCCGGATATATGATAATTGTTGATGGCGCGCTGCGTCTGCACACCATAATAAGCCTCGGCAGGTACTGGAAGCTCGCCCAAAAGGTCGCTCTCCAGGCGATACTTCTTGTCGTTTTCTTTAGCCATGTTTCGGTCTTCTGTTTTAATTATTTTATTGAATTTATTTATTTTGCAAAAGTAGCCAAAACAAATGAACCCACCAAATGTTTTCAATTAAAATAGGCAACGATTTTACCAGCATGAAAAAGGGGCATAAAGCATGGATTTTTCTGGGTCAACACTGCATGAAAAGGGGCGGAACAGGATTGCTCCCCGCCGCCCCTTCGGATGAATCTAATGTCTAATTTTACTTATTATGTTTCTTTTTGTCGTCGCTTTCGCCGTAACCGTACCCATAGCCGTACCCATACCCGTAGCCGTACCCGTACCGGTGGTAGCCCGATTTGGCCTCCGTGCCGTTGAGGATGAGCGACATACTGTGATACTTCTTGGTGTCGTAGATACGCTGAAGCTCCGTGAGCATGGTGCGTTCCAGCAGACCGGCGCGCACTACGAAGATGGTACGGTCAGCATATCTGGAGACAATCTCGGTGTCGGCCACCATTTCGATAGGCGGACAGTCGAGGAATATGTAGTCGTAATCGCCGCGCACTTCGTCCAACAAATCCTTCAACCGGCCGTTACCCAGCAACTCCGTGGGGTTGGGGGGAACGATTCCGACAGGCAGAATGTCCAGGTTGTCATTGCCATTGTAGGTATGTATGAGCGAATCCAACTCCACATCCTTCCCTGTGAGGTAGTGGGTCAGCCCCTCATGCGGCGTACCTATCAGTGCGGAAATCATGGCTTTGCGTATGTCGCAGTCGATGATGAGCACCCTCTTCTCCTTGATGGCCAGTGTCATAGCGATGTTGGCCGTCAGGAAAGTCTTTCCACTGCCAGGATTGAACGAGGTGATGATGCTCACGTTCTCCTTGCGATGTGCCGGCATGAGGAACTCGAGCTTCGTTCTGAGCACGCGGAACGCCTCGTTCATGATGTCGCGCTTGCCCTCCTTTACCACTACGGCGAGCTTGTCTTTTCGGCTGATACGACGCTGCCACCAGTGGCGTTTGCCAGAATAAGGTATCTCTCCAATAAATGGAATCGTCAGTTTCTCCAAATCCTTTCTGCCGCGCACCTTCGTATTCATGGACTCACGGAGGTAGAACAGGCCGATGGGAAGTGCCAGACCGAGGGCAAATGCGATGAGAAGGATGTTGCGGTGGTTGGGCGAAATGGGATCGGCGATGCCGAATGGCGTGGTAATCACGCGGATGTTATAGGCGGAGAAAGCCTGGTTCATCTCGTTCTCCTCACGCTTCTGAAGCAGGAACAGATAGAGTTGTTCCTTGACCTGCTGTTGTCTTCCGATGCTGGTGAGATACTTCTCCTGCTTAGGATTGGAAGCAATCTCCTCCGTAGCCTCGTTCTCACTCTGCTGAGTGTGACCCAGTTGCAGGTCAATTGTGGTGCACAAGTTGTTGATACTCTCAAGGATTACCCTGCGGATTTGCGCCAACTGCTCGTCATAATCGCTCACGAGAGGGTTCTTCTCCGAAGAGTTGGCAATCAAAGAATTGCGCTGGAGCAGCAAGGTGTTGTACTCAGTAATTTGCTGTTCGATGCCATTGGCGTCCAGTCCGGTGTTGGTAGGCAGGAGCTGGCGCGACCGGGCGCCCCGCATCAGAATGCCTTTCAGATACTGTGCCATGGAGCGTTGGGTAGTCAACTGGAGCAATTGCTTCTTGGTATCCTGCGATTGCTGCATCGAAATTCTCGAGGCATCCTGTACCGACGGCACCAGATTGCGGCTTTTATAATTGGATATGTCTGAGTCAATACCGCTCAACTCGCGCTCCAGGATAACCAAACGCTCGTTGATAAACTTCGTTGTAGCGATGATAATCTGGTTTTTGTCCTTCACCCAGTTCTCCTTATATACCGTAATCAGCGTATTGATGATGTCGTCGGCGCGGTCGGACACCTTGTCGGTGAAGGAGATACGGACCAGCGTGGACATCTTGTCGGTCAGTTCCACCGTCAGGCGGTTCTGCAAACTCTCGGTCATCGTGTAGAGATCGGTGCGCGTCACGTTGATGGGGGCCTGTGTATGCGCCACAAACGATCCGTAATATTCCGTCGGAGTGACCACGACATTGCCCACAGGGGTGCCCACTATCGTGCCCGTGCGGCCGCTAACGCTGACGTTAGGGTTGCCTACGGGCTTGCCATTGCGTGTGAAGTCCGACATTTTCACCACGCCATCGGGCTGGAGCACCATCTTCAAACTGGCCGATTCGTTCACCCCAAGCCCCATCATTCTGACCGTCGCAGGGAGCGTGCGGCCATACAATATCGACTGATGCCAGCGCCCTTCCATCGTGTATCCCATGTCAAGATTGAGCCGCTTCACCGTCTCGAGCAGGTTGGAAGGTGCCTGTATGGCTGCCATCTCGTTGTTCACATTGCTTTGTTCGGGGTTCGTTCCCAGGTTGGCGAACATCTGGTCCAAGCCCTTTCCGGCTTTCTGCGGGTCGTCATCAGAGATGGCCACCAGGGCGAAACGCTTGTAGGTGTTGGGCGTAATTTTCAGGTAGTACCATCCCAATCCGACACACAGGACGATGGAGAGGAGAATCCAATACCAGTTGCCGAGAACGATTCCCAGTAATACGCGCATGTCAACGCCATTGCCATTTTGCTCCTGATTCTCAGGTGTCACATAGGCTTTCTCGTCGGTTATGCTGTTGTTTGTTGCCATTTTATGAAGTAGGTTTGTTTTACCAGTTCTTGATAAGCATTGTCACACTCATGGCCAGGGAAGCCATAGACACCCAGAAAGCCGACGAACGGAACGTGTTTCCGTTGACCGTACTCTGGCGTGCACGTGTAGGATTGGGGTCCACATAGATCACGTCACCCTGCTTTAGGTAGTAAGCTGGCGACTCAGTGACATCCTTTCCAGAGAGCATATTGACGTTATACACCTTCCGTTCGCCATTTTCGGTGCGTATGACCGTCACATGGTCGCGCATACCGTAGATGGTCAGGTCGCCCGCACGGCTGATCGCATCGAGGATGGTCTCGCGGTCGTTCTCAAAGTCATACTGCCCGGGCTTGTTGACCTCGCCTAAGACGGCGTAGTGCAGGCCGCCAAACTCCACCGTCACGACCGCATCCTTGACCAGATCGCTCTTGATCAGCTCGTTCTTAATGAGGGCAGCGACCTCCTCACGCGACTTTCCGGCCACATGAATCTTGCCCACCACGGGGAAGTCGATGTCGCCCTTGCTGTCGATGGTGTAGAGCACCGTGTACTGGTTGCTGCTCATCGTGCGCGAGTTGGAAGTCGTCCCGCTGGAGAGCATAAGCCCCTGCGAAAGGTTGAAGAGGGAAGA
>DLLX01000023.1:1033-22499 GCA_002479145.1 Prevotella sp. UBA7551 | reverse complement strand
ATGTGCTCCTCCAGGATCTTGCGCAGGTCCACGCTGATTTTCTTTGAGTTTTTGTCCACATACCAAAAGCCCTCCGCCTCGGCCTTTGCGCGGTTGTCGCTCTCGGAGCTTTCGGCGATAAGCGGCAGGTATTCGTCCTCCTTGCGGATGGCTCGGAGCAGCTTCAGCCCCGCCTCGGGGTCTTTGTCGTTGGCATAGAAGCCTCCCTGCAGGTGGGGAGGGGCAAGGGGAAAGCGTACGTCGGAGATCACGCCGAGGCAGTTGTCCTTATACTTATTATAGATATGCCACGCCTCTTCGTAGTTGCGGGCAAGCATCACCTTGGGTCTTCCGCGCATCCGCAGCGTCGTGGCGTGGGGGTTCAGCGCCTCGGTGGAGAAGTTCTGGCTCTGCTTCAGCAGGTAGTTGTAGAGGTTGGGCAGGGTGGAGGAGTAGAAGCGGATGCTGTCTTCCACAAGCAGAATCATCTGCACGCCTCCCTCGCGGATGTCGTTGTCGATGTTGAGCTTGTCCTCGATGAGCTTGATGATGGACAGGATGAGGTTGGTGTTGCCCAGCCAGCAGAACACATAGTCGAAGATGCTCAGGTCCTCATGCTCCATTCTCCGGGTGATGCCGTGGCTGAACGGGGTGAGCACCACGCAGGGCGTGTTGGGGAAACGGGCCTTGACGGCGCGCGCCACGTCGAAGGCGTCGTTGTCGGCGTTGCCCGGCATGCAGATCACCAGGTCTATGCTCACCGACTGCAGCACCTTCCCGGCTTCCTCTATCGTCGATACCTGCGTGAAGGTGGGCGGGTAGCGCAGCCCCAGGCGCGTGTACTCGTTATAGATTTTCTCCTCCACGCGGCCGTCGTCCTCCAGCATGAAGGCGTCGTAGGGGTTGGCCACGATGAGCACGTTATAGATGCGGCGCATCATCAGGTTGGCAAACGACACGTCTTTCAGGATGAGTTTGCTCCACTTCTCGGGCAGCTGATTTTTCATTAGGATTTATTTTGTTTTGCGCAAAAGTACGAAAATTAAAGGTAAATCCCCTCACAATTGGTCGCAAATAACATCTATTGTCTCCGTTTTGGAAACAAAAGGGGCTGAATGACCGCCTTGATGCGCGGCAAAAATGAATTTTCTTGTGAAAAAATTCCGCAAAATGATTTGGCGGTGTGGATTTAATTCTCTACTTTTGCCCACGAAATAAACAACAAGACCATAAACAACTTAAACATTCAAGATTACAATGGAAGTAGAGAAAATCATGAGAGACCTGGAGCAAAAGCACCCAGGTGAGAAGGAATTCCTGCAGGCCGTAAACGAGGTACTGCTCTCCATCGTCGATGTTTACAATCAGCATCCCGAGTTCGAGAAGGCTAAAATCATCGAGCGTATGGTCGAGCCGGAGCGCGTAATCATGTTCCGCGTGCCTTGGGTCGACGACAAAGGCGAGGTGCAGGTGAACATCGGCTACCGCGTTCAGTTCAACAGCGCCATCGGCCCGTACAAAGGCGGTCTCCGTTTCCACGCTGCCGTGAAGCTCGACACGCTGAAGTTCCTCGGCTTCGAGCAGACCTTCAAAAACGCCCTCACCACACTCCCCATGGGTGGTGGCAAGGGTGGCTCCGACTTCTCGCCCCGCGGCAAGAGCGACGCTGAGATTATGCGCTTCTGCCAGGCCTTCATGAGCGAGCTTTACAAGTACATCGGCCCGGACGAGGACGTCCCCGCAGGCGACGTCGGTGTGGGTGGCCGCGAGATTGGCTACCTCTTCGGACAGTACAAGAAGCTCACCAGCCAGTTCCACGGTGCCACACTCACCGGCAAGGGCTATGAGTTCGGTGGCTCTATCCTCCGTCCTGAGGCCACAGGCTTCGGCGCTCTCTACTTCGTTGAGCACATGCTGAAGACCCGCAACATCGACATCAAGGGCAAGACCGTGGCCATCTCCGGATTCGGCAACGTTGCTTGGGGTGCTGCCAAGAAGGCTACCGAGCTGGGCGCAAAGGTCGTTACCATCTCTGGTCCTGACGGTTACATCTACGATCCCGCCGGCTTGAACGACGAGAAGATCGAGTACATGCTCGAGCTGCGCAACAGCGGCAACGACGTCTGCGCTCCTTATGCCGACAAGTTCGCTGGTTCTACCTTCTTCGCCGGCAAGAAGCCTTGGGAGGCTGAGGCCGACATCTACATGACTTGCGCCATCCAGAACGAGCTCAACGGCGACGATGCCAAGAAGATACTGGCCCGCAAGCCGATCTGCGTCGTCGAGGTGAGCAACATGGGTTGCACCACCGAGGCTGTCGAGGCATTCGTTGGGGCCAAGCAGCTCTTCGCTCCGGGCAAGGCAGTCAACGCCGGTGGCGTGGCTACTTCTGGCCTTGAGATGACCCAGAACAGCATCCGCCTCCACTGGACCGCCAAGGAGGTGGACGAGAAGCTTCACCACATCATGTCTTCCATCCACGAGCAGTGCGTCAAGTACGGTACTGAGGCCGATGGATACATCGACTATGTGAAGGGTGCCAACATCGCCGGCTTCATGAAAGTCGCCAAGGCAATGCTCGATCAGGGTATCGTCTGATTCATTAAAAATTAAAAAATTTCAATACACACCATAGGAAGGGAAGCCCGAAAGGGCCTCCCTTTCTTCATGCTCCAATGTTTGTGGTGCGCCGTCCTGCCCCAAGTGTCGGGGCCTTATGGTAAAAAAAACTATGTATGGCAAAGACAAAAGCACCCACAACCGAATTGTTTCCATTTTGATGTTGAGTGCCAAATTTATATTTCCACAGACTTCTTCTACTATTTGTCCTCTAATTTTTCCAATAGCTTGTAAATTTGAGAAGAAGGATTTTGAAATTCCTTTAGCGCCTTGGCTCTACTGACAGCTTCTTCAAGGTGTACTTTTAGAAATGCCTTCTGTGTGTCAGTATAGAGCGCCTTGTTGTAATTGTGCCATACAGGGGAGCTTTTCTTTAATTCCTTAATGACAGCGTCAGAGCTTAATCCAGTTCTCTGGTCTTTTGCGTGCAGAAGCAACCATATCTCGAAGCAAGGATTACTCAATAATAATTGAGCTTTGCACGCCCTGAGTTTGGTATTGATGGATGGTACATCCATATCATACATGAGAAACGTATCTACTTTGTCGAAAGCAGAGATTTTTAGTTCTCGTGCATGCTTATCAACAAGATGGGGTGATTCTTGACCCTTCAATGTGTGAAACGATACGTACAGGAGACTTATACCACTGCTTGATGAGGTTAAGATAGCCAACTTCTGTTTCCCCCTCGCATATTACCAGGGCGATTTTGCGCATTCGTTTCTTGGGCGTTTTTTCCCTTCTGCATCCCATGCCTATTCCTCCAATAGTTGTTTGATGTTTTCCACTGAAGAGTCAACATACGGCACAGCGTCGAAACGCCCTTGAATATACCCTTTTTCTGCATCCATATTCTCTCGGAAATCCTTGAAGTCATACAGAGAATATACTTCTGTTCCTCCATTTTCCGACTTGTTGACAAAGACGATTTGGTCTCTCCTCAATCTCTTGACATCTATCAAATTGGTGTTATGCGACGAGAACAAAAGTTGACTACCTTCCGATGCATGAATAAGATCAAGGATAAAGTCTGCCAATCGGGTGTGCAGTCCCATGTCAAACTCGTCCATCATGATGCCCTTTCTGTTCTTAACGACATCCAACAATCGAAGTAATATTTGGAAAAGTTTCCTTGTGCCATGGGATTCTTCTATGTCCAAATCGAACATCACATCCTTTTGGTCGCGATGGAAAGTCTTGAACTTGAGTACATCAACGAGTTTAAACGAAAGCTCTCCCTGTCCTGGCGTAGCTACAGGTGCAGGAATCTGCTCCTTCCGAGCCTCAATGTCTGTTATGTTGATATCGCATATTTCAAGCGCCTTGAGTATAACTTTTTTATAGGTATTGAAACTATCAAGAACCATCATCTCATTAACGTTCACCAAGCCCAAAAGAAATTGGTTGAGAAAGTAGCGGTAGAGCTTCTGCGCAATCTCTCGATTCATGGAACTTGCCCGGCTAAGAAACAGATTTTTGTCACTGGTATTCAATGCGACATCTGATGGTTTGACGATGACACCTGTACCAAAACTATATTTGCCATTGGCATCACGGATGAACACTTTTGCTCTTCTACCCACAGGGTAGTGATAAAGGCTTTCTGATATAATTTTTGTTTTGGTCAGTTCAAAAGAATATTCGTATTCCACATCATCACACACGAAATCCATCAAAAATTTACTCGGCTTCTCTTGATAGCCATCCAACTTAAATGGTTCAAAATTGAAAACAGCCCCTTCATTGTTAAGGTGTGAGTGGAGTATTAGCCTACAGCAGAAATCAACAGCCTTCATGATGTTGGACTTGCCGGATGCATTCGGGCCAAACAGGCCGACAGACTTTAATACTGGTACCCCGTCCCAGTCCATTACATTGTGCCTTAACTCACGAGCATATTTCGTATGGATATTGGCTGCTCGGAAATCAATTCTTACTTGATCTCTAATGGAGAAGAAGTTTTCCAATTCAATTTTAAGTATCACTTGACTTGTTATTTTGTAGTTTTCCTGCAAAGATAATGCCAACGAGCGCAATGAGAGCTTGCTCTCAGATTGCCGAGTGCAGCTTATCTTATACAAAAATAAGCATTTACTTTTGAATTGCGCTTGCTTCGTGTGTTAAAATACGTGTGTTATGTTACTTTATCCCGTCGGCTATTGGTTTTCTCGTGGTTTTACCGTTATGGGTATACAGCCCGACAGGTGCTCACCCCATCTCCATGGGGAGCGTCAGGTCGACGGCATAGCGGCCCGGCTCGTCGTCGATGCGGAGCGTGTAGCGGTCGCCATAGATGAGGTCGAGCCGCTTGCGGACGTTGCGCAGCCCCACGCCCCCCTGCATATCCTCCTGGCAGTCGGCCTTAGGATTCTCGCAGAAGAAGTGGATCTGCTCGCCCACCGGCTCCACCACGATGCGGATATGGGTGTCGTGGCGGTAGCTCACCCCGTGCTTGAAGGCGTTCTCCACAAACATCACAAACAGCAGCGGGGGCACCTCGCCACCCATCTGCGGCTGCATGTCGACGTCGAGGTGGACGCGCTGGGTGAAGCGGAGGCGCATCAGTGTGATGTAGTTGGACAGAAACTCCACCTCGCGCGCCATCGGAATGGAGTTGCTGTCGCTCTCATAGACCACATAGCGCATCATCCTTGACAGCAGGATGATGGACGACTGTGCCCGCTCGGGGTCGATGTCCACCAGCGCGTGGATGTTGTTGAGCGTGTTCATGAAGAAGTGGGGGTTGATCTGTGCCTTGAGATACTTCAGCTGGCTCGCCATCCGGTCCTGCTGAAGCAGCATCAGCTCGCGCGCCGTGTCCTCGCTCCGGAAGTAGATCTTCACCCCAAGGTTCACGCCAAACATCAGCATCAGCACAAACAGGCTCCCCAAGTCGATCCGCTCCACGATGCTCGTCGCCGGAATGCGCAGCTCCCACACCTCGATGCCCCTGACGGTCTTGCCCTGACGGTCGCGCACCACCACCTCGTGGTGCGGACGCTTGCCGGGGGGAGGAGGGTTGAAGGCGGGAAACGAAACATACTGCAGCACGCCGAGCAGGACGACCGGCAGGACGGAGAAGAGGAAGTAGCGGCCCTTGTGGCGACGGAAGAAGAGCGGTGCGAGGAAGCGGTTGTGAAACAGGAAGAAGACGAGAAACGTGCCCAACGTCAGCCAAACGTAGTTGTATGCCGCAAGAGGCTGAGGGTCATCGCTGCTGCGCGACCGCAGATACATGACCAGAAAGGGGCTGAGCAGCACGATGCCCCAGCCGAAGGTGTAGACGACCAGCTCGCGATGGCGCTGGAGAAAGTTGATGATGCGTTCTTTTGACATGGTCTTCTTTCCGTTGATTACCTTGGCTGCAAAGGTATGAAAAGCACGGGCGACGGACAAATCTATTCAACGAATCTTGCTTTTTCTTAGGCCAATGCGCTCCCGTCGCCACGGCTGGTGGACGCATTCCACGGCGATGGACAGCCTGTTGTGGGGGCAAAGGATTATACAAAAACGCTTTTGTTTAAGAGGCTTTTCATCTGTTGCGAATCATTTTGTCGTGCATAAACGACGTTTTCGTGCTTATTTTATCGTTTATAAACGACAAAATAAATACCTTTGCAAAATAGACAAAGCGTTAAAACAAGAAGTATATGACAAAAGATCTAATAAAAGTGCTCATTTCTGAATACCAAGACTTCGTGTCACAAGTGGAGCTCATTCCTCGTGATGTGGAATTTGTGGACGGACTTAATTATGTATTTGTGGGCTTGAGACACGCAGGAAAATCCTACTTAATGTTCCAGCGTATAGAGCGACTGATAGCACAAGGACATAAGAAAGAAGAAATATTGTATTTCAATTTTGAGGATGACCGAATAGACTCTTTGGACGTTAGTGACCTTGACCTGATAAAGACGTGCTACGAAGAAATGTACGACAACCGCCCCATATTCTTTTTGGACGAAATACAACTGGTGGATAAGTGGGAGAAGTTTGCCAGAAGATTAGCCGACCAAAAATATCAAGTATATATTACTGGCAGCAATGCCAAAATGCTTAGTAGCGAGATCGCCACTACGCTTGGTGGAAGATATATGATACATGAGGTGTACCCCTATTCGTTTAAAGAATATTTGAAAGCTAACGGCATTAATAGTAATGAAAAGAATTCCACTTTTAAGTATGGGAAGCAGATGGTGAAACTGGCTAATGTGTATTTTCAGCATGGCGGCTTGCCGGAAACTGTAGGCATGAAAGAACCTCGCTCATGGATGAGCAATCTGTTCAGTAAGATATTCTTTGGCGACTTGGTTGCAAGATACAGAATCCGTAACGATTTTGCATTGCGCGTGATGATACGCAAGATGGCGGAGAGTGTAAAGCAGCCTCTCTCGTATAGTAGAATAGCAAGCATAGTCAGTACCACGGGGAAAAAGCTCAGCACGGATGCCGCAATAGATTATGTTGGATACATGGTCGAGAGTTGGCTTATATTGCCTTATGAGAATCTGTATGGTAAGTTGCAGGACAAGGAATCCAACCGCAAGTATTATTTCACGGACAACGGATTGCTGCATCTTTTTCTTATAAATGCCAACACGTCTTTGCTTGAAAACATAGTGGCGGTAACGCTCAGGCGTAAATATGGTGATGGAAGTTATTTTTGGAATAGCAAGAATGCAGAAGTAGACTTTGTCGTTCCTGAAGAGGGCTTGGCAGTACAAGTGTCATATTCAATGGCTGATGCTGATACTTTCAAGCGGGAAACGGATGGGCTTATTAAGCTGTCGTCTGTCCAGACCATCAAAAGAATGATGGTTGTTACCATGGACGAAGAGCGTATTGCAGAGAAAGAAGACTTTCAGATAGAACTCATTCCTTTATGGAAATGGTTACTTGTGTTCTAACATACAGGAGGATTTCTATAATCCAAAAAATTATCTTTCAAGAGATTGTTCAAGAAAGCCAATTTTGGGTACATTATCTTTGGCTTAGAAAGAACCTCCTATTTTTGCTTTTTCAATGGTTTTACCATTTCAAATCTTTAGAGAACTTGTCAAAAAACTCTTGAGGAGTAAGAATGGGAATCTCCCCATCTTGTGGAAAATCCTTTTTGTTTCGGGTTATTATTAAGTATCAATAAAAACATTCATCATAGCGAATATTTTTCTGAAAGGTATTCACTACGAGCCTCCCTGCCATTAATGTCGTTAATATCTTTTGATGGTTGGGCAATGCCGATAAGACTTCTTATTTCTGGTGAAAGTTCATTTTCTTCCTTTAATTTGAAAGAAGAATCCCCTGGCCCAACAACGTTCTGTATTGCTTTTTCTACGAGTTCCTTAATGCTGATATTATGCATCTTGGCATAAATTTCAGCACCCTTATAAATGTTGGTATCAATTACTATTGTGCTCATAATCTAATTCTTAACATTCATGCGACAAATCCCACGCTATGTGGTCAGCAAATCCACGATAATTCTTAACGGTAAACCTTGTTAGCATAGCTAATATTGACGATTTTGAAATGATATGCTGCAAAGTTACGAAACATTTATTTCTCCGTAAAATATTTACGGGAAAAATGTTCCAAGTGGGGCAGGCAAGGGGCGGGATGAGGGAATAAGCCCCATTGTTTAGCTTGTTTCGGCATAATCACCGGTTGGGGGATTACCCATCGCAGGGGATGGCTGCCGAAACGGGGCGAATTTTTAATTTATTTTTCCTTGCCATTCTGCCTCCTTTGTGCTACCTTTGCAGTGGCATGGGGACTCGAGGGCAGCGCCGAGGCATTGCGGGCGCGGCCGAAGCTGCCATTCCGGCCGATGGGGGCGTAGGCTCCATGCGGTGAAAAACAAGAGTATCAACATAGAAAGAGAAGACGATGGCTATCAAAGTGAGACTGGAGAAGAGTAAGTTTAAGGAAGCCAACCGCGCCGGCAAGTGGTACGCCCGGACGGTGAACATGGGCGATGTGACGACCGAGGAGCTGGCGGAGAGGATTCAGCGCAACAGCACCTTTACCAAGGCCGACGTGCAAGGGCTGGTCGTGGCGCTGGTCGACGAGATGCGCCAGCAGCTCCAGATGGGCAAGACGGTGGTGCTCGACGGCGTGGGCCGCTTCCGGCTGAGCGTGGAGAGCGAGGCGGTGGCGGACAAGGACGACTTCCACTTGGGGCGCAACGTCAAGGCGGTGCGCTGCGCATTTGTGCCCGCGGGCAAGCGGTCGCAGGGCGGAAAGAAGGAGGACAGCCTGGCAGAAGGCGTGGGCGTGGAGTGGTTGTAGCCGTGCTGCCGCCGCCCCACGGTGCCGCCGCCCCGGCGGAGGCAGCAGGGTGGCGGCCGGCTCTTGCCTTCAGCTTTCGCCGCCCAAGGCGGGGAGCGATGGGCGTTTGGGCAACGGGTGCGGCCGATGAGGCTGGGTACCAGCCGCGGTGAAGGCGCGGCGCCGCCGCGCCGCCATCACGCAAGGAGTGGGCTTCGCCCTACAACACCACGGCGGTGCCGCTGCAAGTGACCATCAGCATGGAGCCGTTCTGCCCCACGGTCTCGTAGTCGAGGTCGATTCCCACCACGGCGTTGCAGCCCAACTGCCCGGCGCGGCTGGCCATCTCGCTCATGGCGGTGTCCTTTGCCTCGCGCAATACGTCCTCATACGACTTGCTGCGCCCGCCGAAGAAGTCGTGCAGGTTGGCCATGAAGTCCTTGAGGAAGTTGGTGCCCACGATGGCTTCGCCCGTCACCACGCCGCGATACTCGCGGATGGGGTGTCCCTCTATCTGGGGAGTGGTTGTCAAAATCATAGTCTTTCGCTTTTGGTTGTTATGGGGTTTAGACGAAGAGGGTAGGGGATAGTTTAACGTTGCGGAAGGATAATCCCCCAATTGGTCATTGGGCCGAACGACAAGAAAAACAAAGGCCTTCCTTCATTCCATCCCTTGTCACTGTTTCTTCCGCCATCTTGCTGCCGTATGTGTTTTGCCAAAGCCCGCTATGCCTTCCACACCAAAAGGCGACCTGCACGAAACTAACGGCAATCTGGGGCAAAAATCTCTCGGTCGATGGGGGGTTATGGCGCAAAGTGGCTGCTCGAATGTAACAAGTTGGTTACAAAACAAATAAATATCCCAAATTGCTTGTGCTTCTGCGTTAATCTTTATAACTTTGCGGACGTAAACAAATCGCCGAGGGCAGCTTGAATGCCTGAGGAGAAGAGCCACAATGTTGACGTCAAAAAATTAACTAAGGAGATATATTCTAACTTTATAATTCAAATTTTTTATGGTTAAACATTTAAGGTTTTTAATGCTCCTTTTCTTGGTGATTACCTTGGGGGGGTAAAGACGTGGGCGCAGGAAGTGACGCTCGACTTCACGCAAAACACGTGGGGTCTGCCAACAGACTACACAAAAACTGCTGCCACTTACACCAATGGGACTTATGAGATTTCATTTGGTGCAAGCAGCGATGGCCACAAGTTTGGTGGCAGTTATCTAATCTTTGGAAAGAGTGGAGCAACGCTTTCTTTGCCAGCTTTCGATTTTGATGTAGAGAAAATTGTTGTCACAGGAAACAAAAATGCTTCTGCGAGTGTTAAGCAGAACATATTTGTTGGTGACGAGGCCGCCAGCACAGAAACTACTGGTGCTCAGGGAACGAACACGTATGAGATAGCCGGGGCTTATCAAGCTGCGGGTAATATCTATACGCTGAAAGTGCTTAGTTCGCATAACACTCAGGTCACCAAAATCGAAATCTACAAGAAGGGTGGCGCTACCAAGACCTCTACTACCGTTTCCTTCGGTACTGACTACGATGGCAAGACCATCAGCTTGAAGCCGGGCGAGAGTTTTGATGCTCCTACCGCTACGCTGACTCCTGCCAAGGCTGGCTCTCTGACTTATTCTTCTTCTGACGAGAAAGTTGCTACGGTTGACGCAACAACAGGTGCAGTAACCCTTACTGGCACAACCGGCAAGACTACTATCACCGCTGCCTTCGCTGGCAATGACACCTACGCTGCTTCCAGCGCTTCTTACACACTCAATGTTGCTGAGGCTCTTCAACTTACTGGCGACGGCACGAAGGAAAATCCTTACACCATAGCTGATGTGCTCGCTATCGTTAATGCTGGTCAGCAGACCACAGACAGCGTTTATGTGAAAGGTATCGTTAGCAAAATCAAGACGACAGCTGACAATATCGTGAAATACAAGAACTGCGATTACTATCTGGTGGACAACGAGGGTGATGAAAATAGCATCATGGCTTTCCGCGGTAAGTATCTCGGCAACACAGACTTCACTTCTGCCGACCAGCTGAAGGTTGGCGACAAGGTCATCGTTCTTGGTGTCCTTACCAAGTACAATGATATCATTGAGCTTGACAAGAACAACTACATCGTTGAGTTCTGGGGTGAGAACACCAAGAAAGAGACCTCAGTTACTTTCGGTACTGACTACGATGGCAAGACCATCAGCTTGAAGCCGGGCGACACATTTAAAGCTCCTACCGCTACGCTGACTCCTGCCGAGGCTGGCACACTGACTTATTCTTCTTCTGACGAGAAAGTTGCTACGGTTGACGCAACAACAGGTGCAGTAACCCTTACTGGCACAACAGGCAAGACTACTATCAAGGCTGCCTTCGCTGGCAACGACACTTACGCTGCTTCCAGCGCTTCTTACACACTCAATGTTGCTGAGGCTCTTCAACTTACTGGCGACGGCACGAAGGAAAATCCTTACACCGTAGCTGATGTGCTCGCCATCGTTAATGCTGGTCAGCAGACCTCTGACAACGTTTATGTGAAAGGTATCGTCAGCTCCATCAAGACGACTGCTGAGAACATCGTGAAGTACAAGAACTGCGATTACTATCTGGTGGACAACGAGGGCGATGAAAATAGCATCATGGCTTTCCGCGGCAAGTATCTCGGCAACACCGACTTCACTTCTGCCGACCAGCTGAAGGTTGGCGACAAGGTTCTTGTTCTTGGTGTCCTTACCAAGTACAATGATATCATTGAGCTTGACAAGGACAACTACATCGTTGAGTTCTTGGGACAAAAGACTGCTACCACCACTACTTTCGGTGAGGGCATTGACGGCAAGACCTACGATTTGAAGATTGGTGACACCTTCGAAGCTCCTACCGCTACGCTGACTCCTGCCGAGGCTGGCACACTGGTTTATACATCTTCTAATACTGATGTAGCTACTGTGGATGCCACAACAGGTGCAGTAACCCTTGGCACAACTGTTGGAACAACCACCATCACCGCTGCTTTCGCTGGCAACGACACTTACGCTGCTTCTGAGGCTTCTTACACCATCAACCTGATAGACGGTTCTGTTGCAACAGATAGCACTACGTTCGACTTCACTGATCCTACAGCTCTTGGACACGAGGGCACCTCAGACAGCAATGGCTCAACCGCTGGCGACCTCGCGGAAGGTGATTCTTTTACAGCTGGCAAAGTTACACTGACTGTGACTGCAAATGGCTCTACTGCTACACGTTTCTGGCAGGGGACAGAGAGCATTGACCTACGTATCTATAACGGTGCAAAGCTCACCCTGGCTGTACCGACAGGTTATGTCATCACTAAAGTGGAAACAACTCCTAACTCTAAGTATTTGACCATCGGCGATCTGAACAAGCAAAGCGTTAATCTTGAATATACAGGAAAGAGTAAACTGGCTTTGACTTCCATGATTGTTAGTTACACTTCTGCGGCTTCCGCATCGAAGGATGTGACACTCACTGTGGACGAGTTTGGTTACGTTACGTTGTATTACAGCGACCGCGCGCTGATTGTTCCTGAAAACACAGAGGCTACTACCTACTCTGCTGAGTTTGGCAATGGCCTGGAGGAGTCGTACCGTTACAATGCTGGTGAAGTCATCCCGGCTGGCGAGGCTGTTGTGGTACACGCTCTGGAGGCTGGCGACTACACCTTCAAGGCTACTACTGCAACTGGTTATGACGATGATACCAACATGCTCTTCGGTACTGACGAGGAGCAGGACATTGAGAATGACGACAAGTACTACTTCTATAAGCTCTCTTTGGACAACAACGGCCAGAACATTGGCTTCTATTGGGATAATGAGAGTGGCGCAGCCTTCACCAACGGTGCGCACAAAGCTTACCTGAAGGTTTCGAAGGCACAGGCAAAAGATGTCAAGGCATTCATCATCAACGGTGATCCCACCAACATCAAGGCCATCGGTAACGGTCAGCTCGATGTCAACGCTCCGCTCTACAACCTGGCTGGCCAGCGCGTAGGAAAGGATTACAAGGGCATTGTCATCCAGAATGGCAAGAAGTTTGTGAAGTAATCAGTTCGACTGACAAACGATTTCAATAAGTATAACTTTAAATTGAATAAAGGAATCAAATGATGAAAAAGTATATTCAGCCTGAAATCACAGTGCAGAAGATAGAGGCAGAGTCCTTGCTGAAAGGTAGTAAACCAGGTATTAACAATGAACCTTCTGGAGGCGAACAGCGCATCAAGCCTTGGAATGACGACTATGAGCAGGACGATGAGGAAGATAACTTCTCTAACTTGTGGAATGACAACCAGCAGAGGTAATCTTTGCTGACCGTGCGCTATGCGCCGGCATAACATAAATAAAGGCCGTGACTGCTTGGATGGCAGCCGCGGCTTTTTGCTTTCAGTATGCCGCTTCCAGTTAGTTGATCACTCCTCGAAACCTGTATTTTAGCGTGATAGAACGGCGCAAAACTTGCATTTTAACGAGATAAATCGGCTCGAAATGTGCATTTTAGCGAGGTAGAACGACCAAAAATCTGCATTTTAGCGAGGTAGAACGGCTCAAAATGTGCATTTTAGCAAAATTTATGTTGGATAATTCGCTGTGTATCAATACTTTCCTTACCTTTGTCCCAGGATAAATCAAACGCTAAGAACTTTTTATGGAAGAAAAGATAATACTTCAAGTATTGGCAGAACAAAAAGAAACCGTGAGCAACTACCACCCCGAGCAATGGGTAAAGAGAAACGAAGAGGGGTTGTTTGAGTTGGATAGTCCACTTGCTCAAGTCGTGATTGGGGTGCGGCGAAGTGGCAAGTCAACGCTTTGCCATAAGGTGTTGAAGGAGCATGGCGTAAGATACGGCTATGCCAACTTTGATGATGACCGTTTGGCAAGACTGCAGACGGAAGACCTGAATGTGGTGCTCTCCTGTATCTATCAGCTATATGGCACCGATGTACGGTATATCTTTTTTGATGAGATACAAGATGTGGAGGGTTGGCATCTGTTCGTCAATCGCCTTTTGCGTTCCAACCTGCACATTGTAGTGACGGGTAGCAATGCCAAACTGCTCAGTGGCGAGCTGGCCACCTATCTGACCGGTCGTTACAATGAAATCCACTTGTTTCCATTCTCCTACAGCGAATATTGTGCTTTCCATCATATCGACACTAATGGTATCACCACCAAAGCTGATGCAGAGCGGAAGAAAGCATTTATGGACTACATCAAAGACGGCGGTTTCCCGGAAATGCAGAACTTACGCAACAAGCGCGGATACGTGCAGAGTCTTATGGAAGCCATCATCTCCAAAGACATACAGCAACGTTTCAAAATACGTAATACGGATGCGTTGAGGAAAATAGCCAACCACCTAATTAATAATGTTTGCCAAGAGATTAACTATGACAGCCTTGCCGAAATATTAAAGATAACGGATTACACCGCCAAAAAGTACGTGGACTATTTGCGCCAGGCATTTCTCATTCAGTTGCTAATGAAGCATTCGTTCAAAAGCAAGGAAAGGATAAGAAATGCCAAAGCCTATATCGTGGACTGTGGATTGCAGAACAACCGTGTCAACTCTTTTGCGCCCGAAAATATCGGTTGGCGTTTGGAAAACGTTGTGTTCATAGAACTTTTGCGAAGATGCAGCAACGACTTCTTGGACGTGTACTATTATAAAGCGTCTCCGCGGTCCAAAGAAGTGGATTTCGTAGTATGCAATCAAGACAAAGCCGTAGAGCTGATACAGGTGGCCTACGACATCGACAATGACAAGACCTTTAACCGTGAGACAAGCTCTCTCCTCAAAGCCTCGACAGCCTTGCGTTGTGAGAAGCTGACGCTGATAGCCATGACTACGACACGTGATGTGGTGATGGAAAATAAAACGATTCATGTGTTTTCTGCCATTGAGTGGCTCTTGAACCATGAGCAGTTGTTGACTTGAAAAAACAAGAGATGCCTTTGTGTGTCCCATGTGTTTTGACTAATTTTGTAATCAAGATGTATAGGGAGAGATATTCATGACAAACGTCTTCAGTTTAATACCTATTTTATATAGGGGCAGCACACGGCAATATGCAAGCAAGTGCTCGTTGGTGATGGCTTTAACCCCGCTGTTGCTCAGCATGGCCACAGCAACATTTGCACAAGACAACGATTCCGTAGCCCATCGATGGATAGACGGCAGCTTCTACACGGAAGCCAACTATGGGTATAACTTCTTCGGAGACGAGCGCAACACCTATGATTTCCCACATGGGGTGGTCGACTTGAACATCCATTTGGGCAAGGGATGGCACTTGAGCACTGAGCAGGAGTTTGAATATCTGACGGAAAACGGCGACTGGCCCAGGCATTTCTCCGACGAATACAGTGTGAACTGGGCTTATGTGAGAAAAGAGTTCTCGCCTAAATTCAGTGTGCTGGCAGGCATTTTGAACATCCCTGTGGGGTTGATCAGCTCCTATTACGGCACGGGATTGACCGTGTACGACCCCTTGTCGGAAGGCCGTGTGCTTCCGTTGAAATGGCATGAGACGGCCGTGGCGGTGACGGGACGGATCGGAAAGATTGGGTATTGGCTGGGGTACCTTGTTCATCTCGACCACGACGTGGAGGATTACCATAATCATGGGGGTGCTGCCCGGCTGGATTGGTATCCCAACGATGCGCTGCGGCTGGGCGTGGCGGGCTTCGTAGGGCGCGGGGCGTTTCTCGACAGCGATGAGGAAGGAGACAGATGGTGCAACTATGCCGCCATAGACTACAACTACGACCACGGCAAATGGCTCTCCAGTGGCGAGATGGTCTATCAGTCGGAAAGCAACGACGTGGCCTTTGGCGCTGAAGTGGGGTATCGGCTGACGCCCTGGCTGCTGCCATTCGTGAGGTATGACCTGCTGAGCATTGCGCATGAACAAGACTATCGGGTGTCAACAGTGGGGTTGAACGCCGGGCCGTTTCATGGCTTTGGCTTAAAGCTCCAGCTGTCGCAGGAGGGAAGCCATGCGAGATTCGACTCCTGTCTGAACTATACCCTCAGCTTTTAGCCTTGACCAAAAGACCAATGAGGTGGACAATGCTGTTTCATTGCTTATAGCAAGTAGAATATAACAAACATTAAAAAATCCGTAAGATGGATGCGGCTTGTACATTTAATTGTAACTTTGCGCTTGTAATATTTACAAGAAAAAGCTATAAATGAGTATGAAAACAGTTTATGATTTCAGTCTTAGCGACAAAAGCGGAGGCGAAGTAAGTCTCAATGCGTATAAAGGTAAGGTTCTCCTCATCGTCAACACAGCCACAGGCTGCGGCTTCACGCCACAGTATGAGGACTTGGAGGCAATGTATCATCGCCTGAAAGACAAGGGATTGGAGATCCTGGATGTACCCTGTAACCAGTTTGGCCATCAAGCTCCGGGCACCGATGCCGAAATCAAGGAGTTTTGTACGGTCAAGTTTGGCGCCGACTTCCCACAGTTTAAGAAGAGCATCGTCAACGGTAAGGGCGAGTTGCCACTCTACACATGGCTGAAAAAAGAAAAGCCTTTCACCGGCTCATACGAGCCAAAACTGGCCGCTGTGATGGAGAAACTGTATAACGAGAGCAACCCCGAGCCACGGAAGAAGGACGACATACAGTGGAACTTCACCAAGTTTCTCATCAACAAGGAAGGCGAAGTCGTGGCCCGTTTTGAGCCGACAGACGACCTGAAAAAGGTGGAGAAGGCCGTAGAGGCAGAACTTTGAAAAAGGGAAGGAGCACTTTTCCTTTATACCTGGGTCGGGCCATAGGGTCGAAATCGCCCCTGATATTAGGTTAAGCTCTCCATATTTCCACCCCTTGTCACTGTTTCTTTCAGCTTTTTGCAGGCGTCAGCGTACCACCTTCGCACGCTATGACTGCGACACAAAAATGCAACCTGCACGAAGGAAACAGTAAAACATAAATCCTAACTGCCCACTTTCAAGCAGTTAGGATTTTCTCTGTGTGCGCCTGATAGGCACATTTTAATAATAACTAATGAAATTTTATGAAATCTTAAAATAGTTGATTATCAATTAAATACACAATTGCACTATTCCGCTAAATACCGAATAATATCATTAGATTACAGAAAACTCGGCTCGAAAATACCATTGAAGACATTGGAGGTGCAGAGAGGCATATTTGTGTTTCAATGTCTGGTTGGTTGTCGTGTGGGAGATTTATGCACACTGACTTCAAAGAATATCACAGACGGCATATTGGAGTATGTGCCAAGCAAGACGTCTGATGAAGATGCACCAGTAAAACCACGTATTCCACTAAATCCATGTGCGCTGAAGTTGGTGGATAAATATAATGGAGTGGATAAAGATGGTAGGCTGTTTCCGTTTATCAGTCCACAGAAATACAACGATGCGATAAAGGCGATACTCCTGATATGTGGCATAACAAGAATAGTTCCTGTACGCAATTCAACTACAGGAGAAACAGAAATGAAACGTATCTGTGATGTTGCCAGCTCGCATATGGCACGCAGGACTTTCGTAGGTGCTGCCTACAAGGCTGTTCGTTACCCAAATATTGTTGGCAAGATGAGCGGACATGTTGAAGGCAGCCGTGCTTTTAACCGCTATCGCCAGATAGATGATGACATATTAAAGCAAACAATAAGCGAGATTTAATCTCGTAGAACATAAAATTCGACATAAGCCAAGGGCATACCAAGAGTCACGTTTGACCACTGGTATGCCCTTATTCTTTGGTTCTATTTTGCCTTCTCGTTAGAACCAATTCCACTATTTGCCCCTTAAATCAGTTGTTATTCATACGTTTTTTCTTCCTTTCGCTATTGTGCATAATAATTTTGCTTGTGAATTCTCGAGAACTCAAGTGAAATTTACAAGATGTATAACAATAAAAATTCAGAATACAATGGATATCAAAGAGCTTTCAAACAACGCACAAATACAGGTTGTTTTGAACATCGCCGACCTGAAGGAACTTTTCCTTGAATGGAAGGAGGACAATAGCAGAAATGCCAATGGCGAAGATGAGTATATGACTGCCGACGAGGTCGCCATAAAATATCATGTTTCAAAGACTACACTTTGGCGTAATGTGAAGAACGGTGTGTGGCCTGCTCCGATAAAGGTGGGACGAAAAGCCCTTTACCGCAAATCGGACATAGATGCTGTGTTTAACCCTTCAAAGCAGCTGCCGTTATGATAAACATAACCTCACATTCCCTTGAAGCGCCACCGCAGGAGATTCCCATTTGGGGATTGCGTTTGGAGGTGCAGGGGATTATCAATCATTATGCGGAGGTTTTCGAGTGCTCCCGTGATTTTATAACGGCAGCCATATATGCCATCGTAAGCACAATATGCGGCAAACATATAGAGCTTTTCGATGGAAAATATAACAACAATCCCAATCATTGGCTCTGTGTGGTCGCTCCAAGCGGTTCAAACAAGAGTGCTCCAATAAAAGCCTTGTTGGAGCCAATCTTCAAACAAGAAGAGTTGCGCATCAAGAAATTCAAGGAGGAGTATCGTGAATACAAGAGAAATGGCGGCGAAGAACCTGTCAGAGACCGGATGATTGTTTCGGACGTTACTCCAGAAGGATTGTATCAAGTCCTTGCCGACAAGGACAATACAAAGACAGGATTGTTGCTGTATCGTGACGAGATTAAAGGCTTTCTTGATGACATGAACCGTTATAATTCAAGTGGCGAAATCAGCAACTACCTTTCCATCTACGACGGAACACCATTCCCTGTTGACCGAAAGACACAGGAGCCTCAATGGATTTCCAATCCCTTTCTGTGCATATTGGGTGGCATACAACCTCGTGCCATTGCCAATGCATTCAAGCCATCATGGGCAGACGAAGGCTTTGTGCAGCGTTGGCTGTATGTTTATCCACAAGTTCTTCCAGAAAAGGAGTACAAGGACAATGTGCTTGATGAGATGTACAAAACCGCCTGGTATGAAATGACTGATAAATAAAGTGCTATTGGAGACATGAAGCTGATGTTAAGTCCTGAAGCAAAAGTTCTCCTAACTGAGTTCAATAAAGAGACAGGAAAAAAGGAAAGAGATGCCGATCCGTGGATGGCATCCGTCCTTTCCAAAATCAGAATACAAGTTGAGAAATGGTGTGCCATTACTCACATTCTTTCCTGTGGAGAAAATGCTGGCGCAGGGCAATATTTTGCATTGCCGACATCAACAATAATCTCAGAAGAAGAAATGCGGTACAGCATAGAGTGTATGCGTTACTTTGAGGACTGTGGTTATAGGATGTTGCAACAGATGAAGGGCTACTCATCAAACGAACTGACAAAAGCACAACTGATAGCGGAATTGGTCAAGCGTACGGAACGGCAGAAACTCAATATTCAGAAGTTGGCTGATGCCATAGGTGTGTCACGTCAATATGTAAGCAAAATAATAAACCAAGACTCCGAGTTGCGGAGTTGCGCTTGCGGTATGTCTCAACAATCTGATAATGAGAGCGTAATCATGTAGCGCAACCGCAACCAGTAAACCAAGAAAGAAGATGAGCATTTTTCAAAATCAAATATCCGTTTATAATGGTGTAACAGACAATATTGGCACAACAACGTCTTTAGGAGATTTCCTTTTCTGTAAGGAATACAAAGGCGAAATAATGAAATTGAGGGAAATAGCCAACAAGGATGAGCGCAATGTTATAAAACGCACTCTTCCACAGGCAACGATAAGTGGCGTGTTTTCCCCAACAAGAGCAAAGAACAACTTATCTCAACATTCTGGGCTGATATGTGTGGATATAGATGCGAAGGACAATCCTGAAATCAAGGATTGGGAGAGGTTGAAACAAGACTTGTCGGTGCTTCCACAAATAGCCTATTGCGCATTAAGCGTAAGTGGCAAGGGACTGTTTGTCATCATTCCGTTGCGTTATCCACAAAAGCACTTGTTGCAATTCCGTCAACTTCAGATGGATTTCAGTAAGATGGGGATTGTGATTGACCAAGCTTGCTCTGACATCACCCGACTGCGTTGCTTGTCGTATGACGAGCATCCTATTATAAGTGAAGATGCCACATTGTATAAGGGTGTGTATGTGGAGAAGCCGAAATATCATTCTTTTCATCCCTACCTTATATATAAAGGTGAAAATACCTTGGCTGAGGTTGATGCTTGTTGCCGTAAAATAAATGAGCGCGGCATAGACATCACCACCTCATATGATGACTGGTTGAAGGTGGGGTGTGCCTTGGTAACCCTTGGCGAGAATGGCAGGACTCTCTTTCATATATGCAGTCAGCAAAATGCAAAATATAATGTTGCCAAGACAGACAAAATGTTCACCGACCTCCTTCGGAGGAACTATCAACAGGTCAATATCGGCACGTTCTTTTGGATGTGCAAACAACATGGCATAACAACAAATGAATAAAGAAAAGAGCTTGCTCTTTCTGTAGAAAAAACAGTTAGGCGGACAAACGATTTATAAATCGCATAGCCTAATATGCGTTAACTTTCGTTTACGCTTTAGGCTACCCCTCATAGAGGTTCCTTCGGGGAGCAAGCTCGGTTAGAATTTAGCATGAAATAGATATGGCAGAAAGAAAACAAGTGATGGATATACACGCCAATAGTAGTGGTATCACACAAGCGGAAAGCAACGAGCAGCAGCGCAATTGGAATGATAAAATGTGGGACATGAAGGCTTCTGACAGTCTTTCAAATTATGACCCGACAAGAAAACATCTTAATTTTGAAGTGGCTAAAGGTGGAATTATACAGCCTATCGACACATCAAAGTCAATAGCACAAAAGATGACTGAGTGTCTAGCTTCAAGAGGTATAAAAGACCCGAACAATCGCCCTAATGTCAGACGCAGACAGAATACTCTTGCCCAGTTTGTCTTTGGTGGCAGCCGTGAACAGATGCTCAATTTGGCATTCGGTAGTCAGGAAGTTAGTCTTGAAAAAGGAGCGGACAACTCTCATCTTTACAGGACAAAGGATATAGAGGATTGGGCAAAGGATGTTTATGCTTTTGTGTCGAAGCGTTTTGGCGAAGACAATATTGTTGGTTTCTACGTTCACCTTGACGAGACAAATCCACATATCCATTGCTCTGTGATTCCGATGGACAATGAGCGTGGCAGAATATCGTGGCGTGCGGTGTTCGGAAAAGACAAATACCAAATGGCGACCATCTTCCGCAAACTCCATGATGACCTGGAAAAGGAAGTCAGCCAGAAATGGGGATTGGAGCGTGGCAACGACATTGCCACCACAAAGGCTCGCCATCGTTCCATTTCGGAATACAGGCATGAGTTAATATCTGAGGTTACACGTTTGCAAACAACCAAAGAAGATTTGCTGAAGCAGATACATCGGGCTGAGATAAAACTGAAAGGCATCTCCACCATGATTGCCAACTTGCATACTCGTAAGGATGAGGTGCAAGAGCAGATAGATCTCATAGCCCGACAGTTCGGGCAGGACGGTGTTGATAATGCTGACTTGGCTGCCCAGATGTCCAAACTGCGCAAGAAGTTGGATGGTATAGACGAAAAA
>DLLX01000023.1:0-1000 GCA_002479145.1 Prevotella sp. UBA7551 | reverse complement strand
AAAATGCTTGACGATGCCAACGCTACGATTACAGAAGCTAAACAGAGGCTTGCTGAAATGAAATACGAGCACAGTAGAATGAAAGAGGTCCTTGGTGAAGATCGGGACTTGCACTCAATTCAACTCCAAAGGAACATGCTTGCCACCTTCAACAACATGCTCGTCTCTTCTTTGAAACCTCTTGTGCCAACGCTCACCGACCGTCAGCAGGACATCGTAAATGAGTCTGGCTATTCTGACTTGACTCGAAACTGCAACCAAATCATCAACTGTGCCATGCTTCTTTCGCTTGGCTATATCCGTGAGGCAACGGCCTATGCTGAGTCGTGTGGTGGTGGCAGTTCGCCTGGAACAGGTTGGGGACGAGACAAAAATGAAGATGATGAACATTGGTGGCGTAGGTGCATTGCCGTGTCGTCTGCGATGATGCGCCCTGCGAAGTATCGGGTGCGACGTGGCAGATAATTTCCAAATAAAATAGCAGGAAGCGTTCTTCAAGCCAATTTAGAACAGCTACCTGCAATTTTNNTTGCGGTAAATAAGCTCCGTTCTTATTGTTCCATTGACCCTTTCCGCTATGGCATTATCGGTTGGCTTGTAGTCTTCCGTCATGCTGATGGTAATATTGTGCATCTGCAACAATGTCACATATTG
Source organism: Prevotella sp. UBA7551 (assembly GCA_002479145.1). GTDB lineage: Bacteria > Bacteroidota > Bacteroidia > Bacteroidales > Bacteroidaceae > Prevotella. The sequence goes on along the minus strand of DLLX01000023.1, from coordinate 346 downwards.
GTCACAACAATACTGGATGCCACGATCAGAATGGTGTATCAGGTCAGACAGGTTTTCCTCGCCTTGAAGTGTCCAATGAGAACAGCTACCTGCAATTTTACTTTTATTTTCTATTAAGAAACCTTCATATTCTTCATCTGCTATTATTTTGAAACAACAATCCATTGCCCATTTTTGTCACTTCCGCTACGTTTAATGTAGCCTTCCTTCTTTAAAGAAGTAAGTTCTCTTTTTAACGTTGCAAGCGAAATACCCAGTTTGTTTGCCAAATCTTCTCTTATTATAGATGGATTTTGCTTCATGATAGACAAAATGGTTTGCTGTCGCTCATTTACTGGCTCATTTA
>DLLX01000042.1 GCA_002479145.1 Prevotella sp. UBA7551 | reverse complement strand
CGTCCTAATAGAGCCGATATTACAACGCAATATGAACCCTATTGCAACGCCTTCGAATGGAACTTTGTAACCGTCTGAAATACAGTTAGTTGTGATATTTATCGTTTGAGGGGGAAGAATTGGCGCAACTTAAAACCCAAATGTAATGACCGAATTGGGTTAAGGCAAACAATTTTCTGAAAAAAGTTGCTTTATCCGTGTAGTTTTTCTCCCCATTCATGCGTTTATATAGTGAAAGCGTTTAACAACAAGACAGAACAATGGAAAACAAGAAAGACAGCTTTGAACGCCTCGTGCGCTCACATAAGTCCACGATATACACCGTGTGCTATATGTTCTCCAAAGATGAGGCCGAGGTGGCCGACCTATTTCAGGAGACGCTCATCAACGTTTGGCGTGGCTTACAGAAGTTTCAAGGCGATGATGAGGCCTTGCGGGGATGGATATACCGCGTGGCACTGAACACTTGCATATCGCTCGACCGCAGCAAGCGAAGCCGCAACACTGTGCCCCTGACGATGGATGTCAACCTGTTTGACCCCCAGGAGGGGCGGGCACAGCGTGCAGGCCAGTTGCATAGCCGCATAGTCCGCTTGCAACCCTTCGACAGAGCCATCGTGCTTCTGTGGCTTGAGGACCTCAGCTACGAGGAGATTGGCCAGATACTCGGCATCAGTGCCAAGAACGTATCAGTGCGGCTGGTGCGCATTCGTGAGCAGTTGAAGAAAATGACCGATTAGTTTCACCGTCTCTCGGAATCAGTAGCCTATCGCCCGCAAGGCTGTTTCCTCCATGGATAGAGCTCGGAAGGCTGGTGTGGTGCGATGGATGGCAGGATGTTTTTGGAGACACATCTATAATTAAGAAAGGAAAATCAAGATGGATAATAACCAAGTTTATAACGACAATCTGGCACAGATGCGCCAGGACATGGACGAGTTGCGTTCGCTCTTGAGTGAGCAGAAGATAGTGAACGAGCGGCTGATGCGCCGCGCTATGAAAAATGAGTTGAACAAGGAGCGCAAATCAGCGTTTGTGAGTCTGCTGCTTTTCTTGCTCGTCCTGCCGGTTATGTACTTCATGCGCAATCTCTGGGGACTGCCGGTGTGGTTTGTTGGGGTGACTGTGGCTTATCTGATTCTGGCCGTTGCCCTCTCGTTCTGGTCTGTTCGCCGCCTTACGGGTGAGGACTTGCTGACAGGCAGCCTCCTCTCCGTTGCTGAGCGAATCGTCGGCTACAAGCGCTTCGGCAACAATTGGCTGAAGTTTTCCATCCCATTTCTCGCAGTGTGGTTGGTGGGTTTCTTCCACTATAGCGTAGAGGGCGCAGCCGATCATCTGGTCAACCCGATGCTGTGGGGTGGCGCTATTGGCGGTCTGATCGGACTGGGATGTGGCATCTGGTTTGTAGTGCAGTCCCACCGCCGTCTCAATGGTGTGCTCCGGCAGATAGAAGAGATGAAGAAGGTGCTCGGTAGGGGAAAACCTGAGAAATAAAAGTTGTGATTTTTGATGAAAGCGGCAAGGGGGTGGCCAAGCGTTTTTGGCACACCCCCTGCGTTTTGTGGGTAAGTTTAGTTTTTCTTGCTGGTCTTGCCTCATTACGATGGAGCATCAGAGGCGTCATAGAAGAAGAGCCTGCGTTCTATTGTTACAAGTGTTTGACTCTCGTGTTACCCAGTGTAATCAGCATATCGGCTCGCCTTTCGTCCAGTTTTCCCAGTCTGATCAGCTTCCGGTTATACTTCCACCAGTTGAGTAGCGCACGGTGCTCTACTTTCTTTTTGTCCGGCAACTGCCGGTGTTCGTCAATGTAGGCTTTTAGCATTGCGTAATTTTCCGCCCATCTCAGTTCGTTTTTTGCCATAGTAACTGTTGTCCCTTTAAGTTTTTACTAAGCCATTTGTAACGTTGGCTGTTCCATGTCGTTAAACAGGCTGAATACAAAGTTACGACTTTTTTCTCAAAAACAACAGGAATCGTGGGAAAATTACACAACTTGCGACTATTTTTGCAAAGATAATAGTATAAGTGTCACCTTTTCTGCCCAAGAGATGGCAAGCTGATATGGTAGCGGACGGCAAGCAGGCGGATGATGCAGACGCAGAAGAAGGAGGCAATGGCCGTTAAGGGAATGCCCATGCCGAGCCGGATAAGCAGCCAGTAGAGCAGTCCGCCAGCCACGCACGCCGTGGCATAGATTTCCTTATGAAAGATGACGGGCACGTTGTTGAGCAGCACGTCGCGTATCACGCCGCCCGCAGCCCCCGTGATTGCCCCCATGATGATGGCGACCCAGTAGGGGTGTCCTAATGCTACGGTCTTCTGTATGCCGGCAATCACGAAGAGCGCGAGCCCCAATGTGTCGAAGAGAAACCATGCATTGTCTATCCATCGTATATGCTTTCCGAAGCAGACCACGAAGGCCAGCGCGCCAAAGGTGCAGATGACGTAGATGGGTGAGGTCATCCAGAATGGTGTCGCGCCCAGCATCACGTCGCGGATAGTACCTCCTCCCACAGCCACGGCAAACCCACAGACATACCCGCCGAACCAGTCGAGGTGCTTTGCGGCGGCATGGCGTATGCCCGAAACGGCGAATGCCAGCGTGCCCAGCACCTCCACGACCTGTTGTACGGCGTGGAGAAATGCCGGATCGGTGGCTGGAAGGTTAGCTGACGACATTGATGGGTTGTCCTTCGATGAGTGCTTTTACATTGGCCACACAGATATCCATCAGTCTTTGGCGGGCTTCAATGGTGGCCCAAGCCACATGAGGCGTGAGGTACGCATGCGGCTCTCGCAACAGTGGGTTGGAGATATGGGGCGGCTCTTCGGCCGTGACGTCGGCGCAGTAGGCCGCCAACCGTTGCTCGTGGAGGGCTTCAGCCACGGCTTCCTCATCGACAAGGGGGCCGCGTCCGGTGTTGATCAGTATGGCTTCGGGATTCATCATGCGGAGGGTCTGGGCGTTGATGAGGTGATATGTGGCACGCTCACCCTCCGTGACGAGCGGGCAATGGAGGCTGATGGTGTCGCTCTTGGCGAGCAGCTCACCCATGGTCACCTTGCGGATGCCGTCGGGCAGCTGGTCGGCGGGCTTGCTCGACACGGCGATGACGCTCATGCCCAGGCATTGGGCCAGCTGGGCCACCCGCTTTCCGATGTGCCCCAGGCCGACGATGCCCATCGTCTTGCCCGACAGTTCGCACAGCGGTTCGTCCCAGTAGCAGAAGTCGGGGCTTGCGCTCCAGCGTCCGTTGCGGTTCTTGCGGGCGAACTCATCGACGTGGTTGGTCACGTTGAGCAGCAAGGCGAGCACGTGTTGCGCCACACTCTCGGTGCTGTAAGCCGGGATGTTGGTCACGATGATGCCCCGCTCACGTGCGGTGGCGAGGTCGATGTTGTTGTAGCCGGTGGCCAGCTCGCCGATGTACTTCAGTTTCGGGAGCTGCAGGATGAGGTCGCGGGTGAGACTTACTTTGTTCACCAGCACGGCCTCGGCATCCTGTGCGCGCTCCACGACCAGCTCCTTGGGCGTGCGGTCATAGACGGTAAGGTCTCCCAGTTGCTTCAGCCCCTCCCAAGACAGGTCGCCGGGGTTGGCTGCATAGCCGTCGAGTACTACGATTTTCATGTTCTTTTGTTCTATTGTTTTGGTTGATTTTCCTGATCCTTGAACCGCTCTCCCCAACATTTCAGCATCCATTGGTATTGCTTCTCCTCATTGGGGGAGTGTTGTGCAAGCCAGAACCGCTCGTCCTTCAGGCGGTCGGGCAGGTATTGTTGCTCTACGAAATGGTTGGGAAAGTCGTGTGAATATTTGTAGCCATCGTGGTAACCCAGCGACTTCATAAGCTGGGTGGGCGCATTGCGCAGGTGTAGCGGCACGGGTTGGTTGCCCGTCTTGCGCACGCAGGCCAGTGCTTTGTCTACGGCGAGGTAGGCGGAGTTGCTCTTGGGCGATGTGGCCAGGTAGACCGTGGCCTCGGCAAGGGGTATCCTGCCCTCGGGCCAACCTATCTTATTGACCGCGTCGAAGGCCGAATTGGCCAGCAGGAGGGCATTAGGGTTGGCCAGTCCCACGTCTTCCGCCGCGCTGATGACGAGCCGCCGTGCGATAAACTTGGGGTCTTCGCCGCCTTCTATCATCCTTGCCAGCCAGTAAAGGGCCGCGTCGGGGTCGCTGCCGCGTATGCTCTTGATGAAAGCAGAGATGATGTCGTAGTGCATGTCGCCCCCCTTGTCGTAGGCCAGGGGATTCTGTTGCAGTCGGTTGGCCACCATCTCGTCGGTGATGGTGACGGTGTCGCAGCTGCCTTCCGACTCCACGACCAGCTCCAAGATGTTGAGCAGCTTGCGTGCGTCGCCTCCACTATAGCGCAACATGGCATCGGTCTCCTTCAGTATGATGTGGCGTTTGCGCAGCTCCTCGTCCTCATTGATGGCTCGATGGAGCAACTCGAGCAGGTCGTCGCGCTCCAAGGGCTTGAGCACATAGAGTTGACAGCGCGACAGCAGCGGGCGGATGACCTCGAAGGAGGGGTTCTCCGTCGTCGCGCCAATGAGCGTCACGACACCCTTCTCCACCGCTCCGAGCAGCGAGTCTTGCTGCGATTTGGAGAAGCGATGAATCTCGTCGATGAAGAGTATGGGCGAGGCTGCCGTGAAAAAGCGGTTCTGACGCGCCTTCTCTATGACCTCGCGCACCTCCTTGACGCCGCTCGTCACGGCGGAAAGCGTGTAGAATGGTGTTGCCAGTTTGTTGGCAATGATTTGTGCCAGCGTCGTCTTGCCCACTCCGGGAGGCCCCCAGAGAATGAAGGAGGAGATGTGTCCGCTGTCAATCATAGACCGCAGTACAGCCCCTTTTCCCACAATCTGCTTCTGCCCGACGTACTCATCAAGTGTGCGTGGGCGCATACGCTCGGCTAATGGTTCCATACTTGCAAAGTTACAAACTCTTGTTCAGTCTCCAAAATAAATGCAGTCGATTTGATTTTTTCATCATGAAATGTTTGGGGTTTTGGCATTTAGTGCTACTTTTGCAGCGCAATACGGATAAAACCGAATAGTAATAGGGATTAAAACAAAACAGAGGAAACTGAATGAAATCAAGTAAAAAGTTGAGTTTGAAGACTTTAACGAAAAGTAACGCGTGGGATTTGCAAGAGGGAGATGTCGCCCGTCTGTGGCAAATGGCAGCGCGTGACGCCGACTTGAAGGAAAACCGCAGCCATTATCTGAGCGTACTTCGCAGTGCATTCGATATCGAAGAGCTGGCCACTGATACTCCCGAGGTGGTGAAGAACTATGAAAAACGAGGCTTCAAGCTGTTTTCTGTACGCATGGATGAGAACACACAAACGAAGTGGGTCATCAAAAAGAAGCCTATTGTCCGCATTACCGACCTTACTTACGAGAATATCCACCACATCTCCGCAGCCAAGCTGATTGACATTTTGGCGGGCAATTTCGGTGGTGGCTGGGAGAGTTTGCCACAGGCTATACAAGACATCATCGAGAGTGGGTTCGACATTTCCACGACCACACTGCCCGCATCGCGCCTCAAGCGACCTGGAGGAATGTACCAAAAGAAGGTAGAAGACGGGTTTGAGGTGCTGGAAGTGCCCAAGGGAGGATGGACGGAAGCCATCTTTGCCAAGGCAAAACCGGCGGTTGAGCGTGTGCGGATGCACTTTGACAACGATGAGCCAACTGAACAACAGGAAGACGATGAACCACAGAATGCCTTAAACGAAGGGGAAGAAGGAGCTGAAACGAAGTCCTTTGACGAAGAAGAGGAAGAAGGAGACTACTTCGATGAGGACAAGCTCACGGAGGAAAGCTATCGCACTACCTACGAAGAAAGCCCCGAAGAGCTGGAGAAAATGGCTCGGGAAGGGGTGTCAGATGATGGCGAAGAGTATTAAGATGCCCTGCTGACGGGTAGGTCAGCTGGGGTGTTTGCAGCCAGTTTCAAGCATCAGCACATTGCGTGAGTCTGATACTTGAAACTGGCTTTGTTTATGTATAGGACGATTTCAGAAGAAGTTTTAGGGGAAATCGAGTTCTTGTTCACTTGAGAAGAGCCGATGGACTACGCTTTTTTGACGCATAAAAAAGCAATCAGACCGATGAGGGTGAGTGTTTCTGCGAGTGTTTCTGCCAGCCATAGCCCTTTGATGCCGAGTGCTTCGGGCAGAAAAATGAAGCAGGGGATGATAAGTAAATAGCCTCGCAGCAGCATGAAGAACGTAGCCGCCTTGTAGCGTTCGAGGCTTTGCAAGTAGCCGATGAGTACGATATTGACCGTGAAAGGTAGGCTGGCTGTCAGGAATAGAGGCATCCCCACCCGTCCGATGGCGTTGGCAGGTGATGTGGAGTGGATGAAAAGATCTACGATTTGCGGCGCAAGGAGATAGCCCGTCACCATCATTGCCAGTCCCAGACCCACTGCCAGGCCTATGGATAGACGCAGTGTCTTGCGGATTCTGTCGCGCTTTCCCTGTCCATAATTGTAGCTTTCGATGGGCATGGCAGCCTGTGAGATGGCGTTGCCGAACATGAAAACCATCGGGAAAAGGTAGCAGGCCACACTAAATGCAGCTACTCCGTCCTCGTGAAGGCGCGACATAAACATATAGTTTCCCGTGATAATCATGCAGCAGATGGCCGTCTCGGCGATGAAGGTGGGCATGCCCAGCCGAATCATATAGCCGCAGTTGCGGGCCGTAAGGTGCAAAGCAGTGGCAGAGAACTTCGGTTTGTAGAGCTTGATCTGCCTGCTGTGGCCGCAGAAATAGCGCACAACGAGCAGCATTCCAGGCACTACGGCAAGGGAAGTGGCTATCGCAGCCCCCTTGATTCCCATCCCCAGCGGGAAGATAAACAGCCAGTCGAGGACGATGTTGGTGGTGGCTGACACGATGTTGATGGCCATGGAGTAGCCTGGAGCACCGTCCAAACGGATGACGAACATGCCCACGATGTTCACGGTCATGAAGCAAAGGCAAGGGCTTACCCACAGCAAGTAGTCGTGAACGAGCGGGTACAGCGTCTCGCTGCCGCCAAACAGTGCGGAGACCGCATGCGGAAAGGCATTCACAACGACCAAGATGGCCGTCATTAGCAGTAGCCCCACCGTGAAAGCTTGCGTCACATTGATGCTGGCTGCCTTAGTTTTCCCTTTGCTGAGGTGCACTGCTGCGACGATACTCACGCCACTTCCGAGCATCAGGGAGATGCCTGTGGAGACCAAAAACATCGGGGCGGCGATATTGACGGCCGCCAAGGCGTCGCTGCTTACCCCCTTTCCGACGAAGATGCCGTCGGCAAGGTTGAGCAAAACCGACGACAAAAGCCCCAATAGGGTGGGGAAGAAGAGCTTGTAAAACAACTTTGAAACCCGCATCTCGCCGTAGTCCAATGCGTCTCTATGGTCTTTCATTTTTCTGTTTGAATATCATTGCGAGAGTAAAGGCTCTCTTCTTGTTCGGATGTTGGTTTCCGGAGGCTTGCCGTAAAGTGTAAGGCGGTTAGCGGCTTTTAAGAGAACAGACGGTCATGCCGCTGCTTTGGAGTTGGTAACCCGCAATACTCTCACCACAGAAGTCCCTTTTCAGTGTGCTGATATAGTTGTGCGCGAGCCTTTTCCCCTTTGCCTTTATCCATCAACCAGGGAGCATTCCAACCGACTCTTTGCCTTCGTTGCGTGGCAATTTCTGCCGCATGGCAAGCCCATCATTTTCCGGTGAGCTTCGGAGACCGCTTTGTGCGATGGTAGGAGCGGTACTCATCGAGGGGAATCTCCACTTCAGGCTCTATCAGTTTGCCCTCTTGGGGAAGGAGAAACTTGAGGTAACGGATGTTCAAACCACGCTCTATCCACTGGTTTTCATAGTAGGTATGGATGCCGAGTATCTCCTTTGTGGCTGCGTCCAGCCCTTCGGTGTGGTATAAATCCTCCGTTTTAATCAATACTGGCAGACCGTTTCGCTCCACCATGCAGGAGGTATAGGTGAAGAGGAAGTTAGAGTCGGTCTTCAGATGCACCACTCCCCGGTCAGTCAAAAAGCGTCGGTAGCGCTCCATAAAGTAGGTTGAGGTGAGCCTTTTGCGTGCGTTTTTCATTTGTGGGTCGCTGAAGGTGAGCCATATTTCCTGCACTTCGTCCGGCCCGAAGAAGCGGTCTATAATTTCGATGTTGGTGCGCAGAAAGGCCACATTGGGTAAATTCTCCTCCAAAGCCATCTTCGCTCCCGTCCACATCCGTGCTCCTTTGATGTCCACGCCGATGAAGTTGACGTTGGGAAACATGCGCGCCAGTCCCACTGCATACTCTCCTTTGCCGCATCCCAACTCGAGAACGATGGGGTTGTCGTTGCCAAAATACTCCTTGCGCCAGTGTCCTTTCATCTCAAAAGGCACGTTGTCGATCACTGAATATGGATATTGAAACACGTTTTTGAACGTCTCCATCTCTGCAAATTTGGCCAATTTACCTTTTCCCATAGCTTTGTTTTTAGGGCTGCAAAGTTACGTTTTTTTTGTTGGATGTACAATAACGGCTGCCCTTAAACCCCAATTGGTCATTAGATTTCGTTGGGAAGATGAAACGCTTATCGTTTCTTTTGTCGATTTCAGTATGAGGATTGGTTAGTGTTACCATCTGGACGATGCTTTTGGTGGCATTCCTAAGCTTCGCTATGGGGCATCTTCCGGCAGTCTTTCCCACTTTCATCATGTTGCCATTGAACTTTTAATCCGTTAATGTAGGTTAATTGTAACATCGTTCATTTGGCTGTTCAGATTAAAAACTGTATCTTTGCAACCGCTTTTGAGCAGTTCTATTGCCCCGTGATTTGGGTGAAAGAGTTGGGCAAAATAGCGTCGGCATAGCTCAGTTGGTTAGAGTATCACCTTGACATGGTGGGGGTCCTTGGTTCGAATCCAAGTGTCGACACAGCGAAGAGCATTTCTCTATCGCGTTTTCCCAAAGCATATCCTTAAAACACATGCGCTACGGCGCTCATGCTGATTGCCCCCGATGATGAGGGCTGTCAGTCTTTTGCCGTTGCGGGCGTCCATTGATAAAGCCTCGCTGTCAGGAAGTGTTGTTTCCTGTCAGCGAGGCTTTTGTCGTTGTGTCAGCATCGGCGCTTCGCCGATGCCTGTGAGCGCGTCATCCCACCTGGCTTCCCGGCTTCACCTGGCCGAGCGTGGTGGTGACATTGAGCGACCCGTCGAAGTTGACGGCCGAGAGAATCATGCCCTGGCTCTCGATGCCCATCATCTTGCGCGGAGCGAAGTTGGCCACGAAGAGCACATCCTTTCCTACGAGGTCGGCAGGCTCGTAATACTTGGCGATACCCGAGAGGATGGTGCGGTCCTGTCCGCTGCCGTCGTCGATGGTGAACTGCAGGAGCTTGTTCGACTTCTTGACCTTCTGGCAATCCTTGATGTGGCCCACGCGGATGTCGAGTTTCTCCCACTCGTCAAACGGCACGTTGGGCTTCACCGGAGCGGCCTTGTAGTCCTTGGCGGCCTGCGCCTTCTCGTTGGCCTCCTTGGTGGCAGCCAGCTTGTCAAGCTGCTTCTGTATCTCCTCGTCCTCTATCTTCTGGAAGAGCAGGTGAGGTTCTGCCAACTGATGGCCCGGCTTGAGCAGGTCGGTGCGGCCCAGCTGCGCCCAGTCGAAGGCATCCATGCCGATCATCTCGCGCAAGCTCTTGCTTGAGAACGGCAAGAACGGCTCAAAGGCGATGGCGAGGTTGGCCACCAACTGCAATGAGATGTAGAGAATGGTCTCCACACGCTTGGGGTCAGTCTTCCACACCTTCCACGGCTCACACTCGGTGATGTACTTGTTGCCGATGCGCGCCAGGTTCATGGCCTCCTTCTGCGCCTCGCGGAACTTGAAGTTGTCGAGGTATTGCTCCACCTTTTCCTTCACGTCCTTAAACTCGTCGATGGCACGCTGGTCCACCTCCTGCAGGTCGCCACACTCGGGCACCACGCCATCCCAATACTTCTTGGTGAGCTGCAGGGCGCGGTTGACAAAGTTGCCGTAGATGGCCACAAGCTCCGAATTGTTGCGTTCCTGGAAGTCGCGCCAGGTGAAGTTGTTGTCCTTGGTCTCAGGTGCGTTGGCCGTCAGCACATAGCGCAAGACATCCTGCTTGCCGGGGAAGTCCTTGAGATACTCGTGAGCCCACACGGCCCAGTTGCGGGACGTGGAGATCTTGTCTCCCTCAAGGTTGAGGAACTCGTTGGCCGGCACGTTCTCCGGGAGGATGTACCCGTCTCCGTAGGCCTTGAGCATGGACGGGAAGACTATGCAATGGAAGACTATGTTGTCCTTGCCGATGAAGTGCACAAGCTTCGTGTCAGGGGACTTCCACCATGTCTCCCAACTGTCGGGGAGAAGTTCCTGCGTATTGGAGATGTAGCCTATCGGA
>DLLX01000025.1 GCA_002479145.1 Prevotella sp. UBA7551 | reverse complement strand
ATGGACGAGATGATGCGCATCATTGACAATGCCGTCATGAACGGATATACTGTTGCTTGGGGCGGTGATGTGAGCGAACCAGGCTTCACACGCGACGGACTGGCCTACATGGTCGATGCAAAGAAGATGCAAAGTCTTCAGGGCAGCGACATGGCCCGCTGGTTAGGTCTCTCGCAGGCAAAGAAAAAGAATATCATAGACTCTCTTGGCTGCAAGGTTCCTGAGGTGGAAGCCACTCAGGAAATGCGTCAGGAACGTTTCAACAACTGGGAGCTGACCGACGACCATGGTATGCTTATCTATGGCATTGCCAAAGATCAGAACGGTAAGGAGTACTATATGGTGAAAAATTCTTGGGGTGAGACCGGCAAGTACAAGGGCACTTGGTATATGACCAAGACCTTCATTGCCGCCAACACCATGGACTATATGGTCAACAAAAACGCCATCCCTGCTGACATTCGCAAGAAGATGGGGCTGTAATTGGCCAACCTTTTTTACATCTAACATCAAAAAGTCCGAAGGCATTTTTACCAGAAATGCTTTCGGGCTTTCTTTTTTTTCATCGCGATGTTCCTACACAGCTTCAGCCATCTGTCCTCTGACTGTCAAAATGATAATAGAAGTTAAATGCGCTTTCTGCATGTCACAATAGCCCCACATTCGCATATTTACAATAGAAGCAAGAAAAAATGACCGTCGAGGAATACCAATCAGACGCTGCACGGCTCACACCCATACTGCGGAAGGCCGCCTTACGCTATATGGGCGACCCAGCCTTGGGCGAGGATATTGCCCAGGACGTGCTGCTTCGGCTCTGGCAACTGCTTGACGAGCTGCGTGTCCCGATGGACGGGTTGGCTTTGACGATGGTGCGCAACGAGTGCCTGATGCGTCTCAGAAGACAACGACCTACTGTGGGAATGGCGGGGCACGACATGGTAGAGCAGCCTTCTGACAACCCGATGGCCGACATGACCCTCACCTTGCTTGCCAAGCTGCCGCCACTGCAGCAAGCCATCTTGCGTCTGAGACATATCGACGGGATGGGTGTGGGCGAGATAGCCGACTTGCTTAACAAAGAGGAAGCGGCAGTGAGGCAGAACCTAAGCCGTGGAAGAAAGACGCTCCGGCGGTTGATTACAGAAAAAATGAAGGAGGAAGAAAAATGATGAACAAACAAGAGCTCAACACCCTCATAGGGCGGTATATGGACGGCGAGACCACGCTCGACGAGGAACGGAAGCTGGAGAGCTACTTCATGAAGCATGACAATGTCGATGGTGACATGGCCTCGATACGGCAATTGGTCCTTGGTTTGGGCGCACTCCATGAGCCGTTGACGCAAAAAAACATATCGTCAGGGGTCAGAAAACGTACTCAGTTGCATGTACTTATGCGTCGGGCGGCGGGCATCGCAGCCTGTGCGCTGCTCATTGCGGGGCTGGCACTTACCCTCTATAGAAGCCAAAACTACTGCGAGGCCGTCGTCTATGGGCACACAGTGACTGACCAAGAGACGGTCATGCACGAAGTGAGTGGCACGATAAGGCAAATCGACGCACAGACTCCCGTGGATAATCAGCTGCGCGATGTGCTGCTGAGCACGGAATGAGTAACAAACCGAACAACAAACGATAGATTATGATGAAGACAAGACTCCTGCTAATCCTTGTTGCTATACTGCTGCCACTGCACCTCGCCGCACAGACGGGGCTGGCCGTGAACCGCGTTTTCCAAGGACACCTCGTGCCACAGCGGCAGATGGTGGAGGTGAAAGTGAAGGGACGTGCACTGAACGAGTATCGACTGACTTTCTATCACAGTGTCCGTTTCAATGCCACGGCACAGCAGAAAGCAGCCATTGATGCGCTCGTGGCCACCGATCGCCGCACAGCCAGAAGTACCGAGGAGCGCAGCAAGGGTCGCAATGCTTCAACCATACTCACTTTGCCCAAGCGGGGAAGGACCAACAGATTTCTCTGTTATCTCACCAAGCGGAAAGGGAAGGTTATAGTGACCACGCTCGCTTATATGGAGGGCAGTGTGGCTAACATCGACGAGCTACGGCGGCTCATAGAATGACAGAAATGCCTTGAAACGCCCAATCATGGATAGCTGCCACAATGCGGCAGCTCACCAACGCACAAGAAACTAACAAAAAATACAGCTATATGAAGATGAAGAAATCAACTTTACTCGCAATGGCCCTGCTGGCTCAGCTCAACGTTTTGGCCGGCAACAATACAGGGGGCGACACCATCGTTGTGGAAAAGCCTCAAAAGGTGACCATCGTCACCACCGACTCGCTTCAGCACATCCTCGTGGAGGGCAAGGAGAACAACCCCGACTACACCTATTCCAACACATTGCAAATTGTTGACTCCAACTATGTCAGCACATCGAGCATTAACAAGGGCGACTTCACTATTGGATTCAAGTGGCCCTATCAGCAAGAGAGAGCAAACTCCGCTGCGTATACCTTCGATGTGGTCACTCATTGGGCCATGGGATATGTCAACGGACCTGGTATGCCCAAGCCGGCTGATCTCAATATGGGCAACTCGGCAGAGCTTTGGTTTATCCTTGATACCGAGTGGAGACCATGGAAAAACCGGCACGTCTTCTCGTTAGGAGTGGGAGCGGACTGGCGCAACTATCGTATGGAGGGCAATTTCCGCTTTATGAAAGATGCCGAGGACAGAAATGTAATAGGAAAACTGCCTGAGGGAGCTGAGCCGAAATTCTCTCGTGTCAAGGTTTTCAGCCTCAACTTTCCTTTCCGTTACCACTATCGGACAAAACATTTCGGCTTTAGCCTCGGCCCAGTAATCAACATCAACAGCTATGCCAGCGTCAAGACGCGGTATAAGCTCAATGGGAATAAATACAAAGAGAAGGAGAAAAACATACACCCCACACCCATCACATTGGATTTCATGGGTACAATCACAACTCCTATCGTAAACTTCTATGTGAAGTACAGCCCTTGTAATGTCTTGCAGGCAGACTATGGGTTGACATTTAAGTCCTTTTCCATAGGTGTCATCTTCTAAGGACAATGGTATAGTTCTCAATTATAATTGAGCGAAAAGGCGTGCAAAGCAATGTGTTGCACGCTTTTTCTGTGTGATAATTTTTGAGAAGCAGCAACCCGTCTCCTTCTTTTCCGCACCTTGTAGGCGGTCTGGTTGCCAAGGAATTCCTATGTCCTTCGCCCTACTTCAGCAAATCGGGACGCAGCTGGCGCGTGCGCTCCATGGCTTGGTCAAACTCCCATTGCCGTATCTTGGCCTCATTGCCCGACAGGAGCACCTCCGGCACAGTCCATCCCTTGTACTCGCGCGGGCGGGTATAGATTGGGGCGGAGAGCATATCGTCCTGAAAGCAATCGGAAAGCGCGCTTTGATCGTCGCTGAGAACCCCCGGCACGAGACGCACCACTGCGTCGGCAATGATGGCGGCAGGCAGCTCACCGCCGGTGAGCACATAGTCGCCGACACTGATTTCGCGCGTGATGAGGTGGTCGCGCACACGCTGGTCCACACCCTTATAGTGACCACAGAGGATGATGAGGTTGCCTTTCATCGACAACTCATTGGCCAACCGCTGGGTGAGCTGCTCACCGTCGGGCGACGTGAAAATCACTTCATCATAATTGCGTTCCTCCTTCAGCGTGCTGATGCAGCGGTCAATGGGTTCTACCTGCATCACCATACCCGCCTGACCCCCGAAAGGATAGTCGTCGACACGACGCCATTTGTCGAGCGTATAGTCTCGTAGATTGTGCAAATGGATTTCCGCCAGTCCTTTTTTAGCGGCACGGGCGAGGATGGATTCATGGACGAAGCCTTCCAGCATCTCGGGAAGTACGGTGATAATGTCTATTCTCATAAAGTGCAAAGATAGTGCTTTTTATTTGCACAATGACTGGTCAACGTCATTAAATTTTTGTAACTTTGCACCCGTTATAACTTAAAATTACTGAAAATGAAGCATTTCTTTTCCCTCGCCATGCTTGTCATGGCAGCTTTTCCCTGCGCCGTCAATGCGCAAAACATCCAAGTACACTACGACTTAGGACACACCCTCTACAACGATATCGACAACCGGCCTTCGGTGACGACCACCATGGAGATGTTCAAGCCCGACCGCTGGGGCAGTACTTTCGCCTTCATCGACCTCGACTATCAACGCGATGGTGTGGCTGGAACCTATTGGGAGATAGCAAGAGAGTTCAACTTGTCGAAGAAAAACAAGCACTGGGCAGCTCATATCGAGTACAATGGCGGCCTCGGCTCCGATGAGGATACATGGCAGGCCACGCGCTATCAGCACGCCGTGCTGGCCGGACCGGCTTGGAACTGGGCTTCTAAGGACTTCAAACGTACCTTCTCCGTGCAGTTGCTTTATAAGTATTACTTCCGCAGCCACCATTATCAAGCTCCTGCCTATAACAGTGTGCAGCTCACGGGGGTCTGGTCAACGACCTTTGCAGGCGGTCTATGCACCTTCAGCGGCTACTGTGATGTGTGGTATGACCCCAATGTGAATGGAAAATGGATTGTCCAGTCGGAGCCACAGTTCTGGTTCAATCTCAACACGATCAAAGGAATGGATGGTGTAAACCTTAGTTTGGGCTCGGAAGTGGAGCTGTCCAACAACTTCGTGTGGAATGACAGGGGCGAGAACAACCGCTTCTATGCCATCCCCACCGTGGCAGCCAAATGGACGTTTTGACCATTGATGCGCATTCTGTGCAACGATTTCATTCATAGGCTCCATCTATACGATGGCACGTTTCCTAACCTGCTGTATGACAACAGGTTAGGAAACGGAAATATTTTTAAATTAAAAATTCCAAGTTCTTAATTTATTTTCTTCCAATTTTTAATTTAAAAATTCTTTCTTTTGCGCCTATATTTACAATCAAATGCACTTTTGAGGCATTGGGATACCCGCAGATAGACTTTCCAACTCGGCCTGTTGACACTGTCAGCAAAAAAGTATGGGTCAAGAGTAGTTATGTTTCCGTATCGCATGGTCGCACCATTCGAGTCGTGGAAATGCTTGTGTTGACTAATTCCGAATGGCTCATTAGGCCGAAATCGACAAAAAAACGAGAAGTTTTCCATTTATCCGTCCCTGGTAATTGTATCTTTCGGTCTCTTACTGCCTTAGGTATTTCGCCATAGTCCGCCATGCTTTCAACACTTAGGTGGCAACCTGTACGGAATAAACAGCAACCTGGGACG
>DLLX01000064.1 GCA_002479145.1 Prevotella sp. UBA7551 | reverse complement strand
TGAAGACATGCCCCATTGCTATCTGTGCCCACTGAAGAGCGGCCTAACTACGAGCCTTAAACTTGCTGAAATCATTCATCTCCATCAACTCCAAAAAGGTGGTGGCGGGATGGTAGTGCATATAATGCGATATGGCCTGGACGTACTTGGAGTCATACACGCTCTTGCCAATCAGTTGATTTACCACCCACTGAATCCTCGCCATGTGGAGATCGCGGTCTATCTGGGGACGCATATCAAACTTATCCAACTGATACTCGCTGAGCAAGAAGAAGGTAAGACAGTCGGGAAGGATGTTCTCCCGGTTCATCTGGCGACGCTGCTGCGGCGTGTAATAACGCTTATAGACGGGATAATCCGCGCCAAGATACTTGTCGAGCGAGATGCCTATCATGTCATTGCCCACCACTATGCTCTGGTCCAACGACGAAATCTGCGTATAGACACGGGGCACATGGAGGGCCGGGAATGACCTCTTGAGGCGGGCGAAGGCATGGTTGAAACTGGAGTTCAAGTCATCAATATCGGCATACTTAGCCTCCACATCGGCAATGATGCTCTGCAAGGTCGTGTCCTGATAGAACTTCAGCAGCTTGGAGTTGATGGTAGGGTCGGTCGCATCGCCCACCTTTATGACATCTTCGATGAGGGTGCGCGTCTCTATTGGGTACTCCGTATTCATCTCCTGCAGCGCCGAAAAGTCGCCGGTGGTGAGATAGCGGTACTCCAACTGGTCGTAGCGGGCAATGCTCACTAATGGCTGTGAGGATTCGGAGCTGTCGGGCGGCAACCTGAACTGACAGCCGGCGCACATCATCAGCAACGACAACAGTATATATTGTATCTTTTTTGACAAGTTCATTTTATATCTTTATCACAATCTTAATAACGCTGCAAAAGTACTGAAAATTGTTGATATGACCAAGAAATATGCTAAACTATGTTTAATTTTGCTTATTTATGCAATTTTACAGAGGTAATTCACCCCTTCATACAACTCGAAGCGTGGTGTTGGCAAGTAACATGAGCTGGACGAAAGCAACAAATACCATCGGCCCACAGGGTCGCCAAGACGCAGAAGATGACCATTTTTCTTTGCACATAGCGAGCTTTTGAATTTCTTTTTCGTATTTTTGCAGTCAGAAAACAAATAACCTTCATCATTATGAAATTGCTAAGACTTGCAGTATTCTGGCTTTGTGCGGCCTGCACCCTATGGGCATCGGGGCAGCGCTACACGCAGTATGTCAACCCATTGATAGGCACCGGCGGCCACGGCCATGTGTTCTTGGGCGCCAACGTGCCCTTCGGCTATGTGCAGCTGGGCCCTACCGAGCACACGCGGGGCTGGGACTGGTGCTCCGGTTACCACGACAGCGACTCCATCCTCATCGGATTCGGCCATCAGCACCTCTCGGGAACGGGCATCGGTGAGCTGGGCGACGTGGCGTTTCTGCCCGTGAGCTGCTGCAAACAGACCGAGGCGAAGTTTGCGCACGAGAGCGAAAACGTCGCCCCTGGCTATTACAGCGTAAAGCTGAAAGACCCTAACGTGCTCGTGGAGCTGACCGCCACACAACGGGCAGGATTCCAACGCTACACCGCAGGGGCTGACGTGCGCCGTGGCATGGTGCGCCTCGACCTGCGACAAGGCATAGGTTGGGACAAGATGACAAAGGCCACGTTTCGCCAGATAGACGACCGGACGCTCTGCGGCTACCGTGAATCGACGGGATGGGCACGACATCAGTATGTGTTCTTCTACACCGAGTTCAACAAACCCGTCAAGCTGAAGCGGTGGCAGGACTCCATTGCCGTATTTACCTACGAGGCCGACGGCACGCCACTGCTCATCAAGACGGGACTGTCGGCGGTGAGCGAGGACAATGCCAAGGAGAACCTCCAAAAGGAAATACCGGGATGGGACTTCAACGCCGTGGTGCGGCAGGCCGATGAGGCGTGGGAGCGGCAACTCTCGCGCGTGAAAATCAAGACAGACGACCGCGACGCGCGCACCATCTTCTACACTGCGCTCTACCATACGATGGTCGCACCGTCGGTGTTCAGCGATGTCAACGGACAATACCGCGGGGCTGACCTGCAAGTACACAAAGGCGATTTCACCAACTATACCACCTTGTCGCTCTGGGACACTTATCGGGCGGCTCATCCCTTGATGACCATTCTGCATCCCGAGCTGCTGGGCGACCTGGGCGAGACGTTTCTCCACATCTACAAGCAGCAAGGGAAGCTCCCAGTGTGGCATTTGATGGGCAATGAGACCGATTGCATGGTGGGAAACCCAGGCATTCCCGTGCTCGCCGACCTCGTGCTGAAGGGCTATGTGGCGGACAAGCGCGCCGCATACGAGGCACTCAAGGGCTCGGCGATGCTGGATGAGCGCGGTTTGGCATCGCTGAAGAAGAACAACTACGTTGCCTACGACGAGGACTCCACCAACGAGACGGTGGCCAAGACGCTGGAGTACGCCATCGCCGACGCCTGCGTGGCGAAGGTGGCAAAGCTGCTGGGAGAGACAAAGGATTACAAATACTTCCTGAAGCGCAGCCAGGCGTACCGCAATGTGTTCGACAAGCGCGTGGGATTCATGCGCGGACGCGACGCAAAAGGAAACTGGCGCGAGCCCTTCAATCCCTTCCATGCCGTGCATCGCATGGACGATTACACGGAGGGTAACGCTTGGCAGTACACTTGGCTCGTGCCTCAAGACGTGCATGGACTGATTGACTGCTTTGGCGGCGAGAAGCCTTTCCTCACCAAGCTCGACTCGCTGTTCTTCGTTACCGGCGACATGGGCAAGGAGGCCTCTCCCGATATATCGGGCCTCATCGGACAGTATGCCCACGGCAACGAGCCGAGCCACCATGTACTCTACATGTACAACTACGCGGGAGAGCCTTGGAAGGGACAGAAACTCATCCGTCAGGTGCTCCATGAGATGTATAACAACGCCAAAGACGGCCTCTCCGGCAATGAGGACGTGGGTCAGATGTCGGCCTGGTACGTCATTTCTTCGCTCGGCTTGTACCAAGTGGAGCCGGCAGGGGGCAAGTTTGTGTTTGGCTCACCGCTCTTCGATGAAGCCACTGTGCAGCTTCCGAAAGGCAAGACGCTCACAATACGCGCCATCGGCAACACTCCGGAGAACGTATATGTGCAAAGTGTGCGCTGGAACGGGAAGCCCTACACGAAGGCCTACATATTATATAAGGACATTATGGGCGGAGGCGAGCTGGAGTTCACCATGGGTCCGAAGCCTTCGAAGTTTGGAACCGCCAAGAAAGACCGCCCATGACCTGTGAGAAGACATCGGGACGTGGGGTCAGCCCAGTGGCATGGGTGCCCACGCTGTACTTTGCCATGGGCATGCCATTCGTGGTTCTCAACATGGTCTGCACGCTCATGTACAAGGGCATGGGCGTGAGCGACGCGCAGATTGCCTTCTGGACGTCGCTCATCATGCTGCCATGGACGCTGAAACCACTGTGGAGCCCGTTTTTAGAAATGTATAAGACGAAGAAGTTCTTCGTCGTCCTGACGCAGTTGGTGTCGGGTATGGGCTTCGCCCTGGTGGCATTCGCACTCCACCTGCCCGACTTCTTTGCCATGACCATCGCCATTTTGGCCGTTATCGCGCTGAGTGGGGCAACCCATGACATCGCCGCGGACGGCACTTACATGAGCGTTCTGTCGAAAGAGGAGCAAGCCAGATGGATTGGATGGCAGGGGGCGTTCTACAACATCGCGAAGATTGCCGCCACGGGCGGGTTGGTTTACCTTGCGGGAGTGTTGATCAAGCAGTTTGGCGTGACCTCTGCCTGGATGGCGATTATGCTCATCATTGCCGCCCTCATGTGCGTGCTGGGCGTTTACCATCTCTTTATCCTCCCCTCAACATCGGACAACGAGGAGACAAAGGACAAGAATCTGGCAGACGCGCTGCGTGAACTGTGGGGTGTTTTCGCCGATTTCTTCCGCAAAAGACACATTGTCTATTACCTGTTCTTCATCATCCTGTACCGCTTCTGCGAGGGATTTGTGATGAAAATCGTCCCCCTTTTCCTCAAAGCACCGCGCGGGGAACAGGGTCTTGGAATGTCAGAACAGGACATCGGGCTGTGCTACGGCACGTTTGGAGCGGCCGCCTTCGTCGTCGGGAGCATCCTTGCGGGCTACTATATTGCCCGGCGGGGACTGCAGAGAAGCCTTTTCCGGCTCGCACTGGTGTTTAACCTGCCCTTCATCGCATACACCTTGCTCGCCATCTATCAGCCTACGAGCGTCCTGCTCATCGGATCTGCCATCACATTGGAATACTTTGGCTATGGGTTCGGGTTCGTCGGACTGACCCTTTTCATGATGCAGCAGATTGCACCAGGCAAACATCAAATGAGTCATTATGCCTTCGCATCGGGCATCATGAACCTTGGCGTGATGCTTCCGGGCATGGTCAGCGGCTACATCAGCGATGCTTTGGGCTACCGCACGTTCTTTATCGTGGTGCTGCTGTGCGCCATTCCCGCGCTGCTCATCACCTGGTTCGTACCCTTTACCTACCCCGACCCCAAGAAATAACCAAGACAAAGTGGGCGCGCCCCACCCCACCAGGCTACGGAAGCGCCCACCCATAACGGATAAGCAACAACAAAAGAATTATGAGCAAACTTATCATTGAGGGCAACGCCCTCCCCAACATGCCGTGGCAAGACCGCCCTGCCGGCAGCGACGCGCCGATGTGGCGCTACTCGGAAAATCCGATTATCCCGCGAGACCTGCTCCCAACGAGCAACAGTATATTCAATTCGGCCGTCGTTCCCTTTGGCAACCGCTTCGCGGGCGTGTTCCGTTGCGACGACACCAACCGCAGAATGGTGCTCCATGTGGGCTTCTCCGACGACGGACTCCACTGGGACATCCATCCGAATCCACTCCGCTTCACTTGCGAGGACAAGGAAATCGGAGAGTGGGTATATGGTTATGACCCACGAGTAGTGTTCATTGAGGACCGCTACTACGTCACTTGGTGCAACGGTTATCATGGTCCCACCATCGGTGTGGCCTGGACGAAGGACTTCAAGGAGTTTCACCAGCTGGAAAACGCCTTCCTTCCGTACAACCGCAACGGCGTACTCTTCCCCCGAAAGATCAACGGGCGCTTTGCCATGCTGTCGCGTCCGTCGGACACTGGGCACACTCCGTTTGGCGATATCTTCTATAGCGAGTCGCCGGACATGGAGTTTTGGGGTCGTCACCGGCACGTAATGTCGCCTGCCGCCTTCGAGAAGAGCGCATGGCAGTGCATGAAAATCGGCGCGGGACCCATCCCCATCGAGACCAGTGAGGGCTGGCTGATGTTTTATCATGGCGTGCTCCACAGCTGCAACGGCTACGTTTACAGCTTCGGAGCGGCTCTCCTCGACCGGGACGAGCCTTGGAAGCCCATCTACCGAAGCGGTCCTTACCTCATTTCCCCACAAAAGCTCTACGAATGTGTGGGCGATGTGCCCAACGTTTGTTTCCCCTGTGCCGCACTGCATGACCCAGCCACGGGTCGCGTGGCGGTGTACTACGGGTGCGCCGACACCGTGACGGGCATTGCTTTTGGCCACATACCCGAAATCATTGAGTGGACACGCAAGACGAGTATCATATAGACTGACTGAAAGGATCAGGCATTTCCCTAAGAGAAATGAATAAGGGAAAGGAAAGATAGGTCGCCGAAAAGATTGCGAAATGCTTCATGAAACGCAGCGTCGGGACTTCTTCTGACAGTTTACAGGGGAAGTCCCTACTCTGTTTTCGATGAACATCTTCATTAATCTGGAGTCTTCTGGAGAATCGAATGAACCGACAAAAAGAATGTTAGTACCGATAAAAAAGAAAGTTCGTACCAATAATAACTAAAAAAGCGACCTCTCAAAGAAGCCGCCTTACATTGCTTTGGTGTCGGGATGACTGGACTCGAACCAGCGACCACCGGTCCCCCAGACCGGCATTCTAAACCTACTGAACTACATCCCGTTTTCCGTTTAGCGGGTGCAAAAGTACTAATAATTTCGAAACCCGCAAAACTTTTAGGGCTTTTTTTGCCGCTTCATCCCAAAAACAGTACCTTTGTGCATAATAAAGAACTCTGGCAAGGCTACTGTATGCAGTATATCATCCATCCCCCACACGTCCTTCAAGCGGATATTAAGTTGCCCGCATCGAAGAGTATCAGCAACCGCGCGCTTATTATCCAGGCGCTTACGCCAGGTGCGCCGTGCCCTATCCACCTGTCTGACTGCGACGACACTCGCGTGCTGAAGGACGCATTGTGCCATCGACAAGGCCCTATCAACATCGGTGCGGCCGGTACGGCGATGCGATTTCTCACCGCATACCTTGCCATCACGCCCGGGCAACACACCATCACTGGCTCTGATCGTATGCTCCAACGCCCCATCGGGCAGCTGGTCGACACCCTCCGGCTACTTGGTGCGGACATCTGCTACGAGCAAAAGGAGGGCTTTCCCCCGCTGAAAATTACCGGAAAGCAACTTCTTGGCGGAGAAACGAAGATGGCGGGAGACATCAGTTCACAGTTTGTCACAGCCCTATTGCTCATCGCCCCGACCATGCAGCGTGGCCTTACCCTGTACTTGCAAGGCCGGATCATCTCCCGTCCGTACATCGACATGACGCTGCAGGTCATGAGAAGCTGCGGGGCGAGCGTGGAATGGGAGGACCAAAGCACCATCAAGGTGTGTCCACAACCTTACAAGCCCACGGAATACACGGTGGAAAGCGACTGGACATCGGCCTCTTATTGGTATGAACTGATGGCTCTTCTCGGCCGTAACGACTCCTCCCTGCGCCTGGACGGACTGCGCATCCATTCCGCTCAAGGTGATGCTGCGGCAAAATACATCTTTAGTCTGCTGGGCATCCACACCACTTTTTCCGCGCCACGGGAGGACGACATGGGCACTGCCGAATTGCATTACCGCCCGACGCGGCTGCCACTCCTCGAATATGACTTCACAGGACAGCCCGACCTGGCACAGTCTGTGGCTGCCACTTGCGCGGGATTGGGCATTCGTTTCCGCTTCACCGGGCTTTCCACGCTTCGCATCAAGGAGACCGACCGCCTTGAAGCCATCGCCAACGAGATGCGAAAGTTGGGCTATGCGCTGCAAGCCACGCCAGACCATGCGCTGACATGGGACGGATCCAGATGCCAGACGGACGCTTTCCCCGTCATCGACACCCACAACGACCACCGCATGGCCATGGCCTTTGCCCCTCTGGCCGTCCGATTCCCTGGCCTTTGCATCAACCATACCGAGGTGGTATCGAAGTCTTATCCCGGCTATTGGGATGATTTGAGGCGCGCGGGTTTCTCCATCACCCCCATAACAACACGCTGAAAACCTCCCCGCAATGTCCCTACTGCTCATCACCATCAGCGCATTGGCCCTACTCGCTGGCCTTGCTGCCCTTGTCTCCAAATTGACCAGGGGCAGCAATGATGCCGTACAACCCACACATGGCGAATGCTCTACGTGCAGCGGAGAGGACGACCGGTGTGAGCAAATTTGCTATATGGAGGCCGCGACGCGCGACATCGAATACTATGACGACGAGGAACTCGACCGATTCCAGCATCGTCCGTCCGACAGTTACACCGACGAGGAGGTGCAACAATTCGCCGACGTGCTCTATTCCCTGCAACCCGAGGACGCAAAAGGATGGGCACGAAGCCTCAGCCTGCGCGGCATCAACCTGCCCGACGTGCTCAAGGACGACCTCTTCACGCTCATGGAAGGCTGAAATATGGCACGAAAAAGGCAATAAAACGGCCCCTAAAAGAGTTTATTAAGCGTGAAGAAGAATTATACTCCATATATTATCGGTGTCTTGCTGGCCGTTCTCGCACTGGCTTTCAGTGCCTGCTCGACACAGAAGAACACTGCCCGGACCCGTTGGTGGCGGTCGTTCAACGCACGCTACAACACCTATTATAATGGAAGTCTGGCTTATATTGATGCCTCTCTGGAGAAAGAAAACGGCAACAAGGACAACTTCACCGAAATGCTGCCCGTTTTCGCCGTGAGCAACAAGGGCACCGCCGACTTGGGCAAGGGCAACTTCAACACCGCGATAGAAAAATGCGAGAAGGCTATAAAGAACCATTCCATAAAGCGC
>DLLX01000069.1:45447-51648 GCA_002479145.1 Prevotella sp. UBA7551 | reverse complement strand
CTGAACCCATAAAACTTTGCCCTTCATATTATCATGATACCTACTTGTGATTAATCATTTGCCTGCATGGTGTGTATCTTTTCCGTCATTCTGTTTCCCCTGCAAGGTGGTCAGTAAGTAGAGGAGAATGTTGTGTGCGGCGCAACAGACAAGCCCACCTTGCTGCCACGCTAATAATTCCTAAATATTTTGTGCATTTAGAGTTTTATCCTTACCTTTGCGGAAAATAACTAAAGGCTCGTTTTGTCGAAACGACTATGGCAGGACGAATGCCATCATAAATAATCAAATGAGGAGAGATGGCTTTGTGGGGTTGTCCTTCCTACTGTAGAACAGGTATAGAAACAAGATGAAAAACTTCTTAATTATGTGTGCTCTTTTGCTCTCCACGGCAGTGAACCTGCATGCTGGCGAGCCGCTTACACTGAAAGATGTTGTGGGCAGAAAGTATGCTGCCCAGCGCATCTCCGGACTTCGTCCCATCCATGGGACTTCGGAGTATGCCCAAATCTCCGCAGACCGGAAGGAAGTAGTGAAATATTCTTTTGTCACGGGCAAGGAAACCGGGGTGATATTCGACCTCAACGACACGAAAGGCGAGAAAATCGAGGCTTTCGATGGTTATCAGATGGCCGATGACGGACGGCATCTGCTCATCGAGACCAACTATAAGCCCATCTACCGTCGCTCCTACACCGCCGACTTCTACGTCTACGACATCCAGAGCAAGGAGCTTCACAAACTCTCGGAGCATGGTGCGCAGCAGATTCCCACCTTCTCGCCCGACGGAAAGAAGATTGCTTTTGTGAGAAAGAACAACATCTACATCACCGATGGGACGACGGAGCGGCAGATAACGACCGATGGCAAGTTTAACGAGGTCATCAACGGTCTGCCCGACTGGGTGAACGAGGAGGAATTTGCCTTCAACAATGCCCTCGCCTGGAGTGCGGACAGTCGCACGCTGAGCTGGATACGCTATGACGAAAGTGGTGTGAAGACCTACTCGTTGCAGCTTTTTGCCGGGCTGTGTCCTACTAAGGAGCAATATGAAACCTATCCGGGAGAGTACAGTTACAAGTACCCGAAGGCGGGAGAGGACAACTCCAAGGTCTCGGCCTGGGTGTACCACCTCGACGACGGCACCACGAGGCAGTATGACCTGCCCCTCGATGCCGATGGATACATTCCCCGCATCAAGTCAACGGCGGATGCCGGGCGCATCATTCTCTACACCATGAACCGCCATCAAGACTGTCTCCGCCTTTACAATGCCAACCCACAGACCGGCAAGACGAGCCTTCTGCTGGAAGAAAGCGTCGCGAAATATGTCAAGGAGGAGGCCATGGCCGACATCGCCATTATGAAGGACCACATCCTTGTGCCCTCCGATCGTGACGGCCACATGCACCTCTACCTATATAATAAGGATGGAAAACTCCTGCGGCAGATAGAGAAAGGCGATTACGACGTGACAGCCATCTATGGCTACGATGCCGCCACGGGCAACACCTATTTCCAAGCTGCCCGCCGCTCTCCGACGCAGCGCGAGGTCTATGTGGCCGACAAGAAAGGGCGCGTGACCGCTCTTGCTGGTAAGGAGGGGTGGAACGATGCCACTTTCTCAGGCGATTACCGCTACTTCCTCAACTGCTGGAGCGACGCCGACCATCCCTATGTGTACACCGTCATCAACCAGAAGGGAAAGGAGATGCGCGAGGTGCTCAACAACGACAAGCTTATGGAGAAACTGGCGCAGCTGGGTCAGGCCAAGAAAGAGTTCTTTACGTTTACCACCTCAGAGGGTGTGTCGCTCAATGGATGGATGATCAAGCCGGCAGACTTTGACTCGTCGAAGCGCTATCCTGTCATCATGCACCAGTATAGCGGCCCCGGCAGTCAGCAAGTGACCGACAGTTGGAGCATCGGCTCGATGGGAAATGGCGGCCTCTACGACTATTACCTCACGCAGCGGGGCTATATCATCGTCTGTGTCGATGGGCGCGGTACGGGAGGACGTGGTGCGGCGTTTGAGAAATGCACCTATCTGAACCTTGGAGACCTGGAGTCGAAGGATCAGGTTGAGGCCGCCTTGTGGCTCGGAAAGCAGCCCTATGTCGACGCTTCGCGCATTGGCATCTGGGGATGGAGCTACGGTGGCTTCTGTACCTTGATGAGCATGAGCGAGGGACGGCCCGTATTCAAGGCTGGAGTGGCCATTGCGCCGCCCACCAACTGGCGTTTCTACGACAGTGTCTATACCGAGCGGTTCATGAGAACGCCAAAGGAGAATCCCACTGGCTACGCCCTTAACCCGTCGGTTCGCGCGAAGAATCTTCACGGTCGGTTGCTCCTCTGTCACGGTATGGCCGATGACAACGTTCATCCACAGAATGTCTTTGAATATTCCGAGGCACTTGTGCAAGCGGACAAGGACTTCAAAGAGAATCTGTATACCAACCGCAATCACAGCATCTACGGCGGAAACACCCGCATTCATCTGCTCAGACAGGTTGCGGAGTGGTTCTGCGAGAACCTTTAGAAATAAGGCAAAAGGCTAAGGGGAGGCTGGTCAGGTTACTGATCCAGACTTCCCTTCCAACCGAAAAGAAACATCAACTATCATAATAAAAACCGAAATCAGATGAAAAAGCTACTTTTAGGCGATGAGGCTATCGCCCAAGGCGCATTGGACGCGGGTCTCAGCGGCGTCTATGCTTACCCTGGCACACCCTCCACCGAGATTACAGAGTACATCCAGAACTCACAGCTTGCCAAGGAACGCAATGTGCATCGCCGCTGGGCGACCAACGAAAAGACGGCCATGGAGCAGGCTTTGGGCATGTCCTATATGGGTAAGCGCGCACTGGTCTGCATGAAGCACGTGGGCTTGAACGTGGCTGCCGACCCGTTTGTCAACTCCGCCATCACCGGTGCCAATGGGGGTATCGTCGTATTGGTTGCCGATGACCCCTCCATGCACTCCTCACAAGACGAGCAAGACTCGCGCTTCTACGGCAAGTTTGCGATGATTCCTACCTTTGAGCCGAGCAATCAGCAGGAGGCCTACGACATGATGGCCGTGGCCTACGACTACTCCGAGAAAATGCACCTGCCCGTGCTCATGCGTGTCACCACCCGTATGGCCCACTCTCGTGCCGTGGTCAACGTTGTGGAGACGCCACGCGAGCAGAACGAAATCAACTATAACGCCAAGTCCAGCGACTGGGTGCTGCTTCCTGCCTTTGCCCGCAAGCGCAACGAAATCGTCACCGGACAGCAGGTACAGCTGGAAAAGGATGCTGTCGAAAGTCCGTTCAATCGATATATCGACGGAAAAGACCACTCGTTGGGCATCATCACAAGTGGCATTGCCTTCAACTACCTGAACGAGTGCTACCCCGACGGCGTGCCGTTCCCCGTCCTCAAGGTCTCTCAATATCCGCTTCCGAAGGAGTTGGTGCGCCGTATGACCAAAGAATGTGACGCGGTGCTTGTCGTGGAAGAGGGACAACCGTTTATCGAAGACCAGGTGCGTGGTGTCATGCCAGGCGATGCCGTCATCAAAGGCCGCCTCACGGGCGAGCTGCCCCGCACGGGTGAGTTGTCGCCTGATGCCCTCAAGCAGGCGCTCGGCCTTCCTTCCGGAGAGGCGTATGAGCCTTGTCCCGATTTGGCCAACCGTCCACCGCAGTTCTGTAAGGGCTGCGGACACCGTGATGTCTACACTGCGCTCAACGAAGTGCTGAAGGATTATCCCAATGCACGGGTCTTTGGCGACATCGGTTGCTACACGCTCGGATTCCTTCCCCCGTTCAAGGCCATTCATTCCTGTGTCGATATGGGCGCTTCCATCGGCATGGCGAAGGGCGCTGCCGATGCTGGACAGTGGCCGGCAGTGGCGGTCATCGGCGACTCTACGTTCACCCACAGCGGCATGACGGGTCTGCTTGACGCCATCAATGAGAACTCCGACATCGTGGTAGTGCTCTCCGACAACCTTACCACGGCCATGACAGGCGGACAGGACAGTGCCGGAACCAACAAGTTTGAGGCCATTTGCCGCGGTTTGGGCGTGAGCGAGGACCATCTGAGAGTGGTCACTCCGCTGCCGAAGAATATGCCGGAGATTACCAAGATTATCCGCGAGGAGATAGATTACCACGGCACTTCCGTGATCATTCCCCGCCGCGAGTGTATGAACACGCTGCAGCGCCACCTCAAGCAGAAGAGGGCTGCTGAGGCAAAGAAGGCCGCCGGGCAGAAGTAAACGAGGAGGAAAAGAAAGTCAATTCAAGGGGCTTGCACGGCATGCTCGCATGCCATGCGGCCCCATCCGACAACAATCAATCAAAAAGCATTCAAAACCAATGAAGACAGACATCATACTTTGTGGCGTGGGCGGACAAGGAATCCTCTCCATTGCCACGGTCATCGGTCAGGCGGCCATGAACGAAAACCTTTATATCAAGCAGGCTGAGGTACACGGAATGTCGCAACGTGGCGGTGCCGTGCAGAGCAATCTCCGCCTAAGCTCGTCACCCATCAACAGCGACCGCATCGCCATGGGCCAGGCTGACGTTATCATTTCCATGGAGCCGATGGAGGCTTTGCGTTACCTTCCGTACCTGAAGAAGGACGGATGGATTATCACTTCCAACACGCCCTTTGTCAATATCCCCAACTATCCCGACATGGCTGTACTCGATGCAGACTACGCCAAGTTGGAACATGTCATCCGAATCAACATCGAGGAAGTGGCCAAGGAGCATAACATTCCCCGTTCGGCCAATATGATTCTGCTCGGTGCGGCTCAGAAGGCGCTGGGCATAGAGTTTGACAAGCTGAAAGATGCCATCCGTGTCATCTTCGGCAGAAAGGGAGAACGCGTTGTCGAGGACAACTTCAAGGCGCTCGAACTTGGAAAGGAGGCGCAGAGATGAAGCCGACCCCCATCAACAAGCAATTGATAGACGACACAATCCGTAAGCATGGTATCCAAGATTTCGCCAAAGCGACCATCCGCGAGGTGAAGGGTGTGGCTGCCCAGGCTGAGAAGGAAAGTGGTGTTGAGTTCATAAAGATGGAGATGGGCATCCCCGGACTCCCTGCCGCACACGTCGGCGTCGAGGCACAAATCAAGGCGTTGCAGGACGGAATCGCCAACAGTTATCCCGACATCCAGGGCCTTCCCGCCTTGAAAGAGGCCGCTTCTGAATTTGTCAAGGCCTTCATCAATGTGGACATTGCCCCTGAAGGGTGCGTGCCGGTCTGCGGATCGATGCAAGGCACTTATGCCTCTTTCCTCACTTGTGCGCAGGCAGACAAGAAAAAGGACACCGTTCTCTTTATTGACCCAGGATTTCCCGTACAGAAAATGCAGTTGCAGGTGCAGGGTACGAAATATAAAACGTTTGATGTCTACAATTTCCGTGGCGAGAAACTTGGCCCGAAACTGGAGAGCTACCTCAGCGATGGCAACATCTGCGCCATTGTTTATTCCAATCCCAACAATCCTTCGTGGATTTGCTTGACGGACGAGGAACTGCGTACTATCGGCGAATTGGCTACACGATACGATTGCATCATTATGGAGGATCTGGCCTATTTCGCCATGGACTTCCGTCGTGACATCCGTCCTTACCATCCGCCCTACCAGCCTTCTGTGGCCCACTACACGGACAACTACATCCTGCTCATCAGCGGTTCGAAGGCATTCAGCTACGCTGGTGAGCGCATCGGTGTGACATGTATCGGTGATAAGCTCTACCACCGCGTCTTTCCTGACCTTGCCGCCCGCTATGAGGGACTTCCCTTTGGCCCCGTTTTCTCCACGCGTATGCTCTATGCGCTGTCCTCTGGCACGAGCCATAGTGCTCAATATGCCATGGCGGCCATGCTGAAGGCAGCAGCAGACGGAAAGTTCGACTTCCGCAGTGATATCAAAGTCTATGGGGAACGTGCACATAAGCTGAAGGAAATCTTTACCCGTCATAATTTCTATATTGTCTATGACAAGGACTTGGAACAGCCTATTGCCGACGGTTTCTACTTTACCATCGGCTATCCGGGCATGACGAGTGGCGAGTTGGCGCACGAACTGATGTACTATGGGGTTTCAGCTATCTGTCTTGTCACCACGGGCAGTGAGCAGGAGGGACTCCGTGTCTGCACTTCTTTCATCCGGGACGATCAGTATGC
>DLLX01000069.1:4396-45274 GCA_002479145.1 Prevotella sp. UBA7551 | reverse complement strand
TTCGATTTACTTATAGTCGATGTATTCTCCTTCGTTGTCCTTGATAATCTTCTTATTGCGCTGCTTGTCGCTTCGCTGGTCGACGATAGTGTTGCCGTCAGCTTGCCGCATGGCGCGATGGGAGGATGTCTGTGCCTGTCCGTTGTAGTCGTTGTCTCGTGGCTGGAAGCGCCGGGCGACGCGGTGCAATTGCTTGAAGAACTTGTAGGCTATCCACGCAATGACGACCAAAGCGAGGATGAAAAACAGGAATATAAATTTTAAGAGAGCCATGATGAGGTAGAATTTATTGATTGTTCGTTGATGGCTTCTTACTGAAAATCAAAGAAAGGAGCACGTACCAAGCGATGATGACTGCAAGTCCAGAAACCCCCAGCAGGACAAGAATGGGCACGCAGGAGAGAATGAACAGGTATTTCAACTTGTTTTCATTCCATCCCCACTGCTTGAACTTGAGGGCAAACATCGGGATTTCGCTCACTAAGAGACAGCTACTCACCGCTACGCCTACAAGAATGACCAGCACCCAAATGGATGAAGACTCGAATCGGTGCGTGACACCCACCATCAGCGATCCCCAGAAGAGGGCATTTGCCGGCGTGGGCAGTCCGATGAAGCCAAGTGCTTGGCGTGTGTCGAGGTTGAACTTGGCAAGTCGCAGGGCCGAAAATGCGGCCATGATGAAGGCTGTGAAGGGAAGTGCGGGGCGCAGTGGCTCAAGAAATGAGGGGTAGGGCAGTACGCACAGCTCGGTGAAGATGATGGCCGAAGGCGCCAATCCGAAGGTAATGTCATCGGCCAGTGAGTCCAGTTCCTTGCCGATGGGGGAACTGACGTGGAGCAGACGTGCCGTCATGCCATCGAAAAAGTCGAAGATCGCCCCGATAATCATCCATGCCAGTGCCCACTCGAAGTCGTGGCGGAAGGCACAGTAGGTGGCGATGCATCCAGAGATGAGGTTGCAGCAGGTGACGCTGTTGGGAATGTGCTTTTTTATCATAGTTGCAAGAAGTCTGACTTTTTACACCTTGCCCGTTGTAGGCTTTAGCCGAGCGATGACGGTTTGGTCACCTGTGGTGGCCTGTCCCATCTTCACGCACACCTCAGAGTCAACGGGCAGATAGACATCTACACGGCTTCCGAACTTGATGAATCCTAAATGCTCGTCGATGTAGCAGTCTTCTCCCTCCTTGGCATAGGTGACAATGCGGCGCGCCACAGCTCCGGCAATCTGCCGACAAAGCACCTCGCGGCCGTCGGGAATGGCTATCATCACGTCTGCATGCTCGTTTTCCTCACTGGCTTTCGGAAGCCATGCCTTGTGGAAGTTGCCGCTGAAATGCTTGACAAACTTCACTACACCATCCACAGGAAACCAGTTGGCATGGACATTGAAGAGACTCATGAAGATGCTGATCATCAAACGGCGGTCGTGAAAGTATTCGTTCTCCTCCACCTCTTCAATGACTACAATCTTTCCATCGGCTGGAGCAACAACAATGTTTTCCGTGTCTTCAATGTTGAGGTAGCGAATCGGGCAGCGGTAGAAGTTGACAACGATGCAGTAAACGGGAATCATGACGATGAGAAACGCCCAGAAAGGAATCTTGCTCGTCAGGGAAAACCAGAGGATGGCAGCAATAAGGGCAATGCCTATTCCACCATATATTAATTGGTTTGTGCCCTCACGGTGAAGTCGGATCTTCTTGAGTTTCTTTATTCTCTTTC
This sequence comes from Prevotella sp. UBA7551, assembly GCA_002479145.1. Lineage (GTDB taxonomy): Bacteria > Bacteroidota > Bacteroidia > Bacteroidales > Bacteroidaceae > Prevotella. The sequence continues at coordinate 43,546 of DLLX01000069.1, read as the reverse complement.
CCATATCGGAAGGTTTACATATTCATGAATAATGTGCAAAGTTATATATTTTTTGTCAGCCCTGCAAATAAGCCCATCAACTTTTCGGAGGAACAGGCCGCGTTGCCATTTTTTTTATCTACATTTGCAGGTGAAATATAAAAGCTAATGGAAGATTTCATACATTTACATGTCCACACCCATTATTCCATTCTCGATGGTCAGTCGAAGGTGCCCAACCTTGTCAAGAAGGCAATTGCCGACGGTATGAAAGGTATGGCTATCACCGACCACGGCGTAATGTACGGTGTGAAAGAGTTGGCTGACTGCTGTGCTAAGATCAACAAAGAGCGCAAGAAGGAGGGCCTCGACCCTTTTAAGCCCATTTTCGGATGTGAGATGTATGTGGCACGCCGTACTAAAGAAGATAAGGAGAAGGCGATGGGGGACAACAGCGGCTATCACCTCATCGTTCTTGCCAAGAACTACAAAGGCTATAAGAATCTTATAAAGTTAGTTTCTCGCGCATGGGTGGACGGTTACTATTATAAGCCCCGCACGGATCGTTCGGATCTGGAGCGCTATCATGAGGGGTTGATCGTCTGCTCGGCCTGTATTGCCGGAGAAGTTCCCCGTAAAATATTGGATGGAGACCTGGAAGGGGCACGCGAGGCGGCGCAATGGTATCACGATTTGTTCGGTGACGACTATTATTTGGAGCTGCAGCGACATGAGGTAAAGGACCCACAGCTTGTGGCTAACCGCGAGACTTTCCCCTTGCAGCAGCGTGCCAACCGTGAGTTAATCAAGATAGCGAAAGAGCAGGGCATCAAACTTGTCTGCACGAACGACTGCCATTTTGAAGACCGTGAGACTGCCGAGGCCCACGATCACCTTCTCTGTCTTGCCACGCAGGAGGACCTTGATGCCCCAGACCGTATGCGCTACTCCAAGCAGGAGTGGTTTAAGACGCGTGAGGAGATGAACGAAATCTTCTCCGATGTGCCTGAGGCGCTCTCCAATACGTTGGAGGTGCTTGACAAGGTGGAGCTTTACGACATAGACCATGGACCCATCATGCCATTCTTTCCCATTCCCGAGAGTTTCGGAACGGAGGAAGAGTGGCGGCGAAAGTTTTCCGAAGAAGACTTGTACAAGGAGTTCACGACGGATGAAAAAGGCCAAAACCCACTTCCGCCCGAGGAGGGAAAGAAGGTGATAGCACGTCTCGGAGGTTACGACAAAATCTATCGCATCAAGTTTGAGGCCGACTATTTGGCCAAATTGGCTTATGAAGGGGCCAAGCGTCTCTATGGCGAGCCGTTGTCGGACCGCGTCTGTGAGCATATCAATTTTGAGCTTCACGTGATGAAGACGATGGGTTTCCCTGGCTACTTCCTCATTGTTCAGGATTTCATCAACGCTGCTCGGACGAAGTTGGGCGTGATGGTAGGGCCTGGACGTGGCTCTGCCGCAGGTTCTGTGGTGGCCTATTGTCTGGGGATTACCAAGATAGATCCGCTCAAATATGACTTGCTGTTCGAGCGTTTCCTCAATCCCGACCGCGTGAATCTTCCTGATATCGACACAGACTTCGATGATGATGGGCGCGGAAGGGTGCTGCGTTGGGTGATGGACAAGTACGGCGAGGACAACTGTGCACACATTATCACCTATGCAACGATGGCCACCAAGAACTCCATCAAGGATGTGGCGCGTGTGGAGAAGTTGCCTCTGGAGCGCTCCAACGCCCTTTGTAAGGCCATTCCCGACCGTTTGCCCGATGGAATGAAGATGAATTTGGCCAATGCCATCAAGTGTACGCCAGCTTTGCAGGATGCGGAGGTGAGTGATGATCCGCGTGAACGCAACACCATCAAGTACGCCAAGATGTTGGAAGGTACGGTGCGTGGCACGGGATTACATGCTTGTGGATTCATCATTTGCCGCGACCGCATCGATGACTGGGTGCCTGTATCGACGGCCACCGACCCCGATTTTCCTGATAAGAAGTGCAACGTCACACAGTATGACGGCCATGTCATCGAGAGCACGGGACTGATTAAGATGGACTTTCTCGGCCTAAAAACTCTGTCGGAGCTAAAGGAAGCGTGCAAAGTTGTCAAGCAAACTACTGGCCATGTCATTGACCTCGACAACATTCCTATTGATGATGAGCTGACTTACAAACTCTATCAAGAGGGGCGAACCATCGGTACATTCCAGTTTGAGTCGGCTGGAATGCAGAAGTATCTGCGCAAGTTGAAGCCAACGGTGTTCGAAGACCTCATCGCAATGAACGCCCTTTACCGTCCCGGTCCTATGGACTACATCCCTTCTTTCATTGCCCGAAAGAATGGAAAGGAGGAAATCAAGTATGACATTCCCTGCATGGAAAAGTACCTCAAGGACACATATGGTATTACTGTCTACCAAGAGCAGGTGATGCTTCTCTCCCGTCAGTTGGCCAACTTCACCCGAGGCGAAAGCGATGCACTTCGAAAGGCGATGGGTAAGAAGAAAAAGGCCATCGTTGACCAGATGAAACCGAAGTTCATCAAGCAAGGAATGGAGAATGGGCACGACCCAAAGGTGCTGGAGAAGATTTGGGGCGACTGGGAAAAGTTTGCCAGCTACGCCTTCAACAAGTCCCATGCCACTTGCTATTCGTGGGTAGCTTATCAGACCGCGTATGTCAAGGCGCACTACCCAGCGGAGTTTATGGCCGCCTTGATGACGCGCCGTTTCAGCCAGATTTCGGAGATAACGAAGCTGATGGAGGAGTGCAAGGCGTTAAAAATCGCCACGCTGGGTCCTGATGTGAATGAGAGTCAGATAGGATTCGGCGTAAACAAGAAAGGTGAGATACGCTTTGGCCTTTCCGCCATCAAGGGAATGGGCACCCCTGCTGCCGAGGCAATCGTCGGTGAGCGTGAGAAAAATGGCCCGTATAAGGATATCTTCGACTTCGCCGAGCGCGTGAATCTGGCCAATGTCAACCGGAAAGCCTTTGAAAGTCTGGCCTATAGTGGGGGCTTCGACGGCTTTGGGGTGATGCGTGAGCAATTCTTTGCCCCTAATGCCAAGGGCGAATTGTTCATCGACTCGCTTGTGCGCTATGGACAAAGGTTTCAGACAGACAAGGCCAATGCGGGGATGAGCCTGTTTGGAAGCGACGATGTGTGCGTCGTTCGCCCCCCATTGCCCAAGACGGAAAAGTGGGCAGCCATCGAAAAACTCAACAAAGAGCGCGACTTAGTGGGCATCTACCTTTCGGCACATCCGCTGGACGAGTATGCCGTTGTACTCGACCACATGTGCAATACCCACTGCAACGAAATTTATCGCGGCGCCGACCTCAAGGCTTTATCGGAGCGTGGTGAAGTGACCTTTGGCGGAATAGTGACAGAAGTCAGCGAGCGCTTCGCGCGAAAAACAGGAAGACCCTTTGGCATTGTGACCATAGAGGACTTTGCTGGGGTGGGGGAACTAACACTTTTTGACGAAGACTGGCTGAGGTGGAAGTCTCAGCTTGGTAGAGACTTCGCTGTCTTTGTCACGGCTCGATGTCAACCGCGCTTTCGCAATAGTGACATCCTCTCGTTCAAGATACAGAATGTCGCCCAGCTCTATGATGTGAAGCGGAATCAATTGAAGCAGATAACGGTCTCACTTCCAATGGAACGGATAAACGAAGAGTTGGTGACAGAGCTGGAAGCTGTCGTCGATTCCCATCCTGGAGAAACCAGTCTGCTGGTTCGTTTGGGGCTGACCAACCAGACATCCATCTCCCTCCGAAGCAAAGCAAAGGCTGTGGATGTCGATAAACGGCTGCTGACAGAGTTGCGTGAGATGAAACTCCAATATCACATCAACTAATGGATTGGCACAGTTTTTGTACATTAATTCAATATTCACAAAATCTAAACGAAAAGAAAAAATGGAAGTAGAAATCACAAATGAGAACTTTGAAGCGTTGAAAAACGGCGACCTGCCATTGGTAGTGGATCTTTGGGCCACTTGGTGTGGACCCTGCAAGGCCATTTCTCCGCTTGTATCGAAACTCGCAGAGGAGTATGACGGCAAGTTGGTAGTGGGCAAGTGTGATGTGGAGAAGAACGAGGACATCACCGCTGAGTATATGGTCCGCAACATCCCTACGCTTCTTTTCTTCAAAGGTGGCAAGCTTGTTGACAAGCATGTCGGCGCTCCCAGCGAGTCAAAGATGAGAGCTTTGTTTGACAAGCTGCTGTAATCAACGTCCAAAACAAATTGTTTCAATGGTCTGGCATTTCTTGTTCAAGGGAAATCCAGACCATTTTCTTTTCATCCCTTTTGTCAAGGTGGATTGTGGCTTTGTTTACAATATAATATAGAAAAAACGATGAAAAAACGATTAAACTTTCGATACGAAGCAAAATAGTTGCCTTTTTATTTTGCCCAATTATTTTTTATCCCTATTTTTGCAAAAGATAATTAGCATCTGGCCATGACAGGAAAGCGCCTCGTTGCGCCAGATAGCGTTATCTTTGCATCAAAACAATTCTAAGACCAATCAATGAACGACAAGAAATTAATGAATCGCGCAGCCGACAACATACGCATCCTGGCTGCCTCGATGGTAGAGAAGGCCAAGTCTGGACACCCGGGAGGAGCAATGGGCGGTGCCGACTTTATCAATGTTTTGTTCTCCGAATTTTTGGTTTACGACCCCGATCAACCCACTTGGTCAGGCCGCGACCGCTTCTTCCTTGACCCAGGTCACATGTCTCCGATGCTCTATTCGGCTTTGACACTTCAGGGGAAATTTGACATGGAAGACATCAAGCAGTTCCGCCAGTGGGGCAGTATTACACCCGGTCATCCCGAGCGAGACATAGTACATGGGGTGGAAAATTCCTCCGGTCCGTTAGGACAAGGCCACGCTTTTGCTGCGGGTGCCGCTGTGGCGGAGAAGTTCCTTGAGGCACGTCTTGGCCATACGGTCATGCAGCACAAGATCTATGCTTACATCAGTGATGGAGGCATACAAGAGGAAATCAGCCAGGGCGTAGGCCGTCTTGCAGGCACACTGGGACTGAACAACCTCATTATGTTCTATGATTCCAATGATATACAGCTCTCCACCGAGTGCAACGTCGTCGATACCGAGGATGTGGCAATGAAATATAAGGCTTGGGGTTGGCGTGTTATTGAGATAGACGGCAACGATGCCGATGAGATTCGCAAGGCACTAACCGTGGCCACAAAGGAGAAGGAGCGCCCCGTCATTATCATTGGCCACACCATCATGGGCAAAGGTGCGCTCCAAGCCGATGGATCAAGCTATGAGCACAGCGTGAAGACGCATGGTTCACCACTCGGCGGCGAAGCTTATGTGAATACGATTAAGCACTTAGGTGGCGACCCGAAGAATCCATTCGTCATCTTCCCCGAGGTGAAAAAGTTGTATGACGACCGTCGAGAGGCGTTGCGCAAGATTGTGGCTGAGCGTCACAAGGAGGAAACAAAATGGGCAGAGGAAAATCCCGACAAGGCGAATCTGCTGAAAGAGTGGTTCTCCGGCAAGGCCCCAAAAGTAGATTGGAGCGGTTTGGTACAGAAACGGGATGTTGCCACTCGTGCCGCCTCATCGGCATGTCTTTCCCTGCTGGCGGAGCAAGTGCCTAATATGATATGTGCTTCCGCAGATCTTTGCAACTCAGACAAGACCGATGGATTCTTAAAGAAGACCCACAACCTTAGACGTGGTGATTTCAGCGGGGCTTTCTTCCAGGCTGGAGTTTCCGAGCTGACGATGGCTTGCATGTGCATTGGCATGATGCTCCACGGCGGTGTTATTGCAGCAATGGGCACATTCTTTGTGTTCTCCGACTATATGAAGCCTGCCATCCGCATGGCCGCGCTGATGCGTACCCCCGTAAAATTCATCTATACCCACGATGCTTTCCGTGTGGGTGAGGATGGTCCGACCCATCAACCCGTTGAGCATGAGGCGCAGTTGCGTCTGATGGAGAAACTGCAGAACCACGCAGGCGAGGATTCTTTGCGTGTGTTCCGTCCCGCTGATGCCGATGAGACTACTGTTTGCTGGCAGATGGCCATGGAAAACATGGAAACTCCCACCGCGTTGATTTTCTCCCGTCAGAACATTAAGAGCCTTCCCGAGGGAACCAACTATCAGAAGGCACGCAAGGGCGCCTATGTCGTTGCTGGGTCGGATGAGCATTACGATGTCATCCTGCTTGCCAGTGGTTCTGAGGTGTCTACACTTGTCGACTCGGCCGAATTACTTCGTAAGGACGGCGTGCGCTGTCGCATTGTCAGTGTACCGTCCGAGGGACTCTTCCGTCGCCAGCCAGTAGGCTATCAGCTGCGTGTTCTGCCTTCGGAGAGTCAGGTTTTTGGCCTAACCGCAGGTCTACCGGTCACTCTCCAAGGATTAGTAGGATGCCACGGACGAGTCTACGGCATGACCTCATTCGGCTTCTCGGCCCCCTACAAGGTGCTCGATGAGAAGCTCGGCTTCACGGCAGAAAATGTTTACAAGCAAGTAAAAGAGTTTTTAGCATAATATTTTTATCACTTAGGGAGGCTCTGCTGAAAGCTGGAAAGGTGGCCGGCAGAGTCCCCGTTAAAACGAATACGCTTATGGAAATCAAGACAGTTGGAGTCGCTTGCGACCACGCAGGCTATCCGTTGAAGCAGTACGTCATCCAGTATTTAGAAGAGCATAAGTACCCATATAAAGATTTTGGATGCAACAGCGACCTCAGTTGCGACTATCCTGACTATGCTCATCCATTGGCTGAGGCCATCGAAAGTGGCGAGATATATCCGGGCATTGCCATCTGCGGCAGTGGTGAGGGTATGGCTATCACGCTCAATAAGCACCAAGGCATCCGTGCTGGACTGGCTTGGAACAAGGATGTGGCAGAGTTGATTCGCCAGCACAATGATGCCAACGTGCTCGTATTGCCGGGGCGGTTCATCGACAACAACACTGCGGGTCACATTATGGACGCTTTCTTCAAGGCAAACTTTGAGGGCGGCCGCCATGAGCGCAGGGTGAAGAAAATACCTGTTCAGGCAAAGTAGGGATGTCCTTGCCTTGCTGACCACAACGTAACGGCACGGGTGCCGGCTGATTTCGGCCAGGCGCAAGTGCCGTTTTTTGTGCGCATGATTTTTGAAAAACCTATAACAATGAGAAAAATATTACTATTATTCAGCCTTCTTCTGTCGCTTGCGATGCAGGCACAGGAAGGGGAACACTTCCTTCAGGATGACCAGTACCGCCAGAAAGTGACGCGAGTCTTCAGCGACCGCATGAAATTCATGGGCAAGGACCATTTTAAAGTCATCGATCTGCTTTCTAACAACGTGGAGGCCGAGGCGTTGCAATTCCTCTATGCCTATATGCCGATGGCTGATGTGACCGATTATCCTGCCAGCTTTTTCCTTGCCAATGTGCGCCGTTCCCTACAGGCACGGCGGGAAATGGCGTGGGGCAATAGGGTTCCGGAGCGCGAGTTCCGCCACTTCGTTCTTCCAATCCGCGTTAACAACGAGAATTTGGATAGCTTCCGAATCGTGTATTATGACGAGTTGAAAGAACGTGTCAAAGGATTGAGTATGAAAGATGCCATCCTTGAGGTGAACCATTGGTGCCATGAGCATGTCACCTATCAGCCCTCCGATGCCCGTACTTCTGCTCCAATGGCCACCATGCGCACCACCACCGGGCGTTGTGGCGAGGAGAGCACCTTCGCTGTGGCTGCTTTGCGCGCCGTTGGCATCCCTGCGCGCCAGGTGTATACCCCTCGTTGGGCACATACCGACGACAACCATGCCTGGGTAGAGGCTTGGGCCGACGGGCAATGGTACTTCCTTGGCGCATGTGAACCCGAGGCTGTGCTCAACCTGGGTTGGTTCAATGCTCCCGCCTCGCGCGCCTTGCTGATGCACACCCGCGCTTTTGGCGACTATGACGGCCCGGAGGAAGTGGTGCTTCGCACCTCCAACTACACCGAGATAAACCTTATCAGCAACTATGCTAAGGTGAGGCGTGCCGACTTCAAAGTGGTTGATGCACAGGGCAAGCCCGTTGCCGACGCGAGGGTAGACTTTAAGATTTACAATTATGCCGAGTTCTACACGGCGGTGACGAAATATACAGACGCTCAGGGTCACACCTTTCTCACCGCAGGGCAGGGCGACATGATCGTTTGGGCTTCCAAGGAGGGGAAGTACGGCTACAAGAAAGTCTCCTTCGGCCAGGACAGGAATGTGAGCATCGTCATAGACAGGGACAACGATGCGGTTTCGGACGAGGACATGGACATCGTGCCGCCCGCTGAAGCGCCCAACGTGCCGGAGGTTACCCCAGAACAGGCTGCGGTAAACAAGGCCCGCTTTGCCAAAGAGGATGAAATCCGCGCCGATTTCGTTCGCCGCACACAGTATCCCAAGGACGGCACGTCGAAATATAAGTCCTACTTACTTCGTGCAAAAGGCAACTGGCGTACGATAGAGAATTTCCTGCAGCGGCACAGTGACAATGAGGCCCGCGCCTTGCGTATCCTCAATGCGCTGAGTGACAAAGACTTGCGCGATATACTTCCCCAAATTCTGGAGGACTGTTATGACAATAAGAGCGAGCAGGTCAGTCCACGTGTGGAGGATGAGATGCTCATCGCCCCATTCAAGTGCTTCTTCGAACACTATTTTGACGCGAAGACCATTGAGAAATTCCGCTCCAACCCGATGGAGATTGCCACTTGGATAAAGCAAAATATCCGCCTCAACCCCGATGCGAAGGCGCTCCAGATAGCCCAGACTCCCGTGGGGGCCGTGAAGTTCCGCGTAACTGATCCACGCTCCCGCAAGATACTCTTTGTCGACATAGCCCGGAGTCTCAACATTGAGGCCAAGCGCGACACGGTCACAGGCACGCTCATGTATCGCAAAGATGGCCGTTGGACCACCGTTGATTTCGACGCCAAGGGTACAGTAAAGCCCCGTCTGGGCACGCTGGTGCTCACTTACCAGCCTGCTGCCCATCTGGATAACCCGCTTTATTACAACCATTTCTCGCTGAGCCGCATAGAAAATGGAACGGCCACGCTCCTTAACTATGACGAAGGGACGGATGGCAATCAGACAAGTTGGCAGAATACCTTCAAGGACGGGTGTCCCTTGGAGGCGGGTACATATTTGTTGACTACCGGTACGCGCCTTGCCAACGGCAGTGTGCTCTCCCATAGCGAGTTCTTCACCATTAAGGAAGGACAGACAACGACCCTTCCGCTCATCATGCGCGAGAGCAAGGATGAGGTGCAAGTAATCGGATCTTTCAATTCGGAGAGCAAGTTTGACCTCAATGGCCAGCAGGTGAGCCTTCTCTCACAGACGGGACGCGGCTACTACGTCATCGGACTCATCGGCGTGGGGCAGGAGCCTACCAACCACGCATTAGTCGATATAGCCAAGGAAGCGGATGCCTTCGACCGCTGGGGACGCCCCATGGTGCTTCTTTTTGAGAACGCCGAGGAGGCCAAGAAGTTTGATGCCACGCTCTATGGTCGTCTGCCCAAGAACATCATATATGGAATCGACACTGATGGGGCCATCCGTAAACAGATGGTCGAGAGCATGAAACTGGCCAGCAAGACGCAGCTGCCTATCTTCTTTATCGCCGATACGTTCAACCGGGTTGTTTTCTCTTCCCAAGGATACACCATCGGATTGGGTGAGCAGATGAAAAATACGTTTAACAAGCTCTGATGCTTTGCGGCTGTATTGGATGTCTCAATCTGGTGAGAACAGTTTTCTTCACGTGAGGCGGTAGTTCCGATATGCATGGCATTTCGACGCTAAGCATTTGACACGAATATACCCAACGGCGCGCAACCGAACCTTCGCAGTTTCGGTTGCGCGCCTTGCTTTTTCTTTACGACAGCATCTGCCATCAGACGGGTGGTAGGGGTAGACTTGGGCGCATAGGCCGAACGGGTCACTTTTCCAGCAGGTGGTGGCGAAACCAGTTGACCACATGGTCAATCACTGGCTGCTGAAACCAGCGGTCGTCGCCGTGGTCTGCCCCGTTGAGCACGACATATTCCACCTCCATCCCGTTCTCAGTAAGGGCTTCGAACAGGTGGTCACTCTGTCGCTGCGAAACCATGTGGTCGTTGTCACCGTGCATAATCAAGAATGGTGGAAGCCCCGGATGGATATGCCCCAAGGGGCTCGCGTCGCGCGCCTTGTCAGGTATTTCCTCCAAAAGGTGTCCGGGATCGCGGCCATAGACCACGCCATTGACGAGTAGTGCCTCGCTTGCGGCGCGTGAGTCGTGGTAAGCCTGTACTTCCTTTGGAAAGCCCTCGTCAATCGTTCCCAAGTCAGAGGGACCAAAGATGGTGCAGCAAGCCTGCACGTCGGAGCTTTCCTCCAGATAGCTGCCTTGGTCAAAACGTGGCTCGTTCATCGTCGTCGCAATCATCGAGGACAAATAACCGCCCGCGCTGTTGCCCATTACGCCAAACCGTGTCTTGTCAATTCCAAACCGCTCGGCGTTGGCCTTGAGGAAGCGTATGGCCTGCTTGCCGTCCTCCAGAAGTGCGGGAAAGGCGTTGGGGATGGTGCGATACTGCACGGCAGCGACGACAAATCCCGCGCGGGCAAGCCCCATCCTGCACTCAATGAACTTGCTGTAGTCGCTCGTAGTGAATCCCCCACCAGGAAAATAGACCACGCAAGGTTTCGGGTCGTTCGTCCGCGGGATGATGAGCGTCATGTGAAGTGAGGTCGTTCCCTTCTCGTAATGCTGCGAATAGATGATGTTGTCAATCACCCGCAGCGATGTCCGAGTCACGGGAACGTCCATCAAGATTTTCTTGCTCTTACTATTTTGTTGTTCCATAAATTGCATATCCAAAGGTACTCGTTTCTCTTTTCTCCTGCAAAAGTAGCAAGAAAAGTTAAGAAACACTATAAACAACAAGGAAAGACATTAAAAAAGGTGTGTCGCGCTTGGCTATATTAGATAAACTGCATAACTTTGCTCACACTAAGTCTCTGCCATTGCGGCGGTCACACACGGTAGATAAACTGTAGTGGCACGGCTTTTGTTGATACAAAGACATATCAAATGCAATAAAGAAAATGGATTACAACAATTATTCAAACATTGTGGATGACCGCTCACGCGAGTTGGAGCGGTCGCGCGTGCTTCCCTTCTTGATGAGGAAAGTCTACACCTGGATGGCGCTTGCGCTGGCCATTACGGGCATCGTCGCTTATGGCATCGGCAATAGTCCGGGGCTTCTGATGAGTCTTTTCTCGTCCCGTATGCCCATGATCGTGCTGTGCGTGGCCGAGATAGGCCTTGTATTGTGGCTGTCGGCTCGCCTCAACCGCATCTCCATAGTCACGGCCACGGTGGGCTTCATCGCCTTCTCCGTACTCAATGGCATGTCGATGAGTGTGATTTTTGCAGTCTATACCACCACCTCCATAGCCCGCACGTTCTTTATCACCGCTGGCATGTTTGGCGCGATGGCGCTCATCGGCTATACCACCAAGAAAGACCTATCCAAGTTTGGAGGCATTCTGACCATGGCGCTCATCGGCTTAATCATTGCCGGACTGGTCAATATGTTCATCCAAAGTTCGATGTTTGACCTCATCTTGAGCGGTATTGGCGTACTGGTTTTCTGCGGATTGACCGCCTGGGACCTGCAATGGATCAAGCGGACACTCTCCGAGGCACCTGATATGGGTGAGGCTGCGCAAAAGATAGCGCTCCTCGGCGCACTTAACCTCTACCTCGACTTCATCAACCTCTTCATCTATCTGCTCCGCTTTTTGGGGAACAACAGAAACTGATGAGGCTTAGGGCATCTGCTCAACGGATGCTCTGAAAAACAAGATAACGGGCGAATCCTCCACTATAGGGTTCGCCTTATTTTGTCCTTTTCCGTTGTAATCGCTGTCAAATAGGCAAGTCGGTAGGTATGCTATCCAGCTTGAAAAGTCGTATAGAGCGGTGAAAATTCCCCAAATATTAAATAAAATGCTTTTTTAGTGGTCAAAAGTTTGTTTGTTTTGAATAAATATTGTAATTTTGCATAATCAAACAGCGTTATAAATTATCATGAAGGCGAAGACTATACGAATGAAAACCCTCAAGATGCTTATCTCCAGCAAGGAGCTGAGCAGTCAGGAGGAAGTGCTGAAGGCTTTGGAGAAAGAAGGCTTTAAGATTACCCAGGCCACATTAAGCCGTGACTTGAAGCAGCTGAAGGTAGCCAAGGCGGCGTCGATGAACGGCAAATATGTTTATGTGTTGCCCAATGAGACAATGTATAAACGTGTCTCTACGCCTCAGCGAGCCAGCGAGATGGTCAACAGCAACGGCTTCCTTTCGCTCACGTTCAGCGGTCAGCTTGCCGTGATGAAGACCCGTCCAGGCTATGCGAGTGCCATCGCCTATGACATCGACCAGAAAGAAATACAGGGTGTTTTGGGCTCTATAGCTGGCGACGACACGCTGTTCATCGCCATCGAAGAGGGCTACGATCGCAACAAGGTGGTCGATGGGCTTTCTCAAATCATACCGGGCATCGGACGGGTGTCGGTAGTCATCCCGAGCTATAACCACACCGAGGAGCAGTAGCCTTGTCGCTGCCTTCGGCCTTGCCAGAGTGTTTTGCGCCTTAATATAGCCGGCGACACTGCTTAATGCTTAAAGTCGGGCTTGCCAAAGGGGCGTGTTTTGCATTCTTTTCCATTGGTGCCCATGAATAAAGCTTGGTGTTTTCTTGAATCGGCAGGATGCCAGCTATTAGGCATAAGGGTGAATGCACGGGACTCCAAAGTTGGTATTATGGGGCATGCAGCCAGTGATGCCTTCGCAAGATTCTTATAGTTTCACTTCTTGTTTAGGGGAATTGACCATCAGTCAGATAATCAGTGCAGGTTCTATTTGCCTATTACATTTCCCGTTGACTTTTCATGTCCGTGCGAAACAGGCTCTATCGTGTTGCGATAGGGCCTGTTTCGCATCCTAATAGGGCCTCTTTTGCATTGTAATAGGGGCTGTTTTGCAACGCGATATGGCCCCTTTCGTAAGAGGGATGAATCTGTGGTGCGCAAGGGATGGTCAGTTTTAGTGTACATGGCCGACGAAACTCAGGTATAAAGAATCTGAATGTAATGATAATGTGTTGCCTTAAACCTAAAAATACTAATAATAAGTAACTATTCATCCGATATGTTTGTCTTTGTATTGTTCTGATATATGAGGCCAATCCGTACATCCTGAGGGCCAATTCCGATTTTTTCGCTTCCTTCATGGTGCATTCAATCCAGCCTAAAAAAGTAAAACTCGTTTGCCTTTGGTTTAATAAAATCTATGATTTGTCCTTTTAGATGGGGGTGTTTGCCTAAAAATAGTTATCGGATTTGTAAGGTAGAGGCTTTTTTGGTAACTTTGCAGATAGACAGTATTGAACTAATTGGGACACATGACACATTTGAAAGAAACGGCATTACTATATTTTTTCTTTACCATGATGGCTTTCTCTGCTCCCGTCCAGGCGCAGACTCGTGCCCCACAGCCGACCATCACACTCTCTGATGGCACGCGCTATACGGGGCAGGTGGCGCATGGGAAGCCCAATGGCAAGGGCGTGGCCTACTACAAGAGTGGCGATGTCTATGAAGGAGAGTTTGTCAAGGGAAAGCGTCAGGGTAAAGGTACCTACAAGTTTAAGGATGGAGAAAAGTATACCGGCGACTGGTTTGAAGACCATCAACATGGCAAGGGCGACTATTATTTCGCCAATGGCAACCGGTATAGCGGCCTTTGGTATAAGGATTACCAGCACGGACCCGGCACGATGTACTACTATAATGGCGACAAGTACGTGGGCGAATGGTATCAAGACAAGCGTGAGGGTCAGGGACGATACACGTTCAAGAACGGCGCTTACTACGATGGCGGATGGAAGAATGACCAAAAGAATGGTCAGGGGCGCTTCGATTGGGGCGACGGGGCTTCCTATACGGGCGACTGGGTGAACAACCTCAAGGAGGGAAAGGGCGTCTATGTCTATGGAGACGGCGAGGAATACAGCGGCCAATGGAAAAATGACCTGCCCGATGGACGAGGAATCTATACCTTTAAGGATGGCGATATCTACGAGGGCTGTTACGTAGAGGGAGAGCGACAAGGCGAAGGCATCATGCGACACAAGAATGGAGATGTCTATACCGGATGCTTTCAGCATGGTGAGCGGTCGGGCCAGGGTACGATGTCATGGCATAATGGTGATGTATATGTTGGGCTCTGGGCGCAAGACCATGAGAATGGACTGGGAAAACTTACAACAAAAAGCAATGATGTTTTTGAGGGCACGTTTGTAAACGGCAAGCTCGATGGCGAAGTTGTTATCCATTATGCTGACGGGACACGCTTCCGGGGTACGTTCCGCAACGGAATGCGCGAGGGAAAGGCCATCGAAGAGAATGCGGAAGGTGTGCGGTTTGAAGGAAGTTATCACGAGGACGAGCGCGACGGAGACTTTGTGGAGCGCGACAAGAATGGTGCTGTCACTGCGCAAGGACGCTACGAGAACGGTAAAAAGATAGAAATGTAAAACGGATAACAGAGTCAAAAAATGGCGAAGAGAAAGATAACGGGGAAGAAAACGACCCGAAAAAGAAACTTGACCAGCAAGCTGGAGGCACGAAAAGAGACGACGGAGCACATCGGAATCGTGCGCAATGACCCTTATTTGGAGCCCTATGAGGATGCCATCCGGGGCCGCCATGACCATGCGCTGTGGAAGATAGACCAGCTCACCAACCATGGCAAGCAGACTTTATCCGACTTTGCCAATGGCCATGAATACTTCGGGCTGCACCGAACGGACAGGGGATGGGTGTTCCGTGAGTGGGCACCCCATGCCACAGGCATCTGTCTTGTGGGTGACTTCAGCGGGTGGAAGGAACTTGATGCTTATCGCTGCCATCGCATAGAGGACACGGAAAACTGGGAGCTGACGCTTCCCGCCGCTGCACTGAGCCACGGACAGCTCTACAAAATGCACGTCAAGTGGGATGGAGGGGAAGGAGAGCGCATCCCGGCTTGGGCCAATCGTGTGGTGCAGGACGAGCAGACGCATATCTTTTCTGCCCAAGTCTGGTCGCCCAAGACTCCGTACCGTTGGCGGTCGAAGCCGTTGTGTCCACAGACAAAGCCTCTTTTGATTTACGAGTGCCACATCGGTATGGCGCAGGATGAGGAGAAAGTGGGCACGTACAGTGAGTTTCGCGAGCGCATCCTGCCGCGAATTGTCCGCGATGGATACAATGCCATCCAGATAATGGCTGTGCAGGAGCATCCTTACTACGGCTCGTTCGGCTATCATGTCAGCTCATTCTTCGCTCCGAGCAGTCGTTTCGGAACTCCGGAGGAGTTGAAACGGCTGATAGATGAGGCTCACCGGCTGGGAATTGCCGTCATCATGGACATCGTACATTCCCACGCCGTGAAGAACGAAGTGGAGGGGTTGGCCAATCTTGCGGGTGACCCCAACCAGTATTTCTATCCCGGTGAACGCCATGAGCATCCCGCCTGGGACAGCCTTTGCTTCGACTACGGGAAGGACAATGTCATCCATTTTCTGCTTTCCAACTGCAAGTACTGGCTGGAGGAGTTCCGTTTTGATGGTTTCCGTTTTGATGGTGTCACGTCGATGCTCTACTACAGCCACGGTTTGGGGGAGGCATTCACCAACTACGCCGATTACTTCAATGGGCATCAGGACGACAATGCCATCTGCTACCTGACG
Organism: Prevotella sp. UBA7551; assembly: GCA_002479145.1. GTDB lineage: Bacteria > Bacteroidota > Bacteroidia > Bacteroidales > Bacteroidaceae > Prevotella. The sequence continues at coordinate 27,707 of DLLX01000069.1, read as the reverse complement.
CTGGCAAACCGTCTTGTACACGAGGTCAACCCCAATGCCCTGACGATTGCCGAGGAAGTGTCGGGCATGCCGGGACTCGCCGCACGCTTTGAGGACGGTGGCTATGGCTTCGACTACCGCATGGCGATGAACATACCCGACTACTGGATCAAGACCATCAAGGAGCGGCGTGACGAAGAGTGGAAGCCAAGCAGCATATTTTGGGAGGTCAAAAATCGGCGTGCCGACGAGAAGACCATCTCCTACTGTGAGAGTCATGACCAAGCATTGGTGGGCGACAAGACGATTATATTCCGTCTGGTCGATGCTGATATGTACTGGCATTTCCGCATTGGTGATGAAAATGAGGCGGTGCATCGCGGCATTGCGCTGCACAAGATGATACGACTCGTGACCATCGGCGCCATCAATGGGGGGTATCTCAACTTCATGGGCAACGAGTTTGGCCATCCAGAGTGGATCGATTTCCCGCGCGAGGGCAACGGATGGAGCTACAAATATGCCCGGAGGCAGTGGAATTTGGTCGATGACCCGACACTTTGCTACCACTATCTCGGCGATTTTGACCGCAGAATGCTGGAGGTAGTGAAGAGTGAGCCGGACTTTAACGACACGCCCGTGCAGGAAATTTGGCACAATGACGGCGACCAGGTGCTTGCATACGAGCGGGGATGGCTGCTTTTCGTGTTCAACTTCTCGCCATCTCGCTCCTATACCGACTATGGACTGTTGGTCGGGGAGGGCGCTTGGGAAGTGGTGCTCAACACCGATGCACGAGAGTTTGGCGGAAATGGCCTTGCCGATGACACGGTGGTACATCTCACCAATGCTGACCCGCTTTATGCCAAAGAGCACAAGGGCTGGCTGAAGCTCTACATTCCTGCGCGCTCGGCGGTGGTACTGCGAAAAAAGAAAGACGACCATGCGTAGAAGTTTTCTTCAGGTATTGTGTGCGGTAGTGTTCAGCGTGCTCACGTTTTGCTACCTTTACTGCTATCAGGCCGACATTCTTGTCGTCACACAGTTCCTTGCTTCAGGGGGAAAAACGCATTATGAGCCGTTCATTGGCGCCTTGATAATCACACTGGTCTTGCTGTTGCTGCAAGTGACGGTGCAGTTCTTCGCCCGCCTTCATCGTCGTTGTTATGCGCTGACGTATGCGCCTTCGCTCCTGTTGTTGGCCTGGTTGACTGGCATCAGCCCCGATGTAACCGTGCGTGCTGACTTCGGGAGTTGGTGGTTGGCAGTTCCTTTCTTGCTCTTTATCATCGTCCCGGCCATCATTCAGGCGGTGCGTTATCAGCCCTATGAGCCTGAGGAACGGAGGGTAGGGGCATTCTCACAGTTGTATTGGATCAATTTGGGCACACTTGCCCTCATGTTTCTCTTTGTGGGTCTGCTGGGCAACAGTGACAGGGAGTTTCATAAGCGGGCACGGATGGAGTATCTGATAGACCAACGGCGCTATCGCGAGGCGCTCGTTGTGGCGCAAAGTCTGGAGCGACCTGACTCTGTTACATCGATGCTGACTATCTATGCCGTTGCGAGAACGGGGCATCTGACAGACAGTCTGTTCTATTATCGCTTGGTAGGCGAGGGCAAAGTGATGCGACCATCGCCGCAGGTGCATTCCCTTCTCACTCCCGACTCGATTCTGAATCATGTCACCAGCAAGAGTGCCAACTACCAGTTGATGGGCTTTTTGCTCAATCGTGATCTGCCGACTTTCTGTGCTTATCTCCCCTTATACTACAAGACCAATGGCCCTATGCCACGTTATTATGCCGAGGCGTGGCGGCTCTATCATCAGTTGCGTGCTGGGCAGCGTCCCAAGCGGTATGCGAAGGGGTCTTATACCTACTATTACTTGGAGCGGTAATGGCTTTTTGGCCGTTCGTCTGGCTTGATTCTGCCTTAGATGCCATTGCCACTCGAAGTCAGGGCTGTTGATCTAACTGCAGACTTCAGCTTATCATAATTTGTGAGATGTTCTTATGGGCCGCTTATAACAAGACCCTATATACGACAAAAGGCCGCAACTTGCATTGCAGCCTTTCATAGATGTTTTATCTTTAGTAAATCGTTTTACTTCTTGAAGAAGTCCTGTACGGCATCGTTGGGCACCATTTTCTCGTCGAAGATGTATGCGCCAGTCTTCGGACTCTTGACCATTTTGATTACTTTCGTATAAGCGCGACCATCCGTTGAGCCTTCATGGAGGGTAGCGACCGCTTTCTTTGCCATAGTCTATGAATTCCTTTTAGTTGGATTACTTAATCTCCTTGTGTACGGTCATCTTCTTGAGAATCGGATTATATTTCTTCAACTCAAGACGACCCGGAGTATTTTTACGGTTCTTTGTGGTGACATAACGGCTTGTGCCGGGCAGACCACTATTCTTCATTTCAGTGCATTCAAGAATCACTTGGACTCTGTTGCCTTTTGCTTTCTTTGCCATTGTCTTATCGTTCTCCTTCGCTTATCCTTTAGTTTTTAGCATCCTCGTTGCCGTCGGCAATCACTTTGATGTCCTTCCAGTTGAGGTAACCTTTGGCAACAGCTTGCTTTATTGCGGCATCAAGTCCGACCTTGTTAATCATACGGAGGCCGGAAGCTGAGATTTTAAGGCTAATCCAGCAATTCTCCTCTACATAATAGAATTTCTTGCTGAAAAGGTTTACGTCAAAGCTGCGCTTGGTGCGGTGCTTCGAGTGAGACACATTGTTGCCCAGCTGTGCCTTCTTTCCCGTGATTTGACAAATCTTAGACATTGCTATCTTTAAGTTTCTAATTCGTTAATTGATACCTATTCCAAACAGAGTGCAAAGTTAATGAAAATTTCTTGACGCACAAAACTTTCTTGTTGCAAATGTATTGAATTAGGCTTTTTTATCACTTACCATCGACTTTCGTTGGTTTCGGGAAGTTCTTTGGGAAGCTTTTCCTCCAGAAAACCGTTCATCAGGCGCATGGCTTTGTTGGTGGCGATGGCAATGTTGATGTCTCTTCCAAAGTTATCTGTAAGTTTCAGCGTGCGAATTTCGTCCCGATTGCCGTATGCAATCCATATTGTGCCGACGGGAATGTCCTTTGTTCCTCCGCCCGGACCAGCTATTCCGGTCGACGCTATGGCAAAATCGACGTCTAATAGGTTCATTACACCGCTTGCCATTTGGCGGGCTACCTCCTCACATACGGCTGTTTTTTCCTCCAACACCTGGTGGCTCACCTTGAGAAGTTTCTCCTTCACTTCGTTGGTGTAGCTCACTATGCTTCCCTTGAAATAATTGGAGGCACCGGGAGTGGCGACGATAGCCTCGCTGATCAGGCCGCCCGTGCAGCTCTCTGCCGTACCCAGCGAGAGGCCGGAGGCATAGAGCAGATCTCCGATTTGGCGTGAAATGATTTTGGTCTCAAACTCCATAGTCCTTTTTGCTAAGTGTTTTACTTGAATGTTACCTTGCTGAACGCAGGCAAGTCTATTGACGCAAAGTCGTGGTCACGGTACTTAAAGGTGCCTACACAGGCTATCATTGCCGCATTGTCCGTCGTATAACTGAATTTGGGAATATAGATTTTCCATCCATATCGTGTCGCATAATCGCGAAAAGCGTTGCGTAGTCCAGTGTTAGCCGACACCCCTCCAGCCACTGCGACATGCTTTATGCCCGTGTCCTTGACGGCCAACCGCAGCTTCTTCATCAGTATATCTACGACCGTGTATTCCAGACTTGCCGCCAAATCCTCCTTGTGTCGTTCCACGAAGTCGGCATCCTCTGCCACCCATTTGCGCAGATTGTAGAGGAAAGAGGTCTTTAGTCCCGAGAAGGAATAGTCGTATCCAGGGATGTGTGGCTCCGAAAACTGGTAGGCTTTTGGGTCGCCTTGACGTGCCAGCTTGTCGATAATGGGTCCTCCAGGATATCCCAACCCCATCACTTTGGAACATTTGTCGATGGCCTCACCCGCCGCGTCGTCTATCGTTTGCCCCAGCACCTCCATGTCGTTGTAAGCGTTCACTTTGACGATTTGGGAGTTGCCGCCGCTCACCAACAGGCAGATGAAGGGGAAAGGAGGTGCGTCTGTGTCGTCTTCGCTTTCCTTTATGAAGTGTGCCATGACGTGACCTTGCAGGTGATTGACATCTATCAGTGGGATGCCCAGTGCGCGTGCAAACCCTTTGGCGAAGTTTACGCCGACCAACAGCGAACCCATCAGCCCCGGACCTCTTGTGAAAGCCACGGCGGAAAGGTCCTCTTTGACGATTCCCGCGCGCTTGATGGCCTGGTCAACTACGGGCACCACGTTCTGTTGATGTGCCCTTGAGGCCAGCTCCGGCACCACCCCTCCGTAGGCTCTGTGTACCTCTTGCGAGGCTGTGACGTTGCTTAGGATTACCCCGTTGCGCAGAACGGCAGCCGAGGTGTCGTCACAACTGCTCTCTATACCTAATATATATATATCGCTCATGCCAATACTCATGTTTCAGTACAGTTCACGTTTGACGGCAAAGCAGGTCGTTTTGCTGTGAACTGTTGCGCTGACGAAGTCTTAAACCGGTTTATTCAGACAGAATCTCCACGCCGTTTTCGGTCATAAGGAACGTGTGCTCCCACTGTGCCGAAGGCTTCTCGTCGCCGGTAATGACCTCCCACCCGTAGGGGTCATCGGCATCTATGAATACTTTCCAGGTGCCCATGTTGATCATTGGCTCGATGGTGAACACCATACCCGGCACAAGCAGCATGCCCGTTCCGCGGTGTCCATAGTGTAATATCTCCGGCTCCTCGTGCATTTGCAGCCCTACGCCGTGCCCGCAAAGGTCGCGCACCACGCCATATCCGTACTTTTCGGCATGTTTCTGGATGGCATGGCCAATGTCGCCGGTAAAACCGTAGGGCTTTGCCGCCTCCGCACCGATGTCAAGGCACTCCTTCGTCACACGGACGAGCTGCTCTTTCTCGGGTGTTGTCTTGCCACCGATGATGAACATGCGCGATGCGTCACCATAATAGCCGTTGTATCCCAACGTGATGTCCACGTTGACGATGTCCCCAGGCTTCAGTATGTCCTTCTCTTTGGGAATGCCATGTGCCACGACCTCGTTGATACTGGTGCACAGGCTTGCCGGGAATCCCTCGTAACCGAGTGTGGCCGAGATGGCGTTGTGGGCTTTGCAGTAGGCCACGCACACGTCGTCTATCTCCTTTGTGGAGATGCCCGGGCGTATCATTTCAGCCACGGCGTCGAGGCAGCCGCTGTTGATTTCCCCGGCCTTCCGTATGCCCTCGATTTGCTCGGGTGTCTTGACCATATCGCGTGTGGGCACCAGCTTGCCTTTGTTCTCAGCCTCTATGATGCGCAAGTCCATCTCTGTCGGCTGCTGTCCGGAGAGGCAATGCCATCTCCTTTTCTTTTTAAAGTTTATCATCTTATATTTCCTTTTCCTATTAAGGCGGCCTTGTCGTGCCGCATAGGGCTAAAACCGCTTCACGGCGCGGTCCATCTCTCTGCGGTCTTCCTTCTCCTTGAGCGTCTGACGCTTGTCGTACAGCTTCTTTCCACGGGCGAGTGCGATGTCCATCTTTGCCCGTCCGTGCTCGTCGATAAACACCAGCGTGGGCACAATAGTGTAGCCTGGCGTCTTGGTCTCGGCCTCCAATCGTCTGATTTCCCTGCGGTTGAGCAACAGCTTGCGGGTTCTTTTGGCCTCGTGGTTGGCGTAGGAGCCGTAGAAATAGGGCGAGATGCTCATGCCCTCCACCCATATCTCACCGCGTGTGATATAGCAGTAAGAGTCGGTAAGCGATGCCTTGCCTGCCCGGATGGACTTGATTTCCGTGCCCGTCAGCACGATGCCCGCTGTGAAAGTGTCCACAAAGAAGTATTCAAACGAAGCCTTCTTGTTGCGTATTTGTACGGGACTTTTCTTCCTTATCTCTTGTGCTTCCTTATTCATGCGCTATCATTGGTTGGGTGTGCAGCTCCGTCAAGGCTCTGTTATTTGTGCAAAGTCGCTGATGTGGTCATCAATGTAGGCGGCGATTTGTGCCGTCCACTTTTCCTCATTGACCACGAAGTCATCATCGAAGTCGTCAAATTCGGGCATTTGCTCGTAGACAGCCATGAATTCCTCATCACTCATCTCGCGCTCTAATTGCTCATGATACTTCGTGTACCACTTCTTACACCGTTGTAGATGGAGGTAAAAATCCTGCAATCCCCACTCCCGCATCATGCGGGCAAAGGGGTTTTTGAAGATGAACGCGCCCAGTCCGTTGTATATGAGTTGTACGTAGCCGCCGTCGGAAACCTCTTCATGAAGGTAGTTCCAGCCCAACAGCGTAATCTGGTCAGCATTGAGATGCGCCATATTCTCACTGGTCAGCTGCCCGCCAATGGCTTGCTTGATGGCCTCTTCGAACGTCTTGACAAACTCGTCCATCCCTGCTTCAGCCGCTTTGCGCAGGGCTGCATCGCTCACTGTGACCGTAATCATCTTGTCGTTCTCCATCCTTTGATTTTTCTGTCTATATCGTTTGCAAAGTTACATTATTTCCATGAATTACCCAACCCAATCTGTGAAAAACCCCTTGGCATCTCTCTGCGACGCCACGTTGCTGTGAAAATGCCTGTGGTGAAGCCCGAGCCACTCTCTGAACGATACGAGAAAAGGCCGTTTCCGTTTTGGAAACGACCTTTTCTCTAAACTATTATGAAAAACGTTGCGGCGTGACCGCATCATGTAGCCACCTTCCGCAGCGTATCAAGCAACTTTCGATTTAGATCTCGGCGAAGTACTTGATGGTACGAACCATCTGAGAAGTGTAGGAGTTCTCGTTGTCGTACCAGGACACAACCTGCACCTGATAGGTGTCATCGTCAATCTTAGCGACCATCGTCTGGGTGGCATCGAAGAGTGAGCCATACTTCATACCGATGATATCAGAAGACACAATGAGGTCCTCGTTGTAGCCGAAGGACTCAGTAGAGGCAGCCTTCATGGCGGCGTTGATGCCCTCGACGGTGATGTTCTTGCCCTTAACCACGGCTACGAGAATGGTCGTAGAACCTGTTGGGGTCGGAACGCGCTGAGCAGAGCCGATGAGCTTGCCGTTCAACTCTGGGATAACGAGGCCGATTGCCTTGGCAGCACCAGTGGTGTTCGGCACGATGTTCTGGGCACCTGCGCGTGAACGACGAAGGTCTCCCTTACGCTGCGGACCGTCAAGAATCATCTGATCGCCCGTGTAAGCGTGGATAGTAGACATGATACCCGACTGGATGGGAGCGTAAGCGTGGAGAGCTGCGGCCATCGGAGCGAGACAGTTGGTCGTGCAAGAAGCAGCGGAGATAATCTTGTCCTCAGGGGTCAGCGTCTTGTGGTTAACGTTGTAAACGATCGTGGGCAGGTCTTTGCCGGCAGGAGCAGAGATGACCACCTTCTTGGCACCAGCTTTGAGGTGTGCGGAGGCCTTCTCTTTTGATGTATAGAAACCAGTGCACTCAAGGACTACATCGACACCCAGCTTACCCCAAGGAAGCTCTGCAGCATTGGGCTTTGCATAGATGGTGATCTCCTTGCCGTCAACGATGATGGAGTTCTCAGTTGCCTCGACGGTGTGCTTGTTCTCGCCGTATCTGCCGGCGAAACCACCCTGTGCGGTGTCATACTTGAGAAGGTGAGCGAGCATCTTTGGAGAAGTCAAGTCGTTGATAGCGACAACCTCATAACCCTCAGCCTCAAACATCTGACGGAAAGCAAGACGGCCGATGCGGCCGAATCCGTTAATTGCTACTTTAACCATTTTAGTAATCTTATTAATAAAGTTGATAAATACCTATTATTTTTCCTCAGTGTATTTTTTACCTTTTTGCGGCGCAAAGTTACGAATTATTTTTTAATTTTGCAGCGGCTTTCGGTGTTAAAAATGTCAAAAACATTGTCGAGTGTCGGAAATGACTTTCAGGGGTGGGACATACGGTAAAAGCAAGTTTAATACGTGTAAAAATAAGATAAAATGAGCGGGTTTTTCAAGGAGTTTAAGGAGTTTGCCATGCGCGGCAACGTGATGGACATGGCGGTAGGTGTCATTATTGGTGGCGCATTTGGCAAGATTGTCTCCTCATTGGTCAATGATGTGTTCATGCCTGTTATCGGAGTGCTCACCGGAGGAATCGATTTCTCCAACCTGAATTTTAAGTTTCAAGATGCGGATGTGAGATATGGCGTGTTCCTCCAGAATGTGGTAGACTTCCTTATCGTTGCCTTTTGCATTTTCTTGATGGTCAAGGCCGTCAACAAAGTGGTCAACCGCAAGGCGGCCAAGGCTGCGAAGTCTGCCCCTGCCGAGCTTTCCCCCACAGAAAAGTTGCTCACCGAGATTCGTGACGAGCTGAGGAAGGAGCGTAAGTAATTTTCAGGAGTGTCTTCTGCACAATGCTATTAGTACGAGGGTGTCATTGTGTTAGTGCAAGTAGTCTAATGCCTTGCAATATGTTCGAGAAAAGTTCGGTTTTGCTTACAATAAACTTTAATGGAAGTTAAAATCCTTCAGTTTTCTCAATAGAGGCCCTTTCATGTTCTAATACCGCCTAAATCGTGATGTAATAGGAGCTATATGGTGATGTCATATCGCCCCTATCATTATGTCATTTTGCTCCACCAGACTTTCATCTCAGCCAAAGGGCCATCTGGTTTGCCAGGTTTGGCCAACCTGTGGGGCCGTCTTTCCGATTTCGACGGCTTCTTGTTCCTGATTGGACAACTGTTTATCCGTGGGGTTTCCGCATACCTTATTTATATAGTGTGCATGGTTAGGCTGACGGATGGCACGTTTACTCCCCCTCAGAGGTCGGTCTCGTTTTTGATTCCAATTCTGAAAGCTGCGGAAGCAAAATTTTCTTGTAGTTTAAATAACGTCTAAATAACATTCGTCTCATGTCGTTACTTTTGCTTATAGTAAATCACACTGTGAATCAGTGGGTTAATACGTCTTTTAGAATGAACGCTGAAAAAATGTAAGTAGCTCCTTATGCGGGTTGAATTCTTTGATAATCAGGACCTTTGAAAATCACAAAGTGCCTATTTTGTAATACTTCTGGAAATGTCGCCTAAATGTCGGTGGCTGTGCATTTTACGATTCTTCATGGTCAAGATGGTGGGTGGATGGTCTTTAAAGTTCCGAAATATTTTTGTAATTTTGCATCTGCAATTTAGGCTATCTGCCCATTTTGACAGTTTCAAAAGACCAGAACAGATTGATGAAGGTGAGTTCAAACGCTCTTTGGGACAGTTCTTTACGATTGATAAGGGAGAACGTCGAGGAGCAACAGTACAACACATGGTTCAAGCCCCTCGTCTTTGAGTCGTACAATGCCGACACAAAGACGTTGCTTCTGCAAGTACCCAGCGCATTCTTCTATGAGTACTTGGAGGAGAACTATGTCAGTTTGCTGTCCTCTGTCCTTACCCGTTGTTTTGGTCATGGCATCAAGCTGACCTACCGTGTCGTCACGGACAAGGCGCATCACCTGACGCAAGATCTTCAGGGCGAGCCTTCAGGCAACGTGGACACACGCCGTCCGACAACGCGTGGTAACCAAAGCCCCACGCCTATGGATGCCGCCGTTCAGGACCTTGATCCTCAACTGGACCCCCATAAGACCTTCAGCAACTATCTGGAGGGCAACAGCAACAAGCTGCCCCGTTCCATTGGCCTCTCCATAGCGGAGCATCCCAACACGACACAGTTCAACCCGATGTTCATTTATGGCCCGTCGGGCTGTGGAAAGACGCACCTCATCAATGCCATTGGCATGCGGGCGAAGCAGCTCTATCCACAGAAGCGCGTGCTCTATATATCGGCACGCCTTTTTCAAGTGCAGTTCACCAACTCGGTGAGGAACAATACTACCAACGACTTCATCAACTTCTATCAGACGATTGACATCCTGATAGTCGACGATATACAGGAGTGGATGACGGCCATCAAGACGCAAGACACTTTTTTCCATATCTTCAACCATCTCTTCCGCAACGGAAAGCGCATCATTCTTGCCTCCGACCGGCCACCCGTGGACCTCAAGGGCATGAACGACCGGCTCCTCACACGCTTTGCCTGCGGGCTCATTGCCGAGCTGGAGAAGCCCAACGTGGAGCTGTGTGTCGATATTCTGCACAATAAAATCCGCCGCGACGGCCTCTCAATCCCCGAGGATGTGATCCGCTACATCGCCCAGACGGCCAACGGGAGCGTCCGCGACTTGCAGGGAGTGATCAACTCACTGCTGGCTTACTCGGTGGTCTACAACTGCGACATAGACATGAGGCTGGCCGAGCGGGTAATCAAACGTGCCGTAAAGGTGGACAATGAGCCGCTCACGGTCGATGATATTTTGGAGCGTGTATGTTCACATTACAACGTCACTACAACGGCGGTGCACTCCCGCTCACGCAAACGCGACATAGTTACTGCCCGTCAGGTGAGCATGTATCTGTCGCAGAAATACACCAGGATGCCCGCTTCGCGCATCGGCAAGCTCATTGGCAACCGCGATCACAGCACCGTTATCCACAGTTGCACGCAAGTGGAGCGGCGGTTGAAGGCCGACAAGATGTTTAGTGCGGAGCTTGGTACCATTGAGAACGCATTCAAATTGAAGTAATCAGGGCTACCCAAAGCCTCTCAGGCTCGCTCAATCGCTTAATGTGATGAAACGAAATGGGCGTCCATCTACCTATACAGACACCGCCAAGACGCAAGTGCAGTCTTGGCGGTGTCGCATGAATATAGCCTTTAGTCAGCTCGTGGCATTAGCCGACAGGCGGTTGTTGCCTCTTTGGCGCATAGGTACGATAGACGATATAGTCACCGTCGCCGTTGATGGAGAAGTCCGTCCCCATGGCGTTGTTTACCGTTCCCTGCCACCATTGGGTAAAAGGGTAGGCGGACCACCGTAGCCCTTTGCTTGTCAGCGTGGTGCAGTTGAGGTTGAAAATACTGACCTGCTGATTGGCAAAGCTCTCCAACTCACACGCGCCATGGCAATAGACAAACCACCCGGTGTCCGTGGGCAGAACTCCCTGCACGCCAAATCGTTGGGCATAGAACGCAGGCAGCGAGATGTTTCCCAACGTGTGGTCCTCCCGTTTGCCCGTGCAACCGACGTAGCACAGCCTTGGATGCTCCCGCTTTGCGTCGTGATAGTGGTCGAGGAAGAATCGTGTGGCCTTCGTCAGGTCGTTGTAGTCCTGCTCTGCAATGTAGTGGATGATTTCCTTGTATTGCTCCTTGAATGGTGTGGGGAGCGAGTCGCCGTCGCCTACGATGGCATCCGGGACGATGTTGAGCCGCGTAATGAGCTGCGCCCCCGCACCGTCGCAGGCGATGATGGGACGGTTTGCTCTCAGTATGCCCAATGGAATGGGGTGCGAAGGGAAGTCGCCGTCGGCGAAAATCACCCCGTCGAACTGGCTTTCTGGTGTAATGAGTTCATAGTGCATGGCAGTAGCAGCTTCTTAATCCTTGTAATCTGTATTGTTTTCGGGCATCTCCCCTGCCATCATCCGCCGCCACTTGAAGTATCCTGCCACGGCAATGACCGCATAGAGGGCGTATAGTCCCGCGGTGAAGTAGATGCCCTTGTAGACGTATAGGGCCGACAACTCAATGTCTACCACAATCCAGACCCACCATTGCTCGATGTATTTGCGCGACAACCACCACAGGCCGACAAAGCTCAGTGAGTTGCCAAAGGAGTCGAGAATGGGCACAGTGGAGTTGGTGAAGCGCACAAGGATGAAGTAGAGTACGCCCCATGCGGCGAGAAAGAACAGCAGCGAGGGAATCAGAAGGGCACGACCGATGCGCTTGATGGGCATCTCTTCGGCCTTTTGGTCGCGCTTTCTGCCCAGTTTCCATACAATGAGGCCGTAGATGGCAGCCAGGGCGTAATAGACTTGCATCCCGAAGTCGGCATAAAGTCCCGCCTCATAATAGACGACCATGTAGACAAGCGGCATAATCAGCCCCGTTATCCACAGCCATATCGACGCCTTGTATTCCTGGTAGATATACACCAGTCCGATGATTGTCCCGGCGATGTCAAGCCAATTCATTGCTTGGAGTTTGAGAAAAAACGGTGTGACAATGAAAGACGGGTAGACAGGTCTGCCTTTCAGACGCCTATCTACCCGTCTACAAGTGTTTTAGAACTTCAGTGTAAGGTTGCCCATCACGTTGAAACCAGCCATCGGAATCCATCCGATTTGCGTGTAGCGGTTTTCATTGGGATGGCCGTCGTTGTCAAGGATGGTGCTGTACACCCATCCAGAGGCAGCGTAGTGGCGGTTGAAGATGTTGTTGAAATCACATCCCAGCACCACCTCGCGCAGTCCGGCGAAGCGTTTCCCTGGTCGGAAAGTATAGCTGGCGTGCACATTGGTCTGACTGTAGCAGGGCAGTGAGCGCACGCTGTTCTCCGTATTGTCGAGATACTGGCGGCTCACGAAGTTGGTGTGCCACACGACTTGTGCCCCTTTGTAGTGGAAGGTGGCAAAGCCGTTGAGGATAGCAGACGGTGAAAAGGCCAGTGTTGTGGAGCTGTAATGAATCTTTCGGAACGAGCTTTCCCAATCGACCGATGCCATCTCGTCGAAGTCCTTGATATGGTTGCGGCTCAAGGCGGCGTTTCCTTCGAGGGTAAGGAAGCTCAACGGCGACCATCCGGCCTCAAACTCGGCACCCATGCGGTAGCTGTCCTTGATGTTTGTGGTTAGATTCTCGCCAATATCGCTCTGTGCTCCCGTCTGGACAAACTGGTTGGTGTAGTCCATGTAGTACAGGTTCACGCCGGCATACCAGTTGCTTGCGTGGTAGTTGTAACCCATCTCGATGTCCATCAGTCGCTCGGGAGTCGGCGCAGGGTAAGCTCCGTTGTCGGTAAAGTTGTTGCGTTCCGGCTCACGGTTGGCGTAGGCGATGCTGGCATAGGCATGGTGCCCGTCCTTGGCGAAGCTGATTCCCGCCTTCGGGTTGACGAAGTTGTAACGCTCACTGATGTTGAGCTGCTGGTTTTTGTAGCCCGACTCCGTGTGGTAGAACTTGTCGTTGCTGCCCGAGGTGTTGTATTGTACGTAGCGGAACTGCATGTCGGCGAAGAGGTCCCAGTACTGATTGAAGTGGTAGTTGGCCTTGAGGAACGCCGAGTAGTCATACTTGCGTGCGTCGCTGTCGTAGTACTTGTAGTTGGAGTTGCCTGGACGGAAGTAGTTGTTCAGCTCCTGATTCTTGAAATAGGTCAGGTAGCCAAAATGATTGCAACGGAACTGCTGCAGATAGAGGCCGCCCGTGACGTTCCACGTGTCGTCTTTGTAGTTGATGTTGTACAGGACGCCGTAGTTGTGCTGGGTCAATCCCTTGCGCCGCACCATGTCATCGCGTTTGATTTCGTTGCCTTGGGCATCCTTGTAGGTGAGCCCAAACTTTGAAAGCTTGTTGTTCGGGCGCAGCTCACTGTAATATCCGAAGCCGTAGGTGTAATGGAGCGCCACGTTGTGACTCCAGTGTGCCGACGGGGTGAACACAGCCGAGAGGATGTTGTGGTTCTGATAGAAGTTGTCGGTGGTCTTCTCCCAGTACTGACCGTCGGCCATCTTGTACCGGTAGGTCTGGTAGTTGCCGTTGGCATCCTTGACAAAGTTGCCCTTGTCATCGGTCACGAGGTTCTCATAGAGCGTGTTGTACTTACCCAGTCCGTGCTCATACATATCTTTATAAGTCAGGATGCCAGTGCTTGCACCCCATGTTCCGTCGATGAGGCTGAGGTCATCGTTGCCTGCCGTGACTCCGTTCCAAGCCTGACCGGTTTTCTCAAAGTTACCAATATTCTTGTAACTGATTTTGAATTTCTCGTCCAACCATGTCAGTCCTCCGTAGTAAGATCCTGAGCGTCCGGCAGTTCCGTGGACATATCCGTCTGTGGCCGTCTCGTGATATGCACCATCAAAGATGAGATGATTGAAGAGCAGACCCGTCGAGAATTTGGCTCCAGCATGGTAAGTGTTGAAGCTTCCGTATGCCCCCGTCAGCTCCAGGCTGGGCTTGAAGGATGGTGTGGCCGTGGAGAGAGCCACCGATCCGCCGAAGGCACCATCGCCGTTGGTCGATGTTCCGATACCTCTCTGAATCTGGACGCTGCCCAGCAGGGAAGCGTAGGAGTTCATATTGGCCCAAAATACGGTCTGGTCTTCGGGCGAGTTGAGCGACACGCCATCCAGTGTGACGTTGATTCGGCTGCCCGCTGCGCCGCGGATGCGCATGTAAGTTGTTCCCGTGCCTGTACCGTTCTCGCTCCATGCGAGCACGCCTGGCGTGCCAGCAAAAAGGAAAGGCAGCTCCTGCCCACTCTTGGAGAAGGCTTCCAGTTCTTGACTTTTGATGTTGGTCACGGCAAATGGTGCGTTCTTGGGTGCGCGGACACCCTGCACAACTACCTCTTGCATCGCCTGCGCGGTAAGCGTGTCGGCGGGTGCGGTGGCCTGTTGTGCCTGCATTCCTGCCGCACTCATCAGTGCGGCCGAGGCTGCTACGATTTTTTTCATGTAGTAAAATACCTTATAACAACAAATAAGGGGACGTTTCCCTACGACGGCATTACCCGTATCAGGTTCCTTGGGTATGTTCTCAGCCCGCCCAAATAGGCGAGCACCCCTTAGCTTCCTGTCTGAAAGCGGGTGCAAAGGTAGGACTTTCCTCGCAGTGTGCCAAAATTATGGGGTGGAATTTGTGTCGATGCAGCTACATGGTCAGGGTGGTTCGTGTTGTGGATTTTCTCTTCATGCCTCAGCCAAAGTCGTTGATAGGCGGAGCAGGTTCTGTGGCACCGCACAGACGAAAGGGAAAAACATGGAACGCAATTTGCTAATTAACGTCGAAAGCCTTAATTTTGCAGACGTGCAAAAACTAACATCATTGATGGACTACCAGAACGTATTGGACGAGATTTATACAGAGGTGCGCCCTTACCGTAGGTCAGGACACCAGGCCGACTATATCCCCGCTTTGGAGCGTGTCAACCCCGACCAGTTTGGCATGTGCCTGACGACGGTCGATGGCCACACCTTCCAGGTGGCCGATTCGGAGGTTCGGTTCTCTATTCAAAGTATCTCAAAGGTGTATTCCTTGGCCCTCTGCCTAAGTCTTCGAGGCGAGCAGTTGTGGAAGCGGGTAGGCAAAGAGCCATCGGGCAACGCCTTCAACTCCATCGTTCAGCTTGAGTATGAGAACGGAATACCCCGAAATCCGTTCATTAACGCTGGCGCACTGGTCACAGCAGATATTTTAGTGAGCAGCTTGGAGTTTCCAGAGGGCGATTTTCTGCGCTTTGTGCGGGCCTTGGCCGGCGATGACAGCATTGGTGTCAACCCCGAAGTTGCTGAGAGCGAGTACCTCACTTCGCATCTCAACCAGTCGATAGCCCACATGTTGAAGTGTCATGGAAACCTCGAGAATGATGTTGACCGTGTGCTCCGCTTCTATTTAATGATGTGTTCCGTGGAGATGAACTGCCGTCAGTTGGCTCGTTCATTTCTGCCCTTCGCCGACCATCGTCATCCATTCAACTACACCGGACACTTGCTCACCTCATCGCTGGTGAGGCGCATCAATGCCGTGATGCTGACATGTGGCTTCTATGATGAGGCGGGCGAGTTTGCCTACCTTGTCGGACTTCCTGGAAAGAGTGGCGTGGGAGGTGGTATCGCGGCCATTAACCCGCGTGAATATGCTGTGGCCGTATGGAGTCCAAGGCTCAACAAAAAGGGAAACTCTGTCATGGGGATGAAAGCTTTGGAGCTATTGACCACAAAAACTGGACACTCCATCTTTTGATGGCTTGGTGAGATGGGGCGGAAAGCAAGATTTTGCAGCGGAACAGTAGAGTGGTAAAAGTATATTTTCAGCGTTGCGTTGAAAACGTTAGACTAATAATTTGTTACTTTCGTTCGGCTTTTATACTTTTGCACCCGCAAACCAATAGTGACAAAGAATAATGAAAAGGCAAGCGGCTTGGGGCTTACTCTTCCTGATGCTGTCCATTAATGTCTGGGGACAAGAAAAGCAGAAAGGTGAAGTGAATCTGATAGGGGGTTATGGCAATGTCACTCCCTACGCAATGAGACTAAAGTTTAATTTGGAAGAAGGCAAGTTTGTATTCAATCCCTTCATTGGAGTCAAGGGAATCACCCATGAGTCCTCAGGACAAATCCGAGATGAAGCCTATATGTTCACAGGTCGTATGCCTTTGTCAGAGACGGCGGGAAGCCGGTATTTCTCACATAAAACGACCGAAGCGAGAGGCACGCTGTCTGATTATGGATTTCAGGCAACGTATCGTCCCACTCCACACCAGACGTTCGTGTTGGGCTTATGTGGCGAGAATGCGAGTCGTAATGAGCAGGGATGGCTCGGCGAGCAGTTGTTGAATGCAGGCGGTGGACAACTCGCCAAGACGCAATGGAGGCACGAATCGCCTAAGTTTAGCAGTACAAAATGGAAGGTGAACGCAGGCTACACGTTCAGTTTTGAACACGCCGACATTGGTATTTCGTATAAATATTTTCGAGATTATGAGGAAACAGACCAGCGGATGGATCTGGTTCGTGCAGAAGGATTTGCTGATTTTTCCAACAGTTTGGCGACTTCCGATGCCACAACCCAGCACCACGATGTCCGATTATCATTCAACCATCGTGCTCAGTGGGGCGACTTGCGGCTCGTTGCCCGCTACGAGAGCCAGCTGTTGAAGAGCGAAGACCAGCAATGGCTCGACCAAAAACTCTGTTTGAACAGCCACTTCCGCCACCAATATCACACGACAGCGGCCTCCTTCCTCTACTCTGTCCGCCCGGATAAGCGGAAAAGACTGGAGTTGGTCACAGGGCTGGAGTTTGCCTATACCGACATGGAAGGCAGAAAACTGCATGACTATCTGCCGTCGGCCCACATCGGGTGGCACGTCGGGAAAAATGTGCTGCTGGCGTTAAACTATAAACGTAGGCTGTTGCGCCCATCCTTGAGTCAGCTTAATCCAGCCTCGATACGCGAGCCCTTTGCTACCCGTCAGGGCAACAATAAGTTGGAGGGCATGCACCCCAGCGCTCTCTCGCTGGATTTTACTCACCGTTTATCCTTGCTGCAGTGGCATTTGTGCATCTCGCACATCTTCACCAACGATGCTTTTAATGGCATCTGGAAAGAGCGAAGCAATCACCGCTACTACCAATGGGGCAATGAGGGCAAACGTCGGGCGTGGAGTATTGCGCCAGATTTCAGCATCCATGCCTCCAGATCGACAAGGGTAGAGGGCAAGTTCGTCGTCATTTGGGATAAGCGCATCGCCGATGCCATCAGCCTGAAAGAGGAAAATTGGGGGATAACTTCTCGTCTCGAGGTGGAGCAGATCTTGCCCTTTAATGTTCAAGCAAAGGCCTTTGGCGAATACAGCGAAGGCAACAAGATAGACCTCTACCGTCACATGGGCAAATCCTATGCGCTTGGAGCGAAACTTGCAAAACGCTTTGGAGAACACTTCCAAGTCCGTTTGCAATATCAGTACAACCGCTTTGGCAATGAGATCCTTACGGAAGGGGCGTACACGGGCAGCTATTTTCTGCGATCTAAACATCGTAATGCGTGCACGCTTGCCCTGAGCTACAAATTCTAAGGCGAGTGAAAGTGCCATCTGACGCTTCAAAGTTGCCGGCTTCTTTCGTTCCTGTTACAAATTGAAAAGGTGAATTTATTTGTAGGTTTCATGGAATCTTAGTATCTTTGCACTTGTTTTAAAACGAATTGTGCTAAGTACATTGATAGAGAAGCATATTGTATTGGAGGATATCGACCCAGTGTCTTTCTATGGAGTTGGCAACGGACATCTCCAGATGCTCAAGTCGCTTTATCCCAAATTGCGCGTTGTCGCGCGCGGCAATGTCATCCGCTTGCTTGGCGATGGGGAGGAAATGTCCCGCTTTGAGGAGTGCGTTGAGCTGATGCGCAAGCATTTGCTGAAGTACAACCAGCTGGGCGAGGAAGACATTCTCGACATTTTCAACGGGCGAAAGACGAAAGCCGATGGCGTGAAGGGGGTGTTGACGTACAGCACTTCGGGCCGTCCCATCAAGCCGCGCTCCGCCAATCAGCAGCAACTCATCGAAGCTTACGAGCACAACGACATGGTCTTTGCCGTGGGACCGGCCGGCACGGGCAAGACTTATCTGAGCATCGCCCTGGCCGTGAAGGCACTCAAGGAGAAGACGGCCAAGAAAATCATCCTTTCGAGGCCGGCTGTCGAGGCGGGTGAAAAGCTCGGTTTCTTGCCTGGAGACATGAAAGACAAGATTGATCCTTACCTCCAGCCGCTATATGATGCCTTGGAGGATATGCTCCCGCAGGCTCGCCTGCAGGACATGATGGACAAGCATCAAATCCAGATTGCGCCGCTTGCGTTTATGCGTGGGCGTACTTTGAGCGATGCCGTGGTCATTCTCGATGAGGCGCAGAATACCACGCCCCAGCAAATCCGCATGTTTCTCACTCGCATGGGTTGGAACACAAAGATGATCATCACCGGCGACATGACGCAGATTGACCTTCCGCATGGACAGAAGAGTGGCCTTCGCGAAGCGCTTTCCATTCTGGGAGATGTGGAGGGCATCGGGGTCGTCGTACTGACCAAAAAAGACATTGTCCGCCATAAGCTTGTCACGCGCATCGTCAATGCCTACGAGGCTTACGATCAGGCTGCCGAGACGGGCGAAAAGAAATAAAAACCGACTTAAAAAGATATTAGCAATGAAAGCATTGACAACGACTGATTTTCATTTTGAAGGACAGAAGGGCGTGTATCACGGTAAGGTGCGCGACGTGTACAATATCAATGACGATTTGTTGGTGATGGTCGCGACAGACCGTATCTCCGCTTTTGACGTGGTGTTGCCTAAGGGAATACCCTTCAAAGGACAAGTGCTGAACCAGATTGCGGCCAAGATGCTTGACCTGACCAGCGACATCTGCCCCAACTGGAAGTTGGCCACACCTGACCCTATGGTCACGGTGGGACTGAAATGTGAGGGCTTCCGTGTGGAGATGATTATCCGCGGCATCCTCACCGGCTCTGCTTGGCGTGCCTATCAGGGTGGATGTCGCGAGCTTTGTGGTGTGACATTGCCAGAAGGAATGCGCGAGAATGAGCGTTTCCCCGAGCCGATAGTCACCCCAACAACGAAGGCAGATGAGGGACATGACATGAATATCTCGCGAGAAGAGATTATCCGTCAGGGCATCGTCAGCGCGGAAGACTACGCCGTGATAGAGGATTACACGCGCCGTCTTTTTGCCCGTGGCCAAGAGATTGCAGCTAAGCACGGGCTCATCCTCGTGGACACGAAATATGAGTTTGGCAAGCGCGACGGTAAAATATACCTTATTGATGAGATTCATACGCCCGACTCAAGTCGCTATTTCTACGCTGATGGCTACGAGGAGAAGTTTGCCAAAGGCGAGCCGCAGCGTCAGTTGTCCAAGGAATTCGTCCGTCAGTGGCTCATTGATCACGGCTTTATGAACGAGCCGGGACAGACTATGCCGGAGATAACCGACGACTATGCCGAGAGTGTGAGCGCGCGCTATATAGAGCTTTACGAACATATCACGGGCGAAAAGTTTGACAAAGCAGCCGAAGAGGGCGATATTGCCGCACGGATTGATCGCAATGTGACCAACTATCTGGCAGCAAGAAAGTAACAAAGTACACGCTGGGCATCGCCAATGTACGAACAAGAGAAAATCAATCCCTACCGACAAGGGGAGAAAGGTGCGCAGGTGGAGGAGATGTTTGACCACATCGCCCCCACCTATGATACGTTAAACCACCGCTTGTCATGGAACATAGATAAGTATTGGCGACGCAAAGCAATAGACCGTCTCCGCCCTTATCATCCACAACGCATCCTTGATGTAGCCACGGGAACGGGAGATTTTGCCATCGAAGCCGCCCGTGTGCTGAGGCCTCAGGTGCTTTTGGGCACGGACATCTCGGAGGGAATGATGCAGGTGGGACGTCGAAAAGTGGCTGGTCTGGGCCTCGAAGGGGTCATTAGTTTTCAGCGCGAGGATTGTCTTGACCTTTCTTTTGCCGACGAATCCTTCGATGCGGTCACGGCAGCATTTGGCATCCGCAACTTCCAAAACCTCGAATTGGGCCTGCTGGAAATGTGTCGGGTGCTGCGGAAGGGCGGACATCTTTGCGTGATAGAACTGACCACGCCCGTAAGATTTCCTATGCGTCAGTTGTTTTCGCTTTACTCCCACACCGTACTTCCTCTTTATGGCCGACTCGTATCGAAGGATACGAAGGCTTACAGTTATCTGACACAGACCATAGAGGCATTTCCACAGGGCGAGGAGATGGAAGAAATATTATGCCAGTCGGGCTTCTCCGAAGCCACATTCCAGCGTCTCACCTTCGGCATCTGTACGCTTTATTTCGCAACAAAATAGACATTGCAAGCATTATGGACAAATATGGCTTGATAGGTTATCCGCTGATCCACTCCTTTTCGCGTGATTTCTTTAATGAGAAGTTTGAGAACGAAGGAATTGATGCGACGTACATCAACTATGAGATTCTCGATGTTGCCGATTTGTTGGAGATTGTTCATACCACGTGGGAGCTGCGCGGACTTAACGTGACCATCCCATATAAGGAACAGGTGCTGCCCTTGCTTGACGAACTAAGCCCGGAAGCAGAAGCTGTTGGGGCGGTCAACGTCATTAAGGTGCTCCACGACAAGGATAAAGTGAGACTGAAAGGCCACAACAGCGACGTGACGGGGTTCGTCAAAAGCCTTGAGCCACTACTGGAACCACATCACCGAAAGGCCCTTGTCTTGGGAACAGGGGGAGCTGGTAAGGCCGTTATTTACGGCCTACGAAAGCTGGGACTGGAGGCCCGCTTTGTCTCAAGAACGAAGAAACCGGGCTGTCTTACCTACGAGGAGGTAACGCCCGAGATGATGAAAGAGTACAACGTCATTGTCAACTGCACCCCGATGGGAATGTTTCCTAACGTCGACACTTGTCCACAATTGCCCTATGAGGCCATGGATAGTCACACTTTGCTCTATGATCTTGTCTATAATCCCGAACGGACGCTATTTCTAAAGAAAGGCGAGGAACGATTGGCGACCACCAAAAACGGATTGGAAATGCTCCTGTTGCAGGCGTTTATCGCCTGGGATATATGGAACGGGCGTGAGTGAGGAAACTCCGAAACTTTTACCTTATTATATAAATAACGAAGCAAGATGAACAACAGATACATGATGCGCGGCGTAAGTGCTGCCAAGGAGGATGTCCACAATGCCATAAAGAACATAGACAAAGGCGTGTTTCCTCAGGCTTTCTGCAAGATTATTCCCGATATATTGGGCGGAGATCCCGACTGGTGCAACATCATGCATGCCGATGGTGCGGGCACGAAGTCGTCGCTCGCTTATATGTATTGGAAAGAGACGGGCGACTTGAGTGTGTGGAAGGGCATCGCGCAGGATGCGATTGTCATGAACACGGACGACCTTCTCTGTGTCGGTGCAGTGGACAATATCTTGGTATCCTCTACCATCGGGCGCAATAAAATGCTCATTCCAGGCGAGGTCATATCAGCAATCATCAATGGTACGGACGACTTCCTGGCCGAACTGCGCGGAATGGGTATCGGAATTTGGCCTACAGGTGGTGAGACGGCAGACGTTGGCGACCTCGTGCGGACCATCATTGTTGATTCTACCGTGACGTGTCGTATGCGCAGAAGTGATGTCATTGACAACGCCAACATCCGTCCGGGCGACGTTATCGTGGGACTTAGCTCCACCGGACAGGCCACTTACGAGAAGCGTTACAACGGTGGCATGGGCAGTAACGGGCTGACCTCCGCCCGTCATGATGTGTTTGCCAAGTATTTGGCTGCCAAATTCCCGGAGAGCTATGACCATGCCATGCCCGAGGAGTTGGTGTATAGCGGAAAATTCAGACTGACCGACAAGGCCGAAGGAACACCACTCAACGTAGGTGAATTGGTATTGTCGCCCACACGCACCTATGCGCCCGTCATTAAGCACATCCTCGATGAGCTGAGACAAGAGATACACGGAATGGTTCATTGCACGGGTGGCGCTCAAACCAAGGTGCTCCACTTTGTGGGAGAGAACTGCAAGGTGGTCAAAGACAATATGTTCCCCGTTCCTCCACTGTTCCAAATCATCCACGACTGTTCAGAAACTGATTGGAAGGAAATGTATCAAGTGTTTAATATGGGACACCGTATGGAGGTCTATGTCCGTCCGGAGGTGGCCGAGAAGGTCATTGCCATCAGCAAGAGCTTCAACATCGACGCGCAGGTGGTGGGACATATCGAGGAGGGGAAGCGCTCGCTGACCATCCATTCGGAGTTTGGCACATTCGACTATGAGTAGTCGGCCATCTTGCTAACGCAGAAATTTATAAATTAAAATGGCAGAGAAAAACAACATATTGGAAAAGCTCGACGGCCTTGAGGCGCGTTTCGAGGAGGTCTCCACGTTGATTACAGACCCCGATGTGATAGCTGACCAAGGACGTTATGTCAAGTTAACGAAGGAATATAAGGAGCTCGGAGACATCATGGCAGCCCGCAAGCGGTATGTTGCTTGCCTCAATGCCATCAGCGATGCAAAGGACATCATTGCCAATGAGAGTGATCCCGACATGAAGGAGATGGCGCGTGAGGAGCTGGCTGAGAACGAATCTTTGCGCCCAAAGCTCGAGGACGAAATCAAATTGCTGCTCGTTCCTAAAGATCCTGAGGACGGAAAAAATGTTCAGATGGAGATTCGCGCAGGCACAGGAGGCGATGAGGCCTGCCTTTTTGCGGGCGATTTGTTCAATATGTATAAGCGTTTTTGCGACAGCAAGGGTTGGCAGCTCAGCGTGACGGATGCCTCAGAGGGTGCCGTGGGTGGCTACAAGGAAATCGACTTTGCCATCAGCGGGCAGAACGTATATGGCACTTTGAAGTATGAGAGCGGTGTACACCGCGTCCAGCGCGTGCCTGTCACGGAGTCAAACGGCCGTATGCAGACATCGGCTGCGACGGTGGCAGTGCTCCCCGAGGCCGACAAGTTTGAGGTGAACATCAATGAGGGAGACATCAAGTGGGACACCTTCCGCTCCAGTGGAGCTGGCGGACAGAACGTGAACAAGGTGGAGTCGGG
>DLLX01000069.1:0-4362 GCA_002479145.1 Prevotella sp. UBA7551 | reverse complement strand
CCGTGGAAAAACCCCAATACGGGAGAGGTGGAAGAAATCCTCATAGAGTGTACCGAGACGCGTGATCAGCCGAAGAATAAGGAACGTGCCTTGAGCCGTCTCTATACGTTTATCCACGACCGCGAGCACCAGAAGTACGTCAATGACATTGCCAGCCGACGCAAAAGCCTGGTCTCTACCGGTGACCGATCGGCAAAAATCCGAACTTATAACTTTCCTCAGGGACGCGTGACCGACCACCGTATCGGCTTTACTACCCACGACTTGCAGGGCTTTCTCAATGGAAACATCCAGCCGATGATCGATGCTTTGACCGTGGCGGAGAATGCCGAGAAGCTGAAAGAGAGCGAGTTGTAGGCACTGCTTTGACTTTGCCGACAGCCTATCCCTCCTATATTCACACTCCACAAAAGCTTTAGATGTTATGAACAGACAAGAACTCATTTATCAGATTTTCAACAAAAGGTCATTCCTCTGTGTAGGACTGGATACCGACGTGCGCAAAATCCCGGAGCATCTCCGTGGGGCAGACGACGCTATCTTCAAGTTCAACAAGGACATCATCGACGCTACTGCTCCCTATTGCGTGGCCTATAAGCCCAATTTGGCTTTCTACGAGTGCGAGGGGGTGAGTGGAATGGTTGCCTTTGAGAAGACAGTTGCTTACCTCCGGGAGAACTATCCGCAGCATTTTGTCATAGCTGATGCCAAGCGCGGCGACATAGGCAACACTTCTATAATGTACGCGCGTACTTTCTTTGAAAGGTATAACGTCAATGCTTTGACCGTAGCTCCCTATATGGGTGAGGACAGTGTGAAACCCTTCTTGGGCTATCCTGACAAGTGGGTGGTGCTCCTTGCACTGACAAGCAACAAAGGAAGCCATGATTTTCAGTTGACCTCAGACGTTGCAGGGGAGCGACTGTTCGGGAAAGTCATCCGTATCTCGCAGCAATGGGGCAATGAAGAGAACATGATGTATGTCGTGGGTGCGACGCAAGGCACCATGTTTGCCGATATTCGCAAGGTGGCTCCACACCATTTTCTGCTCGTTCCGGGCGTTGGAGCGCAGGGAGGCAGCTTGCAGGAAGTATGCAAGTATGGCATAATAGACGACTGTGGCCTGCTGGTCAACTCCTCGCGCGGCATCATCTACGCTTCCGATGGAAAGGATTTTGCCGAGACGGCCGCCAGAAAGGCGCTGGAGCTAAGGGATCAGATGGCGCATGAGCTGGAAAAAGTGGATTTCAAAAAGTAAATCTACAGCGACGGTCAAGGGGCTTTCCGCCCCTATTCCCCCTTCCCCCGTAACCATCTGGTAGTCTCAAAAAAATCTAAATAGAGGAGCAGGGTCAATATGTTATTCTTTTTTTTATTACCTTTGCAACCACATCAATAGCAGAAAGAGCAATATGGAATTTACAGCAAAGCAAATCGCGACATTCGTTCAAGGACGCATTGTTGGCGATGAAAATGCGCTCATCCATACCTTCTCCAAGATAGAAGACGGCAAGCCGGGGGCGATTTCGTTCCTTGCAAGCCCTAAATATACCCATTATCTTTATGCCACCCAGTCCTCGGTAGTCCTTGTGGATGAGCGTATTGAGTTGGGAGACAAGCCCATCCACGCGACGCTTATCATGGTAAAGAACGCCCGCGACTGCGTAGCCAAACTCCTTCAGCTCTACGAGAGTATGAAGCCAAAGCGCAAGGGAGTGAACGATTTGGCTTACATTTCACCCAATGCTACTGTGGGCGAGGATGTCTATATAGGGGCTTTTTCCTATATCGGCGATGGTGTGACCGTGGGCAACGGGTGTCAGATTTATCCCAATGTGACCATTATGGACAACGCCAAGCTCGGTTCCGACTGCGTTGTCTATCCTCAGGTCAGCATTTACCACGATTGTCAGATAGGCAACAACGTCATCATCCACTCGGGTGCCGTCATTGGCGCCGACGGATTCGGCTTTGCGCCCAACCAGGAGAGCGGCCAGTACGACAAAATTCCGCAGGTTGGCATCGTCATCATTGAGGATAACGTGGAGATAGGTGCCAACACGTGTGTTGACCGTTCCACGATGGGAGCCACGCACATCCATAAGGGGGTCAAGTTGGACAACCTTGTGCAGATCGCTCACAACACAGACATCGGCGAAAACACCGTCATGTCTGCACAAGTTGGTATCGCCGGCAGCACCAAAGTGGGACAATGGTGTATGTTTGGCGGTCAGGTCGGCATCGCCGGCCACATCAAGATAGGCAACAAGGTGATGCTCGGCGCCCAGTCGGGAGTGCCCGGCAGCCTCAAGGATGGGCAGCAGCTCATCGGCACTCCGCCGATGCCAATGCGCCCCTACTTCCGCTCACAAGCCATTTTCCAGCGTCTGCCGGAGCTTTACAAGCAAATCAACGCACTTCAGAAGGAGGTTGATGCGTTGAAGGCCAGCGCAAAAGATGCTGCAAAGTAGGCAACTGAGCCGTTATTCTTTATTTTACAGAAACCTTCATACGAGGAATGGAAACAAGCAAGCAACAGACGTTAAAAGGTAGTTTTTCCCTTTTCGGAAAGGGATTGCATACGGGATTGAGCCTTACGGTGACTTTCAATCCCGCCCCTGAGAACACAGGTTACAAGATACAGCGCATCGACATGGAGGGTGAGCCGATTATCGATGCCATTGCGGACAACGTCAGCGATACCCAACGCGGCACCGTACTGGAGCGCAATGGCGTCCGTGTCGGCACCATAGAGCATGGCATGGCCGCACTTTATGCGATGGGAGTTGACAACTGTCTGATTCAGGTGAATGGACCGGAGTTTCCGATATTGGACGGAAGCGCATTGATGTTTGTCGAGAAAATCAAGGAAGTGGGACTTGTGGACCAGAATGCTCCCAAGGATTATTACATCATTCGGAAGAAGATAGAGATCACGGACGACAACGGATCCACCATCACCATTCTTCCCGACGAGGAGTTTTCGATAACTGCCATGTGCTCGTTCAAGTCCAAGTTCATCAGCAGTCAATTTGCCACGTTGGACGACATCCACAAGTTTCCCAGCGAGATTGCGCCAGCACGCACCTTTGTCTTCGTGCGCGACATCCTGCCTTTGCTTCAGGCCAACCTCATCAAAGGAGGCGATCTCGACAATGCGATAGTAATCTATGAGAGCAAGGTGACGCAGGAGAAGCTCGACCAGCTGGCCGACCTGCTGAAAGTGTCGCACATTGATGCCCAGGCCATCGGCTACATCCAGCACAAGCCCCTCCAGTGGGACAACGAGTGCACGCGCCACAAGCTCCTCGATATCATCGGCGACATGGCTTTGATTGGCAAACCCATCAAGGGACGCATCATTGCCACACGTCCTGGCCACACGGTCAACAACAAGTTTGCCCGCCTTATGCGCAAAGAAATTCGCAAGCACGAGGTGCAGGCTCCGATTTATGACCCCAACGAGGAGCCGGTGATGGACAACAACCGCATCCGTGAGCTGCTTCCGCACCGCTATCCCATGCAGTTGGTCGACAAGGTCATCTCCCTGGGCGCCAACAGCATTGTCGGGGTGAAGAACGTTACATCCAACGAGCCTTTCTTCCAAGGCCATTTCCCACAGGAGCCGGTCATGCCGGGCGTGCTTTTGGTAGAAGCCATGAGCCAATGTGGCGGCTTGCTGGTACTCAATCAGATAGAGGATCCCGAACGCTGGTCCACCTATTTCCTCAAGATTGATGGCGTGAAGTTCCGCCAGAAGGTCGTGCCGGGCGACACGGTGCTCTTTCGTGTGGAGCTGCTCGGCCCCGTGCGCCACGGCATCAGCTCCATGAAGGGCTACATGTTCGTCGGCGATCATGTGGTGGCCGAGGCTTCATTCACTGCGCAGATTGTAAAGAATAAGTAACGTTACGGACTCATGTGGGAGGCGTATAGGCGCAATGCTGACGCACTCCCGCCATCGAGGTCGCAGCTTTTCTTCCACTTACGCAACCATTTGGCTATCAACGATTGATTTTGTGTATGCTATTGATTCTCAATATCGCCCCTGTTGCGTCGCCATGTCACCCCTTTTGCAGCTTGATTAAGGCTCTGGCAGACCGATTCAGCCCCTATTGCAATGCAGCGCGGCCGGTGTTGTACAGCCATGGTGTCAGCGATATGCCCAGTAAGAATAAATGGTAAAGAATGTTGGCGTAACTTCTGCTCAACCGAACGGTACAAAGCTACATCTGGCACAACCAAGTATAGACCCTTAAAACAATTCATATCATAATGAATCAAATCAGTCCCATGGCCTTTGTCCACCCCGACGCCAAACTGGGTGACAACAACGTGATAGGCCCGTTTTGCTATATTGAC
>DLLX01000078.1:1352-3968 GCA_002479145.1 Prevotella sp. UBA7551 | reverse complement strand
GTGCAGTTCTTCATCATCTCCGACAAATGGGAAGAGATGGGGCACGCCATGAACGAGGAAGCCAACTGCGGTTGCACCGTCATTGAGGCGCGCGGCCTCTACTCCGGGGCCAAGAAAGGGATGCTCTTCATCATCGTACACGGGCGGAAGAGCCGTGAGGTGATGCAGGTCATCAACCGCATCGACCCACATGCCTTTGTCTCCCAGTCGGCGGTCAGTGGCGTCTACGGACTCGGTTTCCAGAAAATCAAGCGGTAGCCTGCCTATTTTTGATCTCCTTTGCATCAAGCAAAACCTTTGCGCCCCTGCATCCTGAATATTTGTTGTCAGCATGCAGGGGCGCAATCTTTGTCCTCAATCGGGCGTTTGACTGAGACCTAATGACCGCTTGGGGTTTATAGAGTACTTCAGTAGCTGCGGAAAGACTATGGCTTAGAAGTGAAAAGTCATGTCGATACCGAGCTGGAAGGGGTTGCCCAGTTGGGCAAAGGTGAGCGTCTTTCCCGTGGCCGCGCTCTGTACGGCAAAGGTATTGTACTTCGTGTCGGTGAGGTTGCGCACCCAGAGGTTGAGCTTCAGCGGGCCGAAGTTGCCCTCGGCGTGCACCCCGAGCGTGGCGTAGAAATTCTGACTGATCGTGTTGGCCTCGTCCCAGTAGGTCTGTCCCTGTGCGGAGAGGTTCAGACCGATGGTCACGTCGCGCAGATGGAAGCGGTTGGTGGGGTCGAGCAGGGCAGCAGGGTCTACGTCAATCTTGTAGTCTGCAGTCGCGGCGAGGGTGTGTTGCGGCACGAAGGGCACGTGGTTGTTCTCGTAGCTCACGGCAACATCGCCTCCCTTGGTACTTACGGAGTCGGTATAGTCGTCGAAGCGCGCCGAGGTGAATCCATAGGACAGCGACCAGTTGAGCCGCTCGTTGGCGGAGATGCCGCGCAAGCGAAGCTCCATGCCGGTGGAGTGGCTCTTGGCCGCATTGGTCATCATGCGCCCAAATCCATAGTTGCGGGCCATGACGGAGACCTGCTGGTTGCGTATCTGCATGTAGAATGTGGCGAGGTCGAGCTGCAGCCTTGAGCCGATGAGGTTGAGGTGGGTGCCCAACTCATAGTTCCATGAAGTCTCGGGCTTATAGGAGATGGCTTCGGCGATGCGGTCGTAGGAGGCCGCGTCGTGGTCGATGGTGATGTCGCCCGTCTGCCGGAAGTTGCGCGATGCGGTCTGTAACTCATATTGCAGGATGTCGGAGAACATCTGTATGTTGTATCCCCCCGCACGGTACCCCTTGGCAAAGAGGGCATAGACGTTGCCCGTTCTCCCGAGGTCGTAGGTCAGTCCCACCTTGGGCAGCAGCTCTTCGAAGTGGTCGCGCTGGTGGTGGGCAAGGGCAGAGCGTACCGTTGAGGCCGCCTGCTGTCCCATTACGCTGGCTGCCATGCTCATCGAGGCACTGGTCTCGTAGTCGATGGCCACGTTGCTGTAGTCGTAGCGGAGTCCGAGGGTGGCTGTCAGGCGCGGGGTCAGCTCAATGTTGCTTTCATGATAGAGGCCGAGATTGTAGGTCGGGGTGTGGAAAATGCCCGGCACGCTGCCCATCTTGAGCCCGACATTCACGCCGCCTGCACCCTCAATCGCTGCTTTGGCCATGGTGCTGGCGAGCTTTCCAGCCGCCTCTTCCGTCGTGCCCTGCTGAATCAGTCCGTTGTACATCTTCTCCCGCATGGCGTTGTAGATGGAGGAATAGACCGTTTGGGTGACCTGCTCAGAGAGCATCTTGTCCATTGCGTCGCCAAAGAACACGGGTGCGTCGGTGCGCAGCCACTGATAAGTGCCAAATGCGCCGAAGGCCCAATGCCATGCGCCCTTGTTGCGGCTCTTGATGGACAGCTCCTGCGTGAGGGCGTTTTGTAGTTGCGTCTGCGTCAAGTACATATAGTCCTGCGGCCGGTAGTCGATGTCCATCAGCATGCGGTCGTTGAGGAGCTGATAGGTGGTCGTGCTGTTCAGGTCGAAGCCCCTTCCCTTGTAGGAGGCGGTCAGTCCGGTGTTGAGGAAGTTGCGCTGGTAGTAGCCCTGCCGGTTGGTATTGGGGTCTTGTGTGCCTTTTTTGAGTCCGTAGTAGGGCGAGGTGATGGGTGCGGAGCCAATCATGTCGGCCGTCACCAGTTCTCCATAGGGAAATCCATTCTGGTTCACATGCTGATAGTCGGCGATGAAATCCACCGTCCATCGGGTGTCAGGGCGCCACGACAGGCGTGCCTTGCCGCCAAATTCGTTCAGGTTGTCGGCACGGGTGCCATTGTATTGGTTGGTGAAAAAGCCGTTGGTGCCGTTGTAGAATCCCGACAGCGAGTAGGCGACGTGGTCGTTCAGGCGCGCATAGTGGCTCACTTCGGCCTTCCGCCCAAACTTCGTGGCAAGCGACACGCGCAGGTCGGTGCCCTGATAGTAGAAAGGATTGCGGGTGAAGAGTCGGATGAGGCCGCCCTCTGTGTTCATTCCGTAGAGAGTACCTTGCGGGCCATGGAGCACGTCGGCGCGTTCCACGTCGTAGAGATGGAAGTTGAGTGCGCTCTTGCTGAGTATCGGCAGCCCGTCGACATAGACGCCCACGGCGGG
>DLLX01000078.1:1090-1322 GCA_002479145.1 Prevotella sp. UBA7551 | reverse complement strand
CGGGCGAATTGACGCGAGAGCCGATGCCGCGGATGTACATGGCCGAGGTGATGCGGCTTCCATACTCGGGCATGGAGAAGGAAGGGACGTAGTCGGAGAGCTGTCCGAGGTGCTGAACGTTGATGTTGGTGAGCTGAGCTGACGAGAACTGTGTGCTGCTCAAAGGCTGGCGGCGCAGTCGGTAGGCCTCTTTGGGCTGGTCTATGACGACGATCTCGTCAATGTCATAGAC
>DLLX01000078.1:515-1075 GCA_002479145.1 Prevotella sp. UBA7551 | reverse complement strand
TTTGCCGTGTCAATCAGGGTGATGCGACCGTCATCGCTGTTCTCTGGAGCCGCACTGAGGGGCAAGCCCAGTGCCAGCAGTGCGAGAGAACTGTAAAGCGTCTTTTGCATATTGCTTGATGAGTATGTATTATAATTTTCTGCCGAGATAGTGCCAACGAGGGCAATGAGCGCTTGCTCTCAGATTGCCGAGNNTTGCCGAGTGCAGCTTATCTTTTGCAAAGATAATGCCAACGAGTGCAATGAGCGCTTGCTCTCAAATTGCCGAGTGCAGCTTATCTTATGCAAAGGTAGGCAAAAATTGGGGCATACGGGTGGATGGGCGTTCAAAATCATTACCAATAATGATGTGGATGGGGTGGGGCGACTTTCTGTGCTGAGGACAAACAGCTTGGGCGACTATGCGTCAAAAGTCGTGAAAAAGCGCACAAGATGAAACATTCTTGGAAAAAAATGCTTGAAAGTTTGGCGGCATGAAAAGAAAATAGTACCTTTGCACCCGCAAATACGAAAGGTGCACAGCGGTGCAACATTTGGTGTGTTAGTTCAGTTGGTTAGAAT
>DLLX01000078.1:213-374 GCA_002479145.1 Prevotella sp. UBA7551 | reverse complement strand
TCGAATCTCGTACGCACCGCAAGAAGCATCCTCGCAAGGGGATGCTTCTTTTTTTTACCCCTAACTGGGCTGAGAAAATGTCTGTCGCTGCTTGTATCCAATGCTTTTAACCCCAATCGGTCATTTAACCCACAATCGTTCATCAGACCGAAGTCGACAAA
>DLLX01000078.1:0-133 GCA_002479145.1 Prevotella sp. UBA7551 | reverse complement strand
AAGTGTTTCGCCATAGCCCGCAATGCCTACTACCATTACGCTGCATCCCTGAGCGAAACCAACAGCAGACAGCGACAAAATCAAATGATCGATTGGGCTTAAAAAACTGTCCTGAAATGTCGTTTAGCCTATA
>DLLX01000036.1:2598-12785 GCA_002479145.1 Prevotella sp. UBA7551 | reverse complement strand
CGGGCGACAACAACCATTTGCTCAATAGTGTCACCATTCATCAAGGGGCGCGCATAGGCAACGGCAATGAATTCTTTCCCGGCGCAAGCATATCGACCAAGCCGCAGGACCTGAAGTTCCACGGAGAGGAATCCACTTGCGAGGTGGGAGACAACAATTCGGTGCGCGAAAACGTCACCATCTCCCGCGGAACGTTCTCCAAAGGCACAACCATTGTGGGCAGCAACAACCTCCTGATGGAGAATATGCACATCGCCCACGACTGTGTTATCGGTTCGAAGTGCATCATCGGCAACTCGACGAAGTTGGGTGGTGAGGTCGTGGTAGACGACAATGCCATTATTTCCGCCGAAGTGCTTTGCCATCAGTTCTGCCATGTGGGTGGCTATGTGATGATTCAGGGTGGCAGCCGTTTCTCCATGGACATCCCCCCCTACGTCATTGCCGGGCGTGAACCTATACGGTATGCGGGCGTCAATGTCATCGGACTGCGCCGACACGGTTTCTCCAACGAACTGATAGACCTCATCCACAACGTCTACCGAATTATCTACGGCGTGGGAACGCGGCAGGAAAACATACAGAAGGTGCGCAGTGAGCTGCAGGTGACGAAGGAGGTAGAGTACATTCTCAACTTCGTTGAAGGTTCCCAGCGCGGCATTATCAAGTAGAGGGGATTGGCACTGACGCTGATAGTCATCACGGGTCCCACGGGTGTCGGCAAGACTGAGCTGACGCTGCAGGTGGCTGAGCACTACAAAGTGCCCGTCATCAATGCAGACTCGCGTCAACTTTATAGGGAGCTTCCTGTTGGCACGGCGGCTCCCACGAAGGAGCAGTTGTCACGTGTGCGCCATTATTTTGTGGGAAGCCGCTCGGTGAGGGATGGCTATTCGGCCAGCATGTATGAGCAGGACGTGCTCCGACTACTTGCTGAAATGGAGGCGAAGGGGCAGGAAATAGCCCTCCTCTCGGGTGGATCGATGCTCTACATCGATGCGGTATGCAAGGGAATTGATGACATTCCCACTATTCGCGACGACATTCGCGCCCAACTCAAAGTGCGGTTGGCTGAGGAAGGGCTGCCGGCATTGGCCAAACAGTTGCGCCGTCTCGACCCCGTCCATTGGGAAAAGGTGGACAGAAAGAATCCCCGCCGTGTCGTCCACGCACTTGAGGTGTGCATTCAGACAGGGCGTCCTTACTCGTCCTTTCTCTCGGATAGCTGCCGACCGCGCCCATTTCGCATGGTCAAGGTGGGGTTGAATATGGAGCGCGCCATGCTTTACGACCGCATCAATCATCGGGTGCTGCAGATGCTGGACAATGGACTATGCGACGAAGCATTGAGAATGCTCCCCCTCCGGCACCTTAACGCGCTCAATACGGTGGGATACAAGGAGATGTTCGACTATCTGGACGGCCTTGTGACGATGGAACAAACGATAGAAAGAATACAAAGCAATACGCGACGCTACGCCCGCAAGCAGCTGACGTGGTACAAGCGCGACGAGGAGATGCGCTGGTTCGACCCCGCAAGGGTGGATAAAGTCATTGCCTACATTGACAAGCGGCTTGAGGCTGTGCCTGCAGAATGCCTTGGCGGCATGGGCATCTCTCAGCCGTAGTACTTAAAAGAAATCAAGAGCATGAAGTTTTTACGAAACATCTGGCGGGGCTTCAAGGGATTTTTCCCTTGGTATGCGCGTCTTTACAAGGGTCGTCCTTGGTACACGAAGACTGCGGTGGGCATCATGTCTGCCATTGTAGCGTTCTTCCTTTACTTAGGCATGGTCGATATCAATTTCCTTTGGCTGTTTGGCAAGACTCCGGGATTTATGGAAATACAAGAGCCGCCCACCTTCGCCGCATCTGAAATCTACAGCTCCGACGGCAAACTTATCGGCAAATACTTCAAGGAAAACCGCAGTCCCGTGCAGTTTGGGCAGGTCAATCCCATCTTCTGGAAGGCGCTGGTCGACACCGAGGACGAGCGTTTCTACAGCCATCATGGCGTAGACTTCCTCGGATTGGGTGGCGCTTTGAAGGACGCCCTGTTTCATAGCGGTGCGCGAGGAGCCTCAACGATAACGCAACAGCTTGCCAAAAATATGTTCGGCATGCGCTCTCAGGTCTCCACAGGGCTGTTGGGCAAAATCCCCGGAGTCCGTATGCTCATCATGAAAAGCAAGGAATGGATTGTGGCCACTAAGCTGGAGATGGTCTATTCCAAGCAGGAGATTCTCACAATGTACGCCAATACGGTCGATTTCGGCAACAATTCTTACGGTATCATGACGGCATCGAAGACCTATTACGGTTGCAAGCCCAATGAATTGACCCCAGACCAGTGCGCCACCCTCGTGGGAATGCTCAAGGCCACCACCTCCTACAACCCCATCTCTCACCCTAAAAACTCCCGTCTGCGCCGCAACACCGTGCTTTACAACATGGTGACCCATGGTGATATGTCACAGACGGACTACGACCGCTACTCCAAACGTCCTCTCGGAGCGGAGCTGCACTTGGAGGAATACTATGGGGGAAAGGCATTATATTTCCGCGAGGCGGTCTCAAAATATCTTGATTCGTGGCTGAAAGAGAATGGCTATGATCTCTATAGCGCAGGCTTGAAAATCTATACGACCATCGATTTGCAGATGCAGGAGTATGCCGAGCAGGCCGTAAAGAAGCAAATGGAGCTGATTCAGCGCAATTTTGACCGCCATTGGTACATCCATCGTGATGCGAAAGGGTGGAACGGCATGAGCTCTTGGTGTGATGAGACGGGTAAGGAGATACCCGGATTCATCGAGGAGATCGCTCAGCGGCTGCCTGTCTATCGCGCGTTGCAACAGCGCTTCCCCAACCAACCCGACAGCGTATTGTACTATTTGAACAAGCCTCATCGTGTAAGGCTCTTCGATTATCAACGTGGGTCGATAGAGAAGGAGATGTCCACGCTCGACTCCATACGCTATATGGTGAGCTTCATGCACACCGGACTGGTGGCCATGGAGCCGCAGTCGGGTGCTGTTCGCGCCTGGGTGGGTGACATAGACTTTGAGTCCTGGAAGTATGATAAGGTGACAACCGAACGTCAGCCTGGCTCTACCTTTAAACTGTTCGTCTATACCGAGGCGATGAATCAGGGCCTTACGCCGTGTGATAAGCGCCGAGACGAGTACATTCAGATGGAAGTTCTGGACAAAAAGACAGGACAATACAACACCTGGAGGCCGACCAACGCCAACGGAAGGTTCTCCGGCGACAGCATAACCCTCAAGCGCGCCTTTGCGCAGAGCATCAATTCCATTGCCGTGAAGCTCGGTCAGGAGATGGGAATACCCAACATCATCCGCACGGCACAGGACATGGGCATCACCAGTCCACTCGCCGACGAGCCTTCTTTGGCCTTGGGCTCGAGCGATGTCAACCTGCTTGACCTCACCGATGCCTATTGCACGGTGGCCAATGACGGCAAACATCACTCACCAGTGCTGGTGACTAAAATCGTCGACAAGGACGGAAATGAGATTTATCATGGTCCCGACGATCAGAAACAGGTCATCCCTTACCGTTCGGCCTTCTTCATGCAGGAGCTGCTCAAAGGTGGACGCATGGAGCCGGGAGGAACAAGCATGAGTCTCAACCGCTACATTCAGCCCAATGGCGACACCGATTGGGGTGGCAAGACGGGTACGTCCAATAACCATGCCGATGCCTGGTTCATGGCCGTTAGTCCCAAGCTTGTCGTGGGATGCTGGGTCGGCGGCGAGTATAGGAGCATTCATTTCCGTACAGGTGCGCTGGGACAAGGCTCAAAGACCGCCCTGCCCATCTGCGGAGCGTTCATACAAATGCTCTATTCCAACCCACGCTATCATGCGAAGTACAAGGGAAAGTGGGCTGCTCCAGACCCTGAGGAGATAGATGCTGCCTCCTATCAGTGTGCCACATCGGTCGTCTCAACAGCCAGTACCGACACACTTGGCATCTATAACTCCAATCGTCGTAACTCACAGGAGGAGGAAAACGGTGCTGAGGTGGATGAAAACGGCAATGCTTTGCCACCGGTAGGTGAAGAGCAGGGAGAGCCACACCAAGGAGGAAGCGATGGTAAGGGGCAGACAGAGCCGGGAAGTTCGTCTACCTCCAAGTCCTCTTCGTCGTCCTCCAAGACTTCTTCACCGGAGAGACATCAAAGCATCCCAGCGGCCAAGCGTCCCCACTCCGAGCAGATTTAGTTTCTTTGGTGGGCGGAATGATTCCAGAGCTGGATATAACCAAAGTAGATACGGACAATCAGGAGTTGCAGCAAGCACTCCAGATTGTCCAGTTTACGCACAATTCACTCTTCCTTACGGGTAAGGCTGGAACAGGAAAGTCTACCTTTCTCCGCTACATTGCCGCCACGACCAAGAAGAAACACGTTGTCCTTGCACCCACGGGCATAGCGGCAATCAATGCCGGAGGGGTGACGCTTCACTCGTTTTTCCGACTCCCTTTCCATCCTTTGCTGCCCACGGACATCCGCTATTCGGCGCGCGAGATACGCAAGACACTACGCTATAATGGCGACAAAATCAAACTGCTGCGTGAGCTGGAGCTGATTATCATAGACGAAGTGTCGATGGTGCGCGCCGACATCATCGACTTTATCGACAAGGTGCTGCGCATCTACTGTCACAAAATGCGTGAGCCTTTCGGTGGCAAGCAGATGCTTTTTGTGGGAGACATCTATCAGTTGGAGCCTGTTTTGAAAGAGGAAGACCGCCATCTTCTGTCGCCATTCTACAAGGGTGTCTATTTTTTCAATGCGAACATCTTCCAGACATTTCCTTTGGTCAGCATCGAGCTGCGCAAAGTCTACCGTCAGACCGACCCCCGCTTTATCGCCATTCTCGACCATATCCGCACCAATCGCATGACTGTTGGCGATCTATCCGCTCTCAATGCGCACGTGTCCAATGCCCCTTTGAAGGCGGAAAGCGATGAGGGCAGCCTCTCCATCACGCTCTCCGCAAAACGGGACAACGCCGACTGGATCAACAATGAGGAGTTGTCAAAGCTCCCAGGAGACGAAATTGAGTTCGAGGGAACCATCGAAGGTGAGTTTCCTGAAAGTTCTTTGCCCACACCACAGCTACTAAGGCTGAAAGTGGGAGCACAGGTGATGTTCGTCAAGAACAATCCCGAACACCTCTGGGTAAATGGTACGCTGGGCGTTGTCACGGCAATCGATGAGGAACAAGGCTGCCTTTATGTCAAGACCGAGGAGGAAGGGCGACTGTTAGTAGGGCGTGAGCTTTGGCAAAACGTCCGTTACCATTTTGATGAGGTGGAAAAGAAGATTGTGGAGGAGCAGATCGGCACCTACACTCAGTTTCCCTTGAAGCTCGCTTGGGCCATTACCATCCACAAAAGCCAAGGGTTGACCTTCCAGCGGGCGGATATCGACCTGTGCAATGGGGCGTTTGCGGCAGGCCAAACCTACGTTGCGCTTTCCCGTTGCACCTCCCTTGAGGGCATTCGGCTGCACCGTGGCGTGCGGCGGAGCGACGTATTTGTGAACGACGAAGTGCTTGCTTTCTCCCGGCATTACAACGACTCGGCACTCATAGGGAAGGTATTGCGCCAGTCGAAAGCCGACAAGGAGTACTATGATGCCGCCCAGGCATGGGAGAAGGGTGACTATGGGCGGTTCATCGAGCAGTTTTTCCTCGCCATCCACAGCCGTTACGACATCGAGAAGCCTGCCTGTAAGCGACTTTTTCGCATGAAACTCAACCACTTCAATGCCTTGCGGGAGGAGAACAACAGGCTGACAGCCGAACTGAAGAGGCGGGAAACGTATCTGAAAAAGCTCGCCACGGAGTACTTTGTGATGGGGAAAGAGTGTGAGAATGAGGGGCTTACCACGGCTGCCATCAAAAACTACCGCAAGGCTTTGGAGCTTCGTCCCGATTATGCCAAAGCCCAACGGCGAATCAACAAACTGGAAAAGGAAGAAAAACAAAGATGAGAAAGCTTTTTTATGCCATAGCCATTGCTGGTTTGGCGTCCTGCCATCTGGCCACCGACTCCACTCCTTCGGATGCCGACAGTGTGCCGCAGAGTGCCTTTGCCCCACTGGAAGCCGACACCACGATGCCCATCAACCTTCGTCTGATAACGGGGGTCAACTTCCCGAAGTACCGCATTGTGAGCGAGACCCCGCAGGTGCCCGACTCTACAAGCATTGCTGCATACGAGGAAACTGTGGCCAGTGGCAATTTCACCGCCGTCCTTTCTATGGACACTATCGCTCCGTCTGCTTTCTTTCATGGCATCGACACCATCAGCCGTCGCGACACTTGTTGGCATATTGAAGGCACAAGCTATGTCTACCAGCGCACCACCAAGGGCACGTCCTACACCGTAGCCCTTTCCAAACTGAACAAGGTCATCCACTATGCGCAGTTGAAAACCAACCCATAGTATGCGGGTGAGGAGATGATTTCTGCCTTTTCTCCGTCCTCTACACATCTCTTTGTCATTGAGCTAATTGATAAAAGCAGTTAATTCTACACCCCATTTCGCTCGTTTTTCTTATCTTTGCAAAAGATATGCTGCACTCGGCAATCAGAGAGCAGGCTCTCATTGTGCTCGTTGGATTATCTTTGTAGACGAATATGAAGAAGTTTAGGATTTCCAAGAAGAATTATTTATGGGGATTTCTCATCATTACGGGTGTCCTTGCATTGGTCAGAATCATTTTCCCCGGGGTGGTGGGCACGCAGTATTCCGACCAGTTGAACCTGTCGTCGGGTACTGATGCAGACAGTGTAAGCGCGGTAAATGACCAGCGCAACGGTCTGAATGCGGACCGAAGCGGGAGGGTTGCCCAGTTGGAGCCAGCCGCCTCGATAGAATCCCCAGTCACTTTGACCGACTTCTTCAACCCCGATGGGAGTGAGCGCCATACCCGTGTGCTTGGCGTAGGCAGCTATCGCGAGTGCTTTCCCGATTCCCAAGGGGTGCAGCTCGAGGCCGCCCAGCGCTATGGGGTGACTGCCGTGCTCGACCGTGCCGATGCCGAGCGCCGCAAGGGAGAGCTGGTTTATGTGGGCAGCAACCCTTACTATGATGTGCGAAAGTTGAGCCGCAGCGTCCCCTATCTGGTGCCGCGGGCCGCAGTTTTGCTTCAGGAAATTGCCTGCAATTTCCTCGACAGCCTTCAGGTCAAGGGGGTTCCGTTGAACAAGCTCATCGTGTCGAGCCTGCTCCGCACCAAGGAGGACGTGGCAGCCTTGCGCCGATACAACCACAATGCTACGGAAAACAGCTGCCATCTCTATGGCACGACCTTCGACATCGCCTATAATCACTACACGCCCGTGGAGCAACCTGTGCGCAATGACACCCTGAAGTGGGTGCTCAGCGAGGTGCTTCGCGACTTGAGAAAGCAAGGACGCTGCTTCGTGAAGCATGAGAACCGGCAGGGATGCTTTCATATCACGGTCAATTAGGGCGTGTCCTGTGTACACATTCCACAAGTCTGCGGATAGGCCCTCCTGCCATTTTGCAGCGGCGTATATTGGGCACGCCTGACGCATACAGGCTCTTCCAGCTCTGTGTTCAGCATTTGCAGGCATTTCCATGCGCGTCTACCAGTTGCTGAACAGCTCCAGTCCAAACTTCAGTTCCACGCCTTCGAAATGGTGAGGTGCCATGCCCGTGAAGATGCCGAAGGAGAAAACACGGTTGGTAAAGCTATACCCTAACTCCACGTAGGGCACATAGTGGCTCACCGCCAGCGCACCCAGGTGAATCCGTTCCGTCTCCACAATACGGCCGAGCAGGGGAAAACGGGCGAGCAGCAGCATCGGACTCTCATAGGTGGCGTTCGCTCTTGCATAGAAGTTGGAGGCATTATACCAATGGGAGTTGAGCACTTCAAACTCCCCAGTCCAGTCATCGTTCCACCCGCCAGGCACATATTCCTCCTGAAAGTTCTGATAATCGACAAAGTAAGTGTCGCCCACCTTGTCGAAATAGAAGCCGCCTCCAGCCCTCAGCGACAGGCTTCTCATGCGCGACAGGTGGCGGATGTACTGCCCGTCGAGTTCCATCCGTGCGTAGTGGAGGTTGGAGGAGAGCCACCCTGTGCCTTGGTCGTAGCGCATGGAGAACGCCAGCGGCACGCGGTCGGAGAGTGGACGCCAGATGAATTTGGCGAAAGGGCCAAAGGTCCGGTAGGTACTCGGGCGGTGGGAGAGGTCGAACCCGTGGCTGTCTACGGCAGACCTACGGTGGAAGACCACTCCTGCCTCGAAGCCGAGTCGCGAAGGTACAAGGTCGATGCCGGCCGACACCTGCAGGCGGGAGTCTCTGAAGTAGTCGAGTCCGAGGCTGTCCCACTGGATGGTATCGCGTGTCGTGGTGTTCTTGATGGCTTCCAGCGCGCGCGAATCGGTGATGCGGTTGCCGTTGGAGAACTGCATAAACACGAAGCCGTTGCGCCTTTTGTTGAACCGCCAGGTCACGGGCAGGTTGAAAAAGAGCTGCTTCTGCTTGAAGGAGTAGCCGAGGCGGATGGTCGTCGACAGCTCCTGGTTGTCGTTGAAGCGGTAGTTCGCCTGCGCCTTAAACTTGTAGTACAGACCGCGTCGGCCGCTGTACCCCATGTAGAGTGGGTTGAAGAGCGGGCTGAACCGCACGTACCCCTGTTTGTCGCTGCCGAAACGCGCGCTGATGCGGTTGAGAATGTTGTCGCCTATCATGTCCCACAGCACCCGTTTCGCCCAGCTGCTTCGCCTTTTCGGCGTAGAATCGTTGGCCGTAGCGTCGGGGGTGGCGTGCTGGTAGGTGTCGGCCAGCCGCCGTTCGAGGCTGTCCAGTCCTACGGGGCGTATCCTTTCCATGAGCAGGGCAGCGTCATTGTCCTTCGCCTGTGCTGAGATGAGTGGCGGAAGCTGCGGAAAGGTCACGACATGGGCACGCAGACGGTTGCCAAGGAAGCGGAAAGTGCCTTCGAGTCTGCACGATTTGGGAAATAGGGAGGGTATGCCCGCCACACCCATCTCGCCTTCTACGGTGAACTTCACCATGTCATACTCGCCTTCAAACCGAAACTTTTCCACCCTGCCCGTGCTCGCTTCGATAGTCGCCCAGCCCCTACGGAGCAGTTGGGTGTTGCGGTTTCGGCTCTGAAAGGAAAGGCGCGCCCGCCCGTCACGGTCCTTTTGCATGCGATAGCGGTAATAACGTCGGTTGTCGGGGCAGAGCGGGGAGAGGATATGGCCGGCAAAGAGCGTGGGCCTGTATGGTGTGGGCAGAAGATAGGTGCGCAAGTTGGGGAGCGTGCGGTGGTTGTTGTAGGTCGTGGAGAGGTAGAGCAGCGGTGCGATGGCCTCCTTCCCGTCGCGGTGGTGGGCTATCCGCACGTAGCTTTCGGAAAGAAAGTGGCGGCGGTTGTCGCGCATCAGATAGAACAGGGTGGGCACAGCGGCAAGCGTCAGGTTGCGCTTTTCCACGTCAATGAGCACCTTGGCGTAGCTGTAAGTGACGAAGGAGTCGGGTGGGGTGGGGCACGCCATCGAGGGATAGGAGGCCACACGGTGGAGCAGGTCGGCGGTCTGGCTGTGTGGTCGTGCCTCCATCATCGTCCCTACCAGCAGGAGAAGCCACAGCAGGGCTGCCCTTGGGCAGGCAAAATCCATCGTTTCCTTCTGGTGGCGTGGACTGTTCATGATGCCGCAAAATTACCGTTTTTTGTGGACATTGGGTGATTTCTAAGTTCAAAAAATGATAAAAGCAACATCCAAAGCCCCGTGTTTCAGTTGTTTTTAGTTACCTTTGCACCAGCAAATCGAATTGCGTACATTTATGGCAAAGAAGAGAAAACGCTCAGCCCGACGCAAGGGAGGCGCGAGGACGAATTGGAAATGGGTGGCCGCCGTGGGCGTCGTGCTGGCTGCTGTAGTCTATTATCTGTTTTTTTCAAGCATGACCAGTGCGGCCAACAAGACCTGTATCCGCATCGATAAGGACGACACCATCGACTCCGTGTTGGTCAAAGTGAAGCGCGTCTCGCGCCCAGTGCCTTATCAGGTGTTCCGGAGGCTGCTGCTTTGGTCGGACTATGCCGACAACATACAGACGGGTCGCTACCGTGTCGGGAGCGAAGGTGCGTTGCAAACCTT
>DLLX01000036.1:401-2586 GCA_002479145.1 Prevotella sp. UBA7551 | reverse complement strand
CCTACCGCCACATACACAACGGAGCGCAGGCTTCGGAGACCCTTACGCTCAAGCCAGTGCGCACCAAGGCCGATTTGGCCAGGGAAGTGAGCCGCGTGCTGATGTTCTCCTCTGCCGAGTTGCTCGACTCGCTCAACGACCCGAAGGTCTGCAAGCGGTACGGTTACACCCCGGAGACGATTGTGGGAATGTTCATCCCCAACTCCTATGACCTGTATTGGGACATCAGCGTGAGCGATTTTCTCAAGCGGATGCACAAGGAGAGCAAACGCTTCTGGGACGATGACCGCGCCGAAAAGGCACAGGAAATAGGCCTTTCACAAAACGAGGTGATCACCTTGGCCAGCATTGTCGATGAGGAAACCAACGATGAGGGCGAGATGCCGAAGGTGGCGGGGATGTATATGAACCGCCTTCACGACGGAATGCGCCTTCAAGCCGACCCGACTGTGAAGTTCGCCACGGGCAAATTCACGGCCAAGCGCATCTATAAGGACATGCTTTCTGTGGACAGTCCGTACAATACTTACCGCCACAAAGGGCTTCCGCCGGGGCCGATTCGCATCCCCTCGGTGGCTGCCATCGATGCCGTGCTCGACTATTCGCACCACGATTATATGTACATGTGCGCCAAGCCCGACTTCAGTGGGTCGCACAATTTCGCCAAGACCTATGAGGAGCATCAGCGCAATGCGAAGGATTATGCAGCCGCACTCGACAAGCGGGGCATACAGTAAGTAGGTCTTGGCAGAGGACATGGGCAGGCAACAGCGCCCAAAACATAAGATTAACCAAGGCAGAAGAGGGGGCAAGGCGGTCTGGCGAAGACGCAAAGTCCGCACCCTTCAGCCGTCGCAAGGTGAGCTATGACCTTGTGGGATAACAGCAATAAAACTAATAGGTATGGAAGAAAGTAAGGTAAAGAGAGAGCAAATCTTGGTGAGTATAACTGGTGTTGACCGGCCGGGGCTGACAGCTTCTGTCATGGACATACTCGCACAGGGCAAAGCACAGATACTGGATATCGGCCAGTCCGACATCCACAGTACCCTCAGTCTGGGCATCTTGTTCCGCATCGACGAGAAAATCTCGGGTAATGTGATGAAGAATCTGCTTTTCAAAGCGACGGAGTTGGGGGTCAATATCGACTTCGAGCCTATCGGAGACGACGAGTATGAGAAGTGGGTTGGCCGACAAGGCAAGAACAGATACATCCTTACCGTCATCGGGCGCGGCTTGTCGGCCAGACAGATTGCCGCTGCCACGGAGGTAGTGACACGACAAGGGCTGAACATCGATGCCATACGCCGCCTCACCGGACGCCAGAGCATCGTCCATCCGCAGAAATACATCCGTGCCTGCGTGGAGTTCTCACTGCGTGGAAATCCCCGGGACAGGGAGGAGATGCAGCGCGAGCTGATGCGCTTGTCGTCGGAATTGGAGATGGACTTCTCTTTCCAGAAGGACGATATGTACCGCCGTATGCGCCGGTTGATTTGCTTCGATATGGACTCCACGCTCATCCAGGCGGAGTGTATCGACGAGCTGGCGCGCCGCAATGGGGTCTATGACCAGGTGGCAGCCATCACGGCGAGTGCCATGCGGGGCGAGATCGACTTCAAGGAGAGCTTCAAGGAGCGCGTGGCGCTGCTCAAGGGCCTCGACGTCAGCGTGATGAAGGAGATTGCCGAGCAACTGCCCATCACCGAGGGAACCGACAGGCTGATGAGCGTCTTGAAGACTTGTGGTTACAAAATTGCCATCCTCAGTG
This sequence comes from Prevotella sp. UBA7551, assembly GCA_002479145.1. GTDB lineage: Bacteria > Bacteroidota > Bacteroidia > Bacteroidales > Bacteroidaceae > Prevotella. The sequence continues at coordinate 815 of DLLX01000036.1, read as the reverse complement.
GTGGCTTCACTTATTTTGGAGAATACTTGCAGCGTAAATACGGCATCGACTACGTCTATGCCAATGAACTGGAGATTGACGAGAACGGAAAGCTCACAGGCAACTATGTGGGCGAAATCGTGGATGGGCACCGTAAGGCGGAACTCCTCAAGCTCATCGCCCAAGTGGAAAAGGTCAACCTCGCGCAGACCATCGCGGTGGGTGACGGTGCCAACGACCTGCCCATGATCAGCGAAGCCGGACTGGGCATAGCCTTCCACGCCAAGCCGCGCGTGGTGGCCAACGCCCGGCAAAGCATCAACACCATGGGCATCGACGGCATACTCTACTTCCTCGGCTTCAAGGACAGTTATCTCGGAGAGCAGGGAAAGCTATAAGGCGGATTCTATAAATTACCACCATAACGATATAAAA
>DLLX01000036.1:0-369 GCA_002479145.1 Prevotella sp. UBA7551 | reverse complement strand
ACGATATAAAAAACAGTGGATAACGAAAAAGGCAGATGCGAAGATGTAACCACTCTCCGTATCTGCCTCGCTATATGTGTCTTATGATATTGACAACGTCCGCTTTCACCCATAAGGAATCCTTGGCGCGTTATGGAAGGAAGCTACGTCCGCCTTGTTGGTAATCAGTCTTCGAGACACTTGTCGAGTTCCGCCTCAATCTCTTTGCGATCCATGTTTTGCCCGATGAAGACAATCTTCTGCATGCGGTCGCCATAGTTCTCATCCCAGTCTTTCTTGGCACCAGGATTCTTTTCAAGGAATTGTTCCAGTTCGTCGGCAGGCATGGTGGCGTACCACTGGCCTGCATTGGTAATGTTGAACTGCTTG
>DLLX01000066.1:6886-7061 GCA_002479145.1 Prevotella sp. UBA7551 | reverse complement strand
CGGAATGGGCAAGGATGCCTACTATATCAAGACCGGCTTTAAGTTGTACGCCTACCTCTCCAATGCGGCCGACTTCAGCGACAAGCTCACAGACTTGACCAAGAAGTATGACCTCATCGCCTGGTACAACGCCCCCGGACAGGGCATGGTGCCCGCTACGCTGCAGATAGTGACC
>DLLX01000066.1:0-6835 GCA_002479145.1 Prevotella sp. UBA7551 | reverse complement strand
GGCTGAATTCACCGAGAGCACACTCGTAACTATCACCGCCGAGGCCGACGCTAAGGTCTATTACACCACCGATGGCAGCACGCCGACACAGGAGTCCACGCTCTATACCGAGCCTTTCACGCTCACCGAGACCACCACTGTCAAGGCCATTGCCGTAAGGGGCAGCCTGAGCAGCGACGTGGCAGAGGCCACTTTCACTAAGAAGGCCGCCCAGGTGGAGGGCAAGACCATTGCCGAGCTGGCTGAGGCTGGCACAAGTGAGGACAACGTCACACTGAAGTTGACCAACGCCAAGGTCGTCTATGCCGAGCCAAACAACTACGTTGTCCGCGAGAATGGCAAGGCCATTGACCTGATGAACACCTCGCTCACGTTGCAGCAGGGCTCGTTCCTCACAGGTACAGTGAAGGTCAACGTGACCTATACGAACGGCATTCTGACTACTTCCGACATCGATGGCCAGACCAATGCGGGCGCACTGACTGTCAATGCGGGTTCAGACACCAGCATAGACGCACTGAGCTGCGACAGCTCTGAGGTGAAGGACCACCCGGGTGATGTTGTGAAGGTGAAGAACCAGACCCTTCATTTTGATTATACTGACGGTCTGTGGTATTTCAACACCGATTCACCCATCTACTTAGACAATGCCAATGCCTTCGTGATCTACGATGGCAAACAGTATGATGCCACTTTGTGGTTCACTGGATTCACATCTGGCCACCCTGTGACGAAGATTCTTGAATGGAAGCAGGTAATCACTGAGCTGGCCGCACCAAGTATTGAAGGTGCAAAAGTCTTTGCCACCACGACCACTGTAACCATTACTGCAGATGCTATTGCCAAGATTCATTACACCCTCGACGGCTCTGATCCTACAGTTCAATCAACTGAGTACACCGCGCCATTGACGCTGTCTGAGACGACAACGGTGAAAGCCATTGCAGTTTATGAGAGTATCGTGTCCGATGTGACCACGAAGACCTTCACGAAAACTGACCTCACCGCACCGATGACCCTCGATCAACTTGCCGCTTGCAAGAACAATATCGATCAGGCGACAGTGAAGTTTGAGAACGCCCAAGTAGTTTACGCCGAGGGCAATAACTACATCATCCGCGAGGGCAGCCAAGCGATCGATGTGATGAATACCCAACTGCCGTTCATCCAAGGCGCTACCGTCACGGGTACGGTGAAGCTCAAAGTCAACTACACTGACTGTAATATAGCCGGCCTTCTGACCACAGAGGACATTGACGACACCAAGGCCGATGACCTAACAGTGACTGCAGGCGATAACACGCTGCCGATTCCACGGAATATTTCGATTGCTGACGTACTCAACTATCCTGGAGACCTGCTCACCATGCAGGATGCAATAGGTTATGCTGATGACGTAACAGACTATTCACTTTATGGCAATAGTACGTCCTTCAGCCTCTCCGTACCCAACGGAGCCGACTACAACATCGCTTCCAACACGATCTATGATGTGTGCGTTTGGTACACGGGTCTAAATAATCGCGGTGGTTATAGTGCGAAGATCATCGGCCTGAAGGACAGCTACGAGTACACGTTGACCGACGCTGGATGGGGCACGCTGATTGTTCCGTTCGACTGTGCGAAACCTTCCGGCACCGGTTGGACCATCTATGAGAGCAAGGGAGTGAACGAGTCGGGCGTCCTGAAGCTCGATGAGGCCAACTGCATCAAGGCCAATACGCCGTACATCGTGAAGGGAACAGCCGCCACCAGCACGCTGGAGGGCTATGCCGCCATCCACGAAGACACCTATACCAACGGGTTCATGACGGGTGTTTACGCCGATAACCTCACTGCCCCCATCGGTTCCTACATCATGCAGAAACAGGATGGCAAAGTGGCATTCTACAGGGTGCATAAAGAACGTACGCTGAGTCCATATCGTTGCTACATCAATGAGGGTGCATCTCCATCGGGTGTCATTCGCTTCCCGGGCGACGACACTAACGGCATAGGCGGCATCGGCGCGACCAACACAGACCTTGTCGATGTCTTCACCACTACGGGCATGAAGGTGAAGAGCCAGGTTCAGCAGGGCGAAGCCCTCGACAACCTGCCCGCAGGCATCTATATCATCAACAACAAGAAAGTCATTAAAAAGTAAATCGACATGGAAAAACGTAATTATATAAAGCCTTCTTGCGAGGTGGTATCGTTGAACAGTACACAATCCTTATTGGCTGACAGCAACTTGACAATGGATACGGGCAATGTTGACGACGGCCCTCAGTTGGTAGGCAAAAAGAGAAACAACCAAATAGTGGATGCCTGGAGCTGGGAAGCCGTGCTATGGAACCAGCAGGAAAGTGAAAACGAGGAGGAATAAACTTCTTACACGATGACACCATCATCCAAGGTGTTGCAAGCCATGCAACACCTTGGATATCCAACCCAATCGAACATTGAGCCGAAAGAGACAAGAAAACAAGCAGTATTCGCCTCTTTCCTGAGAAATCTAATGACGATTTGGACCTAAAACGATAAAGGGCGGTTTCCAATTGAAACCGCCCTTTGTGTATTATATGTGTACTGTGACCTTACTTTTCAATAGCTGCCACACCGGGAAGCACCTTGCCCTCGATGGCCTCCAGCATGGCACCGCCACCCGTGGAGACATAGGACACCTGGTCGGCAAGTCCAAACTTGTTGATGGCTGCCACGGAGTCGCCGCCACCCACGAGCGAGAATGCGCCGTTCTCCTTCGTAGCCTGGGCCACATACTTGGCTATCTCGCCCGTACCGTGGGCAAAGTTCTCCAGCTCAAACACGCCGACAGGCCCGTTCCAAAGGATGGTCTTGGAGGCGAGGATGATCTTCTTCCAGTTGGCAAGGCTTTCCTCAGAGGCGTCCATGCCCTCCCATCCGTCAGGAATCTGGGTGATGGGGAACACCTTGCGGGGTGCGTCGTTGGAGAACTCCTGCGCACACACCGTCGCCACGGAGAGGCAGAGGTTGACGCCTTTCTCCTTGGCGGCCTTGATGACGTTGAGTGCTTCGGGCATCAAGTCGTCCTCATGCAGCGACATGCCAATCTTGCCGCCCTGCGCCTTGATGAACGTATAGCCCATGCCCCCGCCGATAATGAGGTTGTCCACCTTGTCGAGCAGGTTCTTGATCACGCCCAATTTGGAGCTGACCTTGGAGCCTCCGATGATGGCAGTGAAGGGATGCTGCGCGTTCTTCAGCACGCTGTTGATGGCGTGCAGCTCCTTCTCCATCAGGAAGCCGAGCATCTTGTGGTCCTTGTCGAAGTAATCGGCGATGACTGCGGTTGACGCATGCTTGCGGTGGGCGGTGCCAAAGGCGTCGTTCACATAGACATCGGCGTAGGAGGCGAGCTTCTTGGCAAACTCCTTCTGGCGGTCAGCCATCTCGGCCTTGGCCTTGTCATACTCCGGTGTGCCCTTCTCGACACCCACGGGCTTGCCCTCCTCCTCAGCATGGAAGCGGAGATTCTCCAGCAGCAGCGCCTCGCCGCCCTTCAAGTCAGCAGCCTCCTCGCTGGCATTGCCGGCATCCTTGGCAAACTTCACCGGCACGCCGAGCGCGTCGCTGACGTTCTTCACAATCTGTCCTAAGGACAGTTTGGCATTCACTTTGCCTTTCGGCTTACCCATGTGGCTCATCATAATCAACGCTCCACCATCGGAAAGAATCTTCTTCAGCGTGGGCAACGCACCGCGAATACGCGTGTCATCCGTCACATGACCATTCTCATCCAATGGCACATTGAAGTCAACGCGGACAATAGCCTTGTGTCCTGCGAAATTGAAATCGTTGATGTTCATAGCTCTAATCTCTTTAAAACCTTAAAATTTATCTATTACCAAATTGTTCTTTCTGTGCCAATGCCCCAGCAGAGGCATGGCTTGGCATCACTCTCCGTTCATCGACAGAAGAAACTCCTCGTTGTCCCGCGTCTTGGCCATGCGGTCGCGAATGGTGTTCATGGCCTCCAACGAGTTCATGTCGCCAATATACTGGCGGAGGATGCGCATCCTGTTGAGCGTCATCTCGTCCTGCAACAGGTCGTCGCGGCGCGTGCTTGAGGCCACAAGGTTGACTGCCGGGAAGATGCGCTTGTTGCTCAACGCGCGATCGAGCTGCAGCTCCATGTTGCCCGTTCCCTTGAACTCCTCAAAGATCACCTCGTCCATCTTCGACCCTGTGTCAATCAATGCCGTGGCGATGATGGTCAGAGAGCCTCCGCCCTCGATGTTGCGGGCCGCGCCAAAGAAGCGCTTCGGCTTCTGAAGGGCGTTGGCATCGACACCACCGGTGAGCACTTTGCCGCTCGCCGGGGCCACGGTGTTGTACGCCCTCGCCAACCTTGTGATGGAGTCGAGGAAGATCACCACATCGTGTCCGCACTCCACCATGCGCTTCGCCTTCTCCAGGACGAGTCCGGCAATCTTCACATGGCGCTCCGCCGGCTCGTCAAAGGTCGATGCGATGACCTCGGCGTTGACCGTCCGTGCCATGTCCGTCACCTCCTCCGGCCGCTCATCGATGAGCAACATCATCAGGTAGGCCTCCGGATGGTTGGCGGCAATGGCGTTGGCCACGTCCTTCATGAGCATGGTCTTACCCGTCTTGGGCTGCGCCACAATCAGGGCGCGCTGCCCTTTGCCTATCGGGGCGAAGAGATCCACGATGCGCGTGCTCATATTCGTGGTCGCGGGGTTGCCGCAGAGTTGGTATTTCTCGTCGGGGAAGAGGGGCGTAAGATGCTCGAAAGCCACCCTGTCGCGCACCTCGGAGGGCACGCGGCCATTGATCTTGTCAATGCTCGTGAGCGGAAAGTACTTCTCTCCGTCGCGCGGCGGGCGCACATGACACTCCACCACGTCGCCCGTCTTCAGTCCGTAGTGCCTCACCTGCTGCACGGAGACGTAGATGTCGTCGGGCGAGGAGAGGTAGTTGTAGTCGGAGGAGCGGAGGAATCCGTAGCCGTCGGACATGACCTCGAGCACGCCGTTGCCTTTTATCAAATCGGAAAAATCATACTTTTCCTCCATCGGCTGTGCCGTAATGGGCGAGGCCACCTTGAATGAAGGCGCACCCGCAGCCCCTTGCTGTATCGTCGGTCGGTCGAACATGTCGTAGGTGGGCATCGCGCCCTGGTCCTCGATGGGCAGGTCCTCGACGACGATGAAGTCGGTCCCGTCGCCCGGATCTCCCGTCCAGACGCCGTCCTCCGTCATCGTCATCTGCGGTTGTGGGGCTTCGTTGCGGTCGTTGACCTTGGCTTGAAACTGTGCCAAAATGTTTTCCTGCCCCTGTGCGGGCTGACTCTGCTCGGTGTCTGTGCCTGCCTCTGGTGCGTTCTGGTTGGCCTGTGCCTGCTCCTTAACGAAGTCTGGCACATCGCTGACCGCTGGCTGCTCCGCCGCCACAGGCTCACTGGCCGCCGGTTGGGCCGCCGGCGCGTCCGCTTCCGGCTCCGAGCCGCGCTCGCCACGGGCGGCAATGTAAGCCTCTGCACGCGCTATGGCGTCCTGTTCGGCCTTCGACTTGCGCCCCCTGTGGCGGGGAATGGAGGCCATGATCTCCTCCGGAGTCATGTGTTCCCAGTTTTGCTCGTTGAGCAGGATAGGCTCATCGTCGGCCGTTTGTTCCTGCTCCGTGGGCTGTGCGTCGGGTAATTCCTTGAAAAGCGAGGGGGTCTCAGCCTTGATCTTGTACTTCTTTACATCAAAGTTCTCCCCTTCCCTTCCGTTGACGGAATAGACGCGGTCAGTGTCTTTCTTGGGTATCCGCACGCGTTTTCTGCGCTGCGGCACGGTCTGCTCGGCTGCGCCACGATCGGCCTGACGGTCAAGGATGGCATAAATGAGTCCCTCCTTGCTGTCATCGCTCTGACTGGCGATGCCAAGAGAGTGGGCGATATTCTCCAATTCGGAAATATCTTTGGTCAATAATTCTTCTTTACTTAACATATATGTTATATGTGTAGGGAAATTTGCAATGTATGATATGCCGGTTTCGGAATTGAAACCCAGCGACTCGAATGCTGATTTGCGGGTGCAAAGTTAATGAAATTCATCTGAAAACGATAAAGGATGCGGGATTTTAGTCGGTTTTTTAACATCTCTTCATCGCCTTCTGGCCACACGTTCCTTGCCGTGCGCCTACGGCCTGGCGACGCTTTCGCCGCAGGAAGAAGCACAGCCACTGCTGAGCCTCAGGCTGCGCGGCCATCTATCGGGCCGTGTTTTTCTCTGTCCTTCACGGACACCCAGCTGGGCTAACGGCCGTATCCTACGGCCTGATACCCCTTGATGGAGTTCTTCTTCTGGCTGTCGTAGATGGTCTTCTCATGATAACCATCAGCCTTGACAAACGCAGCAAGCTCCTCTGCCTCCTCGGCATTGTTCTGATACTCGTCCGTGCGACCCTTCAGCTCGGCCACTGCCCAACCGACGACGGCCAACACAAGAAGAGCGACAAAGCCTATGAATAATGTGTTCATTGTACTATTAACAACTTAACGTTTTTGTATTTCTTGATGCAAAGTTACGGTAAGTTTGCGGAATACACAAATTTATGACGGAGAAAAAAGCCAATGTCTGAAAAACAAAAAGCTTTTCAGCTGCCAGAACGACACGCTGAAAAGCTCCTCTACTTCAACTTATTAACCACTCAGTAGTCGATAGGGGAATCGAACCCCTATGCCAAGATTGAGAATCTTGTATCCTAACCGTTAGATGAATCGACCGTCAGAAAGTTTTGCCCACAAAAAAATCCCGTTGCTGAAAGCGAGATTTGCGATGTAGTCGATAGGGGAATCGAA
>DLLX01000037.1:16440-18615 GCA_002479145.1 Prevotella sp. UBA7551 | reverse complement strand
CAAAGCCTACTATCGCTGTGGGACTCTTTTTACGAGCCGTTACAATGACTATGCAAAGGCCTTGCAAAATTTTCAATCAGCGCTGGACATCGTAAACGATGAGCATTTTGATGATCTTAAGCCCTCCATATTGATACATATAGGTAACATTTATGTGTTCTATGCCGATCAACACAATTCAATAGATATGATGAGAAAAGGGTTTGAGATGTATCGCAACGCGATGTTTCTGGCTCAAAAACGGAAGCAATGGGAAAATCTGACTATTGCCTTTTGCAACATTATTAGTTGTCGTCCTGAATATGCCACAAAGTTGAATATATACGAAGACGTTCGCTACTTTAAATCGCTAACTATAGATAAGACCCTGCCATATTATACATATCTTAGGTTGATGGCAGATGGTATGGCTTTTATGGAGAAGCGTAATTACACCAAAGCCATAAATTTGTTTGAGCTTTCAAACAAACAAATTAAAAAAATGGGCAATGCAAAGTCCCGTCTGCGGTATCAATTCAATGCCGAATGCCATATTGCCGAATGCTATACTTTTTTGGGATATACGCACAAAGCACTTGTGCGCCTCCACAGCATGGAGCGTCAGGCTGCTGCACTCCACCTTGTAGACCTCATGCCAGAGATATATAGTAGGTTGGAAATTCTCTATAGACAAATCGGAGATATGGGCAATGCTCAGACATACCGTTTGAAACATCTTGAGGCAAAAGATTCTTTGCTGAATGGAATGGGCGTTGAAGGTGTAAAGGACATCCACTTCCTTCATGAGTTGAACGCACTCAATGCCCAACTGGCCGAAACGACTTATCAACGGGAACGTCAGCGAATATTTATCGTTGTTTGTTTCATAGTCATCGTCCTCATACTCATTTTCCTTTCCACCATTTACAAAAAGAATAGGCAACTGGATGCTAATAACAAGGTTCTGTACCAGCGTATACAGGAAACGTTGCAGTATCATACCGAAAAAACGAGAAATAATGTTACAGTTTCCTCTGCTGGAGCGGCTACCAGACGGGGCAATATGGCCAATTTGTCGGATTCGCAAATGAAAGATGTAATACAGCGTCTTGAGGTACAGCTTGCCAAAATGGAGATACTCTGTTCGCCAGATCTTACAGAACAAACCTTGGCCAAGTTGCTTGGAACCAACAGTGCTTATCTCTCCAAGGCGATAAACGAGTTGTGTAAATGCAATTTTAGCTCCTATATTAATAACTTACGTATTATGGAAGCATGCAAGCGGCTTAATGACAAGGAACACTACGGAAAGCTAAGCATAGAAGGTATCGGTATCAGTGTGGGCTTCAAATCACGTTCCACTTTCACCACTACATTCAAACGCATCACAGGATTGACTCCATCAGAATATCAACGCGAAGCGTGCAAAAATGTTTGAATTTATAAATCAGAACACTTGGAAAAAGCTTTTTCTGGGTAAGTTCATGACAATCCGCTAACTTTGCACCTATACCTGCAGAGGATTCAATCACTTAAATATTTGATTATATGAAGAAAATCATTTCCAACCTACTGCTTCTGCTTTTCACCATCACGGCAGCTTCGCAGACAATGCCTGCTGTGAGAGTGGAACACGGCCAAAGGCAAAAAAGGCTTTACGTAAAGGACAGCCGCCAAAGTCACAAAATGCATTTGGCCAAGTATTCTGGTAAGACTCAATCGCGACACATCCAAGCTCGTTGTATACGCAAAGAGAAGGTGAGCGAGGGGGTCTACAAGAACCTTTATCAGTGCTCCGTGAATGGGGTCTGGAATAAGAATGTGTCACAGTATTCCCCGACTTGGACTACTTATGTGACTTTTGACGAGAATGCCGGAACAGCCACATTTTCCAATCTTTCTGGATTTGACGGTGGTACCTATGTTACGCCAACCCCAGTCACAGCCCCAATGAAAGACGGCGTTATCACTATACCCTGCTCAAACTTTGACGGAAGCGATGGTTCCACATGCCTTGGCGATTTCTGGGGAACTCCTGTCTACCTCTATGCGGGTGATTACGATGATGCTTCGGGAACCATTCTGTACGATGAGGAACTGAAATTCACGATAGGGAAGGATTATTCTACACTGCGCACTGATGACAAGGCGATGGCTATTGTCTACACCTACAACGGAGAGCTAACCTCCCTAACT
>DLLX01000037.1:16196-16394 GCA_002479145.1 Prevotella sp. UBA7551 | reverse complement strand
AAACCTATTATGGATTTGGCTAATGAATCCGCCTCGTCCTCTATCAGTACTGACAGCTTAGATTTTGGAAAGACAACACCTGGTGGAAAAACCTCGGCAACTTTTCTCCTTACCTCAACAGGAACAAAAGATGTTAACTATTCCATCAGCATAGACAACCAAGCTTTTCAGCTTTCCGGTGACAAACAAGGCATTGTG
>DLLX01000037.1:9445-16163 GCA_002479145.1 Prevotella sp. UBA7551 | reverse complement strand
CACACTAAAGAGTTTGCCATAATGTTTAGTCCAACATCTGAGGGTTTACAACAAGGAATTGCCACTATCACGACAGATGAAGCCTCCTATAAAATCGCTCTTTCAGGGAATTGTGTGGATGTACCATCTGACTTTTCTCCAATTTTTACAAAAGGAGACGCAAGCGTCTTTACTTGGGACAACACAAGTGACTATCCTTGGAGCATCAACGAACAGAGTCAAGCTGTACCTGGGAATCTTGGACAACGTCCAGTATGGGATGAAGAGGAAGCCGAAAAACAGGGCGATGCCTACAATCCCACGACTGAAAGCATGCTTACAGCAAGTTACAACAGCACATCGGCAATGCGTCTCTCTTACGACATGTATCTTGATGATGATCCAGCAGACTCGCTCCGTATGGAGATTGACGGGAAGTTGGTGTACCGCTATACAAGTAACACACGCAGAAACTACAACTATAGCTGTATCATTCCCAAAGGCAAACATACTATTACATGGACATTTACGACGAGTCTGTGGGCAGAAGACACCGCCAAAGTGTATATCGGCAACGCCCGTCTGGAAGAGGTTGGCACATGGGAAGGCGTTGTGAAGTCTGGCAATTACAAGTATACAAGTTACGACATGACCAACATAGCTGGAAAAGCTTACAGCAAAAGTAATGACGGAACGCTCTCAGCAGAGGTGGCAACGACTGCTGACAATTACATCAGCTTTGAGTATGAGGAAGGCAAGACAGGCATAGTTCTTTCTACTTATAACTATGATAATGACGAATACAAGGAGGTGAATGTTGACGGTAGTGGAAAATTCGGTTACACGATTCCATCTGGTTTCAATGGCATTGTCACCATCAACGTCCCTAAAGATGAATACATTGCCGAGGTTCGGACAGGTGAAGGAAAGTATGAGAGTGTAAAACGTACCTATCAGATGGTTGGTGTTTCATACTATAGCCAGTCGGGTGCGTTTATGACAGAAGGAGGTTATAAATTCTCTTATCCATGTGAGGTAACCTTTGATACAGACGGTCTGGTTAGATTCGATGGACTATTTCTTCCTAATGACAACTATTATCCGCATCATGCAGTTATCAAGGGGCGTATCGCTGAAGACGGAAAAATTCACATTTCTTCCAAAAAAGACTTTAATGAGGGCACGCTTTATGGTTGGGACGACAAAACCTTTACCTCTGAAGGGTATATTGGCAACAGATACTGGCTTGTGGCCGGTCCTGTGGAAAACAATGTGGCACAACCTAAAGACGAGCTTGTTATTTCCATGTCTGATGACAAGTTGCTTCTCACCGCAGACGATGCTTTTGGAGTATGGGTTACATTCAATTACTTCACGACTTCTACCTCGTTTGAATACTGGATGCCCGGTACCAGCTTTTTCGCTGCAAATGACAGCTATTCATTGATTACTGACCAGCAAAGTCTTGACTTCGGGTCTACGTACCCTAATGTTAAGACAACCAAGTCACTCTTAATATCTAACAATGGAAAGGATAACAACGTGTCCATAAAAATTGAGGGGGCGCAGAAAGAAGCCTTTACGGTCTCAAGTGTAAATGGAAAGGTCGCTTCTCTTGCGTCATTTGACTGTACAGTCGCATTCCAAGCTGAAAAAGTTGGAGAATATAACGCAGAATTGAAAATTTACAATGATGGCGAGACCTTGACCATACCGCTCCATGCAACCGTACAACCAAGTTACGATTATAGTGCAATCGTAGACGAGGGAGCAGAAAACATTAAATGGACAGTAGCCTCCAACTATCCATGGACTATTGATGGGAACACTGCATACAGTAGCAATAAGGGTGTAATGTCCTCGCATTCTGCCATTGTGGCTAGCATCGACATTCCCAAGGGAAGTGTCGGTACGCTCTCTTTCCAAGCCCAAAGTTACCCAGAGCCAGGCTACGACAGCTTCCGCTTTCTTGATGGAGACAGTATATATTTCTACAGTCTGCAACGGAATGATAGCATAGTCTATCAGCACATTCTCACAGAAGGGCACCATGATGTGACTTTTGACTTCTGCAAAGACAACATTGATGAGGTGTACTTTGTAGGTGATTATGCGTCTCTGAGCCATATTCGTCTCAACATTGCACCTGCAAAAGATGACGATGCGCGTCTATTTATCCCGGAGGCAAGCTTCACAGAAATTGTCCCCATAGGCGAAACCTATTATGGCAATGCCTACATTGTAAACACAGGAAAGAATGTGCTCTCCGTGACTTCTGCCGAGAGTGACGGACATTTCGGAGCATACATTACCAATCCACAATATTGTGAGCCTGGCGATACATTGCATCTCTATACCACTTTCACAGCAGATAGGGCTGGAACGTATAATGAAAAGTTAAAATTTAACACATCTGCCGGCATCCTCGAGCTTCCTCTTCAAGCAACTGCCGATTACGTAGTATACCTTTCCGATAAGGACAGTTACAATTACGGCTACCCATACCCGACGGCTTGGATTGCTAATGAGCATAGTTTTGTCAACGTACAGTGCATTTATAATGAGGAAATGACCGAAGGTCTGAAAGGTCGTGACCTCCTTAGTATGACGTTCTTCTCATATATTCTTGCTGACGCACCTTTAGATTGTCCCGATGTGACCTATCAGATAGGAACTGTAAGCAAGGCTGCTGTTTATGACGAAGAGGCTTCTGGGTTGACAACTATCTACAGCGGAGCGCAACCTCAAGTCATAAACTATGAGCTGACCATTCCGTTTGATAAGCCTTATCATTTCGATGGTGGCCATCTTGAGACCCAACTTCTGCTTCGTGCTAAGGACAATTTCCGTGTCAGATTCCCCTTCCTTAGCAGCAACGTTGGCGAAGAGTACCCACACTGTTCTGGTATAACGGACAAGGGAGGTTTGAATACGGACGAAGCTATTTTGCCATACGTGCGATTCCTTTATGCTCCGACATCCTCCGATATCCTGTCCACACGCAATCTGGAGGCCAAGGAAGTAAAGTCTTTGCGTATATATAGCGCATCTGGCTGTCCACAGAGTAAACTGCAACGTGGATTGAACATAATTGTGACTACTTTCACGGATGGAACATCCCGTAGCACCCGACAATTTATTAGATGATGAATATTAAAACTTGTTTAAATGTATTCCTCCTCATGCTCCTCGTGGGTATGGGAGGGAATACTGTTTTTGCCCAAACGGGCAAAACGTTTGTTGGTTTTTGTGATGGAAAGATTGCCTCTGCCTCCAATGGTACCATTATCGGCCTAACGGGAAGCAACGTCGCCATAACTGAAGCCATTCGTCTGCCTCATGAAGTCCTGGAGAAATATACTGGCATGAAACTCACTGGAATAAACGCAGGAATGCCCGACACTCCGAAACTGCCCGACAATATTAAGGTCTGGATTCGCAAATCCAAGGACGGAGAAAATATTGCTATGGGCACAACACGCTCTATCTCCAGCGGATGGAATGAAGTGTTGTTGTCTGCTCCTTACACCATAACAGGTGAAGAGGAAGAGCTATGGGTAGGTTTTGAATTTATCCAGCAAAAAAAGTTATCCATCATTTCCTTTGCTGGGAAAACGGATAGTAACGGATGCTGGTTGGGAAAAAACGGCAGCTTTACTGATTACAGTGGAAAAAATTATGGTTCTCTGGCCGTTGAGGCAGTCATAGAGGGAAGTGAAATAGTATCGCGTGATCTGGCCATACTATCTGCCCACGCAAAAAAGTCGCTGATACACCTTGACCAAAATGCCACCATCTATGCAACTATTGCCAACAATGCTAGTGAAGAGGCCTCAGAACCTGTTGTCGTATGCAAACTGAATGAAAAACAAGTATGCAAATATGTATTGGATGGTACGCTCAAACAGCGGGAGCAACGGACCATCGAACTGGACGTTCCTGCTACTGCGCTCGATGAGGCTTTAGGAGAGGTTTCAAAAGAAGGAACAATTTTCCTGAAACTTGAACTGCAATGGGGGGATAAGTCTTCAGACCAAAGGCCTGAGGACAATGTGTGTTCCATAAGTGTTACCCGCTCGGAGACATTCTTTCCAAGGCGTTTGGTAATCGAGGAAGGTACAGGAGCATGGTGTGGATGGTGCGTGTTAGGAATAGTAGGGATGAGGCACATGAGCGAGACATATCCTAACAACTTCATTGGCATAGCCGTACACAATGGAGACGAGTACGCTGTAAACAACTATACCTCATGGCTAACGAAGTTTTTCGATGGTTATCCAAATTGCATTGCCAACCGCAGTGGTCAAACTTTCTCGCCTTCAGCTGGAAACCTGGAGGCCTGCATGAATTCATTGGATAAAGAATCAGACTGTGATATTCGTCTGAAAGCGCAATTAGTTGATGGTAGCATTCTTTTTCATACTACCACGACATTCCTCTCCGAACAGCAACAGAACGATTACCGTATGGCCTTTGTCATTTGCGAGGATCAGCTGCCAATTACGCAGCACAACTACTATGCGGGAGGCCAAAACGGAGAAATGGGTGGATTCGAGAACTTGCCAAAGGATGCCGATATCAAGGTGGACGATGTGGCACGTGGCATTTATCCATCGCCAGAAGGATTGGAAAATGTATTTCCACAATCCATCAAACGATTGAAAGTCTATGAGAACGACTACACTATTAAGCCACCATCTCACATCGATGCTAACCATCTTTGGGCTGCAGTGCTGCTGATAGATGGAACGACAGGAGAGATAGTCCAAGCCTGCAAGAGCAAAGTTTTTTCTTCAGATGGCATTGGGGAAATAACCAAATCAAACTCATTCACAAGAGAGGGTATATATAACTTCCAAGGGCAAAGGATGAGTACGTTGCGCAAAGGCCTCAATATCGTCAATGGAAAAAAAGTTTTGAAAAGATAACTCTACTCAATACCTTTAGTTGGATTCTATCTGTCAATTTGGCCAAATGGAGATAGGAATGAGAGAAGATGTTGTTTGTTCTCATTGATCATCACGTGGGAATGACTCTTTCCTTCTATAATTGTGTGGATCGTAAGGCAGTGCAAGATGACCAAGCTGATAGGCAGACGACTAAATCGACCCTTTCCAGTTCTGAATTTAACATCCAACAGTGATTAGAATTTGAGACAGGAAACAGCACCAAGCTGGTGTTAGTTTCCTGTTTTCATGTAGTAATACAATATATAAACCCTTGTCCTGTAAGGCAATTTTTGAAACCAACTATTGCCTTACAGTGTCATATTTAAATAAGTAAGAGATAATGTAAATGTTGTTTGTTGCTTGATTATCCAAAGATTGGCAGCAATGGCTTGTGTTCAGCAGCAAACATTATCAGACTAATACGGAAAAGGATTCTTTTCTATCTTTAAATACGCTCATTAAAAAAGCGAAAAAGGAAGTTCACATCGGATATTTTTCGTAATTTTGCAAGTCATAAAAGTCTCATGCCACGCCGCCCGTAACCCCTTTTGGGGCTGGGGTATGCGCCCGGGCAGAACCAACGATATGCTTCGGATCAAGAAATTAGACCTGTTCATTGCCCGCCAGTTCGGCCAGCTGTTTGCCGGTACATTCTTCATCAGCCTGTTTGTGCTGATGATGCAGTTTCTTTGGCGCTACGTCGACACGTTGATAGGCAAGGGACTTTCCCTTGATGTGCTGGCAGAGTTCTTCTGGTACATGGCCCTCATCATGGTTCCGCAGGCCCTTCCCCTTGCCGTCTTGCTCAGTTCCCTCATCACCTTTGGCAACTTAGGGGAGAGCAGCGAGCTTACCGCCATCAAGGCGGCCGGCATTTCTCTGCTCCAGTCGATGCGCGGTCTGATCGTGGTGAGTGTCTTGGTAGCCTGCGTGTCGTTTGTCTTCCAGAACAATGTGGCCCCCCAGGCGCAGCTGAAGCTCGCCCAGCTCATGCTGTCGATGAAGCAGAAAAGTCCTGAACTGGAGATTCCCGAGGGCGTGTTCTACGACGGGATACCCCAGACCAACATCTATGTGGGCAAGAAAGACCTGCGGACGGGCATGCTCTACCACATCATGATTTACCGAATGACCGACTCTTACGAGGACCAAGCCATCATTTTGGCCGACTCGGGCATGCTCCAGTCGACTGCCGAGAAGAAGCATCTCGTGATGAATCTGTACAGCGGCGAGTGGTTTGAGAACATGCGGTCGGAGGAATTGGCGGGCAGCAGGGCCGTTCCCTATCGGCGAGAGACGTTTGTCCACAAGCGGCTCATCGTCGATTTCGACGGCGATTTCAGCCTGACCGACGCGTCGGGATTGGCGTCCAATGCGCGGACGAAGAGCCTGCAGCAGATCAAGACCGACATCGACTCGCTCAATCTGTCGGCCGACAGCATCGGAAAGATGTACTACAAGGACGCGCGGAACTTCTATTATGATGGCAAGCAGCTGCCGCCCAACCAACTGAAGTTGGCGCGACAAAAGGCGGCGGAGAAGTCGGTGAACTTCGACTCGGCCTTTGTGCGGCTGAATCCGGACGCGCGCCGAATGGTTGTGGACAGGGCACTGAGCACCGTACAGACGGAATTGTCCGACCTGCAGTTCAAGAGCATGCTCACGAGCGACATGGACCGCGAAATCCGCCAGCACGAGATAGAATACATCAACAAGTTCTCACTGGCCCTGGTGTGCGTCATCTTCTTCTTCATCGGCGCACCCCTGGGAGCCATCATCCGCAAGGGCGG
>DLLX01000037.1:0-9429 GCA_002479145.1 Prevotella sp. UBA7551 | reverse complement strand
GTGGGCTGGGAGTTCCCATCATCGTGGCTGTCGTGGTGTACATCATCTTCTACATTCTCGACAACACCGGCTACCGCATGGCCCGGCAAGGCTCCTGGGCGATATGGTTTGGCAAGGGATTGTCGCCCGCCGTGCTCATCCCTACTGCCCTGTTCATCACCTACAAGGCCAACAAGGACTCCACGGTGTTCAACTTCGACACCTACCGCAGCCTGCTCATGCGACTGTTGGGACTGAGGGAGCGCCGTCATGTGTCCAGCAAGGAGGTCATCATCGACACGCCCGACTATCAGGGCGATGTCCTGCGGCTGAAGCAGATGAACGCCGAGATAGCCGAATACGAGCGCAGCCGCCGGCTGAAGTCGCCGCCCAATGTGGTCAGGACGTTCTTCCACTACCAGCCCGACCATGTGATCGAGCGCATCAGTGAGGACATGGAGCAGGTCATTGAAGACCTGGGCAACACGCGCAACCGTGTGATTCTGACGGCGCTCAACCGCTATCCGATACTCGCCACCAAGGCTCATACGCGGCCTTTCGAGCGCAGATGGATGAATGTCGTGGCTGCGGTGATAGTGCCATTGGGACTGTTCCTCTATTGCAGAATGTGGATGTTCCGCCTCAGGCTGCGCCGTGACCTGCAAGCTATTCGCTCCGCCAATGACATGGTGATAGGGGAAGTGGAAAAGATGGACGCACAGGCCAACGCCCAGTAGTGTCCAAGAAGAAAGACAAATAAATAAAAAAGATAGATATGACAGATTTCAAACTCAGCAGCATCGAGGATGCGCTGGAAGACTTCAAGGCAGGTAAATTCGTGATTGTCGTGGATGACGAGGACCGCGAGAATGAGGGCGACCTCATCATTGCCGCCGAAAAGATAACCCCTGAGAAGGTGAACTTCATGCTCAAGAACGCGCGCGGCGTGCTCTGCGCGCCCTTGACGATGAGCCGTTGCGAAGCATTGGACCTGCCGCATCAGGTGCAGGACAATACGTCGATGCTTGGCACGCCGTTCACCGTGACCGTCGATAAGCTCGAAGGGTGCACCACGGGGGTGTCGGCTGCCGACCGTGCCGCCACCATTCTGGCTTTGGCCGACCCCAAGTCCACCCCGCAGACCTTCGGACGGCCCGGACATATCAACCCACTTTATGCCCAGGACAACGGCGTGTTGCGCAGGAGCGGCCACACCGAGGCCAGCATCGACCTCTGCAAGCTCGCCGGACTGCGCCCCGTGGCGGCCCTAATGGAGATTATGAACGAGGACGGGACGATGGCGCGCCTGCCGCAGCTGGAGGAGAAGGCAAAGGCATGGGGACTGAAAATTATCTCCATCCGTGACATGATAGCCTACCGGCTCAAGCGGGAGTGCCTCATCGAGGTGGGCGAGGAGGTGGAACTGCCCACGAAGTACGGTGATTTCCACCTCATTCCGTTCCGTCAACAGAGCAACGGACTGGAGCACATGGCGCTGATTAAGGGCACATGGAACGAGGATGAGCCGATTCTCGTGCGGGTTCACTCCTCATGTGCCACGGGCGACATCCTGGGTTCGATGCGCTGCGACTGTGGCGAGCAGCTTCACAAGGCCATGGAGATGATAGAGAAGGAGGGCAAGGGCGTGCTCATCTATATGCAGCAGGAAGGCCGTGGCATCGGACTGATGAACAAAATCGCCGCTTACAAACTCCAGCAGGAGGATGGCTACGACACCGTGGATGCCAACATCCACCTCGGCTTCAAGCCCGACGAGCGCGATTATGGCTGCGGAGCGCAAATGCTCCGCCACCTTGGCGTGCACAAGATGCGCCTCATGACCAACAATCCCAAGAAGCGCGTGGGGCTGGAAGCCTACGGATTGGAGATTGTAGAGAACGTGCCCATCGAGGTCCCGGCCACGAAGTACGATTACAGATACCTCAAGACCAAGCGCGACCGCATGGGCCACGACCTGCATCTGTAACATTTTGTTGCACGTGGGAGGCGCATAATGCCATATTATAGCGTACTATGCGCCATCCCCGGCATCCGCATGCCTTACCACCCAAGCTTGAGGGCGTCATCTGCGGGGCTTCCGCATGGCACATTCTATGGCGATTTTCACCAGAAAATACTCCCTTCCACACTGGAAGACACCCCATATACCACAATAGTAAAGAGGATGATGATACGAACTTTAGCCATCGACGATGAGCCGCTTGCTTTGCAGCAGCTTGCCGTGTATATTAAGAAAATACCCTTTCTGGAGCTTGTCGGCGAGTGCCAGAGTGCCATCGACGCCCATATGCTGATGCAGAAAGAGGCTGTCGATGCCATATTCTGCGATATCAACATGCCCGACCTCAATGGCTTGGACTTTGTCCGTTCCCTCGACCCGCGTCCGCAGGTAGTGTTTACCACTGCTTACAGCCAGTATGCTGTCGAAGGCTATAAGGTCGATGCGGGCGACTACCTGCTCAAACCCTTCAGCTTCGAGGAGTTCAGTCGGTCAGCCGAGCGTATCAAGCGGCAGTATGAGCTGATTCACCATGAGGAAGTGGCAGTCGTCACAGCTTCGGGCATAGACGAAAACGACGACATTTTCCTCAAGACCGAGTACAAGGTGATGCGCGTCAAGGTGTCCGATATACGTTGCGTGGAGGGGATGAGTGAGTACTTGAAGATTCATCTGGTCAGCCGCGAACGCCCTGTGGTGGTGCTCATGAGCATGAAGAAGCTGGAGGAGCGGCTGCCCCACTCTTCGTTCATGCGCGTCCACCGGTCATGGATGGTCAACCTGCGGCGCATCCAGGAAATCAACAAGAGCCGCATCACGCTCGACAATGATCAGGAAGTGCCCGTGGGCGACCTCTACCGCGATGCGTTCCAGAAGTACATCGAGAGTAAATTTGTCGGCAAGTAGCGGTCCTCGACTCCGCACCAACACCCCGCAAAGGAAGCTTCGGAATGGTCTTTAGTAAGTTTTCACGCCCTATGGCGCCCCGTTCGGTGGAAAAACAGTACCTTTGCAAGTAAATAATATTCAAATCAAGAAGCATTATGGCACAGGAAGATGTATTCAAAAAGATTGTAAGCCACTGCAAGGAATACGGCTTCGTCTTTCCAAGTTCAGAAATCTATGATGGTCTCGCCGCCGTTTACGACTACGGCCAGAACGGCGTGGAGCTGAAAAACAATATCAAGGAGTACTGGTGGAAGTCCATGGTGCTGCTCCACTCCAACATCGTCGGTATAGATGCGGCCATCTTCATGCACCCCATGGTGTGGAAGGCCAGCGGCCATGTCGATGCGTTCAACGACCCGTTGATTGACAACCGCGACTCCAAGAAGCGCTATCGTGCCGACAATCTCATCGAAGACCAGATTGCCAAGTACGACGATAAAATAGAGAAGGAGGTCAAAAAGGCCGCCAAGCGCTTCGGCGACAGCTTCGACGAGGCAAAATTCCGTGCCACCAATCCCCGTGTATTGGAGCACCAGAAGAAGCGCGACACCCTCCATGCGCGCTACACGGCGGCCATGCAGGGTCCCGACCTGAAGGAACTGAAGCAGATTATCCTCGACGAAGGCATCGTCTGCCCCATCAGCGGCACGAAGAACTGGACCGACGTGCGCCAGTTCAACCTCATGTTCGCCACACGGTTTGGCGCGGCTGCCGATGCCAACAACACCATCTACCTGCGGCCGGAGACCGCACAGGGCATCTTTGTCAACTATCTTAACGTGCAAAAGACCTCCCGTATGAAGCTGCCCTTTGGCATTGCCCAGATTGGTAAGGCCTTCCGCAATGAGATTGTGGCCCGTCAGTTCATCTTCCGGATGCGCGAGTTTGAGCAGATGGAGATGCAGTTCTTCTGCAAGCCGGGCACGGAGATGGAGTGGTTCAGCTATTGGAAGAAGAAGCGGCTGGCCTGGCACGAGGCATTAGGGATGGGAGATGAGAACTATCGCTTCCATGACCACGAGAAATTGGCCCACTATGCCAACGCCGCCACCGACATAGAGTTCCGCATGCCGTTTGGCTTCAAGGAGGTGGAAGGCATCCATTCGCGCACGGACTACGACCTCTCGCAACACGAGAAGTTCTCCGGCCGCTCCATTAAGTATTTCGATCCCGATACCAACGAGAGCTATACGCCGTATGATGTGGAGACTTCCATTGGCGTTGACCGCATGTTCCTCTCCGTATTGTGCCACTCCTACACCGAGGAGAAGCTCGAAAACGGATCGGAGCGTGTCGTTTTGCGCCTCCCGGAGCCCCTTGCACCCGTCAAATGCGCCGTCTTGCCGCTCGTCAACAAGGACGGACTGCCTGAGAAGGCACAGGAAATCGCCGACAGTCTCAAGTTCCATTTCTACACACACATCGAAGTGAAGGACTCTATCGGCAAGCGTTACCGCCGGCAGGATGCCATCGGAACGCCGTTCTGCGTCACCGTCGATGGCGATACCCTCGCCGACAACACGGTCACGCTGCGCTATCGTGACACGATGAAGCAGGAGCGCGTGCCCGTGGAGAAGCTCCGTGAGATCATCGAAGACCGCGTAAGCATCACCAGTTTGCTGAAGAAGTTGCAGTAATCCATTTTCCATAGTCGCCCACCCATGCCCACTTTCCCCGTTTTCTTTTGTGGGGGAGGGGGCGTGGCCGGGCGACTTCCGCTTTATGACAAGATGAAGAAGATCACATTTCTGTTCCCGTCGCTCTTTCTGATGGCACTCATGCTGTGCCTTGTCTCCTGTTCCGACAACAACGAAGACACCGTTGACGAGTTCGCCGACTGGCAAACGAAGAACGTAACTTACTGGGACAACCTCTACTCGGCCACCCAAGACCGCATCGCTAAGGGCGATTCGACATGGAAAATCATCCCCAGTTGGGCCATCGAAGGACTCGATCCCACCCATGGAGAGGTTAAGTACAGCCCCATGCAGTACATCGTTGTCCATGTGCTGGAGGACGGTACGGGCACGGACTATGCCGCCTTTACCGACTCGGTGAAGGTGCATTATGAGGGTCACCTGATACCATCGGCCACCTACACGGCAGGCTATCGCTTCGATGCGTCCTACAGTGGCACCTTCAGTCCGGTGTCCTCCAACCCCACAATACTTAAAATCAACAGCCTCACCGACGGTTTCGCCACTGCCGCGATGAAGATGCGGGCGGGCGATCACTGGATGGTCTATGTGCCGTTCACGCTGGGCTATGGCTCACAGGAGCAGTCGAGCGCATCCATCCCCGCCTATTCCGACCTGATTTTCGACCTCCGTATGGTGGAGGTCTGCCGTTGACAGGGACAGCAACGAGGTGACGGGGACAAGGCTTTCCAAGAAGGTCACGGACACGTTGCTGGCCAAGCTCCGTGCCGGCGACACGCTTACGGGCGGTGAGAAGATGAACCTCATCGTCCAGTTGAGCATACCCTCCATCCTCGCCCAGGTCACCACGGTGCTGATGTTCTACATCGACGCATCGATGGTGGGCAGCCTCGGTGCGGCGGCCTCGGCCTCCATCGGTCTTGTCGAGCCTGCCACGTGGCTGTTTGGGTCGCTGGTTGGTGCCACCTCCATGGGATTCAGCGTGCAGGCTGCCCACTTTATCGGAGCCAATGATTTCTCCCGTGCCCGTGCCGTCATGCGCCATGGCTATGCCTTTGGCCTTCTCATCGGTCTCCTGTTGATGGTCATCGCCGCACTGATTGCCTTCCCTTTGCCCCGTTGGTTGGGCGGCGGAGCCGACATTCAGCACGATGCGGCAATGTATTTTCTCATCTTCTCCTTTGCCGTCCCCGGCCATTTGGTCGAGCACCTCTCCTCCTCGATGCTGAAGGTGAGCGGCGATGTGCGTCGCCCCAGTGCCATTGCGGTGCTCATGTGCGTCTTCGACGTGTTCTTCAACTTTTTCTTTATCTTCCCCACCCGCACCGTTACCTTCCTCGGCTGCGACTTCACCGTCTGGGGATTGGGCCTCGGTGTGGAGGGTGCGGCGTTGGGCACGCTCATGGCTTTCGTCACTGCGGCGGTGCCATTGTTCTACTTTGCCGTGTTCCGAAGCAAGATATTGGCATGGCGGCAGGACAAGGAGCGGTTTGTATGGAACTGGGACTACATCCGCCATGCCTGCAGTCTGGGTGCCCCCATGGCCCTCCAGTATCTGCTGATGAACGGTGCGCAGGTCGTTTCCACCACGATTGTCGCGCCATTGGGCAATTTCGCCATTGCCGCCAACTCCTTTGCCGTCACGGCGGAGAGCCTCTGCTACATGCCCGGCTACGGCATCGGCGACGCGGCCACCACCCTTATCGGGCAGAGTGTGGGCGCGCGGCGTGCCGACCTCTGCCGTTCCTTTGCCAAGATGACCATCATTACGGGCATGGCGGTCATGGCATTGATGGGCGCGGTGATGTATATCTTCGCCCCAGAGATGATTGGTCTGCTCTCGCCTGTGCCCGAAATCCGTGCCTTGGGCACGGAGGTGCTTCGCATAGAGGCCTTCGTTGAGCCGTTCTTCGCTGCCGCCATCGTGTCCTACAGCGTCTGCGTGGGGGCGGGCGACACGCTGAAGCCGTCCCTCATCAACCTCGGCTCGATGTGGTTTGTGCGTCTGACGCTTGCCGCTGCCATGGCGCCTCACTTCGGACTTCGGGGCGTATGGGTGGCCATGGCCATTGAGCTGACCGTGCGGGGGCTGCTCTTCCTGTGGCGCATCGCACGCGGAAATTGGCTCAAGTTGGGCTGACTTGACGCAGAAAGTCTCTTTCTGCACTACTCATGCTTCCCTCAAAAAACAAAGAATAAAAAACTTTTGACCATGCAATTATTAGTTATTCACCGCGTCACCACGATTCCTTTTCGTGCGAGTCAGGTGCCAGATGCACTCGACAAGGCCAAAGTGCCCTTCACCGACCTGACCTATGCCAACTGGTCAGCGCAATATCCGTACAAGCCCGAGGCCAAATTCAGGCTGGCCTATTACGACGACAAGCTGCTGCTCCACTACGTAGTGCAGGAGGACAGCGTCGCCGCAGTGGCCAAGGACGATGGCGGAAGGGTGTGGGAAGACAGTTGCTGCGAGTTCTTTCTCCAGCCTTTCAGTGGCGGACCGTATTACAATTTTGAGTGCAATGCGGCCGAGAAGATGTACATAGCCTACGGTACGGGGCGTGAAGGACGGCAGCAAGTGCCCCCAAGCCAGTACCACAGCGTCAAGCGTTGGTCCTCATTTGGGCGTAAGGCTTTCCCCGAGCAGAAGGGAAGGCAGACCTGGCAGCTCGCATTGGTGATTCCTCTCGACGTGCTCACAGCCCATCACCTGCGCAATCCGCGCGGCATGACGATGCGCGCCAACTTCTATAAGTGTGGTGACAAGCTCGCCCGGCCCCACTTCCTGTCGTGGAGCCCCGTTGAATGTGACCACCCCGACTTCCACCGCCCGTCTTCTTTTGGCAAGATTACCTTCCTCTGATCCAGCGGAATGAGGAAGGTAGGACGGGACACCATCCCGTTTTATTGCCAGTTGGGGCTTATTATCCCTTTTCCCTATCCGCCTTGTCCACTGCCACAAGACCCTGCTGCTTCTGCCCGTCGATGAGAATGCGGAGCGCATGGGGGAAGCGCACGTGGCGCACATGGCGCGTCTCCTCCACGGCGGGGAGCGCGTCGAGCCAGTCGGTATGGCAGATTCCTTCCCCGCGCCAGGCGTTGATGGTGAAGTAGCCCACCCCAAACGAGGTGAGGTTCTGGAAGAAATGCGTGCCCTGTGAGGCTTCTATCTCGTAGCCTTCGATGCCTAACTCCACGATTAGGCTCGCCGCGGAGATGGATGCCCACTTCACCGGAATGCCCAATCCGGGGTCGCTCGACCCCCATCTGCCCGGACCGATGAGGACATAGCGGCCTTTTTGGGCGACAAACTGGCGGTTGAGGGCTTCCACTTCCTCCGCCACCTCCTTGTTTTCCAGTGGGTTGTATCCTCCGGAGGTCTTCACATACACCACGTCGCGCACCTCGTCCGTCTCTCCATGACCCAAGGTCATGTCGCTGCGGAGCAGGCACAGGCTGTCGTCCACTTGCGACAGGCCCGCCACGAGCGCATGACTTTCCTCTACGATGGGTCGTATCTGGAGCAGATACAGCGCGCCGGTGCGGTCAGCGTTCAGGTTGCAGGCAAATTCTATCTCCACCGGCCGTTTCATTGCGTCCGCACCGAGGCGCATCGACAGCCGCATCAGCTCGGGAAGAGGGAACACACCCTGGCTCAGCACGCCGGCAAAGGAGATGATCTTGCGCCCTCCCTCCCACAGTCCGTCGCGGATGACATCGTCCTGCGGGTCGTAGGTCGAGGCGATGAAGTGGAGTGCATGGTCCTTCTCGGCCTCTTTCACCCCCAATTTGAGGATGTTAAAGCCGTCGTCCACCTGAAAGTCTTCCCCCGTGTGGCGCGTGTCGATGGCGTAGAAGTCGGTCTGCGTCTGCGTCAGTGCGGTGTGCAGCTCGCTCATCTGCATCACGTTGCTCGGATGATAGGGCGACAGGCGCAGCGACTGCCTGCCCTCCACGATGTGCTTCCCCAGTCCCAGTGCCAGCGAGGCCACGC
This sequence comes from Prevotella sp. UBA7551, assembly GCA_002479145.1. Lineage (GTDB taxonomy): Bacteria > Bacteroidota > Bacteroidia > Bacteroidales > Bacteroidaceae > Prevotella. The sequence continues at coordinate 827 of DLLX01000037.1, read as the reverse complement.
CCTCCTCGGCCTTCTCGTTGCCCACGGGGTAGTGGTTGATGGAGCGGATCACCCCGGAGATGTTCGGGTAGAAGCGGCCGTCATACTGCTTTCCCACCACTTGCTGCAGCACCACGGCCATCTTCTCCTGGTCAATGACGTTGCTCGTAGCCCGCATATACGCCTTTGAGTCGCGATAGAACACCGACGCATACACCGCCTTGATGGCGCAGGCGAGCATCCTCGTCATCTCCTCCTTGTCCTCCAGGAAGGGAATCATGTAGGTGGCATACACTCCGGCGAAGGGTTGGTAGTGGGAATCCTCCAGCAACGAGCTGGAGCGCACGGCTATCGGCGCGTTGGTGGCGGCGAAGAAGGCATGGAAGTCGCCGATGAAGTCGTCGGGAAGCTGGGCGCGTAGGAACGCCCGCAGAATCTCCTCGTCCGACGCATCCGACAGGGCGAAGGGGTAAAGGTCGTTCTTTTCCATGAACTCGTCAAACACATCCGTGCACAGCACCACCGTCTTGGGGATCTGTACCGTTGCGTTGGCATATTGGTTCAGCTCGGGATGCCGCTTCACGATGTTGTCCAGGAAGGCCAGTCCGCGCCCCTTGCCCCCCAGTGACCCGTCGCCAATGCGGGCGAAGTGGGCATACTGGTCGAAGCGCCGGCGGTCGAAGAGTGCCACGACGCCCTGGTTCTTCATCCTTCGGTACTGCACAATGGCGTTGAAGATGATCTCGCGGTGCAAGTCTACGTCCTGCAGTTTGTGCCACGTAATGCCCTTCAGGTATTCCGATACGGGAAAGATGGCGCGTGCCGCCAGCCAGCGGCTCATGTGGTTG
>DLLX01000032.1 GCA_002479145.1 Prevotella sp. UBA7551 | reverse complement strand
CAAGCAGCGCAACCGCCGCACACAGATCATCATCACCCCGAAGCTCGACCAGTTCATGGACTTGATCGACAAGGCTCCCGAGGAGCAATAATCGGACAAGCGCCCATCCGCAAAAGCAAGCGGGCATGAAAGTCATCTGCTGACTTTCATGCCCGCTTATTTGTTTTTTCCATCCTTCCATCGCAGCTCAAGGCTGTCGTCGCAAGATGGCAGCCCGGCGTCTTCAGCCACCGCGCCCGCTTCGCTTTATCATATTCCTCACCTCGGCCACAAACCGGCTGTCTGCTGCCAAGTCCTCAACATTGAGGTGCATGCGGTATCGCCAATAGTGATGCGGATCTGCCGGGATGTTGATGCGCTCCGCATTGGGGTCAGCCAGTCGCAACCGCTCGCTGATGGCCAGCCAGTCCTGGATGCTCAATACACACAACATCGAGTGCGACGCGAGTTGTCCGGCCACCACCTCGCGCGCCAAGTCGCCCGACAACGGGTGCGGCGCCGCGCCCTCATGGTGCATCATGACATTGTAGTATTCCTGCGTCCGCTGCGGGTCTTCGTCCCACCACTGGCGCAAGGTAGGCATGTCATGTGTGGAGAAGGTGCACACGGAGCGATAGGGATTGCGCTCCGGATGACTGAATCGCACAAAAGCCTCCTTGGGCATCGACTGTATCTCAAGCGTCAATATCTTCAGCTCATTCATCACCCAGGGCACACAGGCAGGCACCATGCCGAGGTCTTCGGCGCATACCAACATGCGCGTGGCCTGCACGAGCCGCGGCAACTTACGCATGGCCTCATGATACCAGAACTGGTTGTTACGATGATAGAAATAGTCCTCATGTATGCGATTGAAGGCCGCCCTGTCACTGTCCGACAGCATCTCATAGGCGTAATCGGCCTGTGCGGCGATGCGCGGATGATAGAGGTGGATGTTCTTGTGGTCACGCAAAAACAACACATTGCTTATCAGCGCATAGAGTCCATCGCGTATCTGGTCCAACGACGCATACTGGCGAGTGCGTTCCTGCTCATCGTCCACCGTCTCTTTCAGCCTTTCCTTCAAGTGCCAGAAATGTCCTTCCACCTGCCGCTGGGTGGCAAATTCCGGGCGCAAGTCCCAGCGTCCATTGTCTTTGCGCATCAGATAGCGGTCCTTCACCGCCTCGCCCTGGTCGCCAAAGACGCGAGTCACCAGCTCGTCGGTGATGAGCGGTTCGCAATAGAGGCGCTCGCGGAAGGGCAATCCATAGCTTTCAATCTCATCGCTCGTCATGGCCAAAGACGGCTGGAACTGTCCGAGCAAGCCATGCACCGACGAGACTGGAATTTCCCAAATTCGGAAGAAGCCCAGCACATGGTCGATGCGATAAGCGTCGAAATAGCGTGCCATATTCTGGAAACGTCGCTTCCACCACAAGCATCCATCCTTGAGCATCTCATCCCAATTGTATGTGGGAAAGCCCCAGTTCTGACCGTTCACGGAGAAAGCGTCTGGCGGTGCGCCCGCCTGCCCGTTGAGATTGAAGTATTTGGGCTCCATCCACACGTCGCATCCCTCACGGTTCACGCCGATGGGAATGTCGCCCTTGAGGATGACGTGACACTGGCGCGCATGGCTATGAGCGTCAGCCAACTGCTCGCTGAGCACAAACTGAACATAATACCAGAACGACACATCCCGGTAAGCCTTGGTACGTGGATGGGTCAGGGCATCACGCCAGGCCTCATCCCAAAGGTTGTGGTCGGGCCACTCCTTGAAGTTGGGCGTACCGTAGCGATCGCGCAACGTGGCGTACGCCGCATAGGGCACCAGCCACGGTGAAGCCTCGCCGAAGAACCTCTTGAAGGCGGCAGCGCGCATCGTGCGTTGTCCCTCTTGTTCAAAGAGCAGGCGCAAGTAAGCCATCTTGGCCCGCATGACCTCCTCATAGTCTATCTGCGGCAGAGCATTGAGCCGCTTCCGAAGGATCTCAAAGCGTTCGCGTTGCCGCGCATCCCTGAGGGAAGGCAGTTGTGTGAGGTCCACATACTGCGGATGGAGGGCGAAGACCGATATGCAACTGTAAGGATAGGAGTCGCCCTTGGTGTGGTGTAGCGTGGTATCATTGACCGGCAGGACCTGCAACACACGCTGTCCTGTGCTTGCCACAAAGTCGATCATCTTCTTCAAGTCGCCAAAATCGCCTACGCCGAAGCTGGCGGCGGAACGCAGGGAGAACACAGGGACGAGGGTGCCCGCCAGTCGGGTGTCGCAGATGGCGAAGAAGGCCATGGGGAAATTGCATACATGGACAATGCCGTGACGCGGCTCCGCCAGGTCGACAGAGCGATTGCACCCCGTCTCCCAGATGGGTATGGCAGGCTGACGGTCGTCGAATGCCACAAACTTAAACTCATGGTGGCCGCCCCCCAAGTCATCCGCATCCACATCGGCCACCCACTCATTGTGGTTGTGCTCGGTCATGGGAAGCGCCTTCGCCGGATCCCAACAGCCCAGCGTGTCAGCGTCGCCCACGAGTGCCAGTCGTTGGTGATCGAGCAACTGGGGAGCTCGCACCACAAGACGCAAGGTGCTGTCGTAGGCTGAGGCAGGCGTGTGGGCGCTTACGCCGTGTGGATGGATGCAGTCGGTGTAAGCCGACGTGTAGAGGTACGCGTCTTCCGGAATGTCCACCCAATAGTCGTAGACCAAGTATTCAGTGGCCTTCTTGGCCGACAGGTCCAGACGATGGGTAAGCAATGTCCACTCGCGCCGCAGCTCGCTACCCGCGCGCTCCAGGGCATAAAAGTAGTTGATGGTAGTATCCGAGGGTTTGGGCTCAAGGGTGCCATGCCACTGCTCACCGTCGAGTGTGGTCATACGGTGGTGTTCCTCGGTGCCGTCGGGCGCCAGGGTGTGGAGCACCAGTTCCTCACCCATGCGGGTCCTATATGCAATGTTCAGGATGATGTTCATCGTTTTCAAGTTAGTTTGATTTCATTCGATACGGATGGCCAGCGACACGTTGTTGCCATCCACGGTGACCCGATAGCGGCTGTTCTCGCCTGTGATCTTGTCACCCAGCCAATAGCCCAGCCATGTGCCCCCCACACCGATGGCCGCACCGGCCGCCACGTCTTGCCACTCATGCCTGTTGCGCACGATGCGGTCCACCGCCACCCCTGTAGCCACAGCGTAGCCTCCCACGCTGATCCAGGGCGACACGTGGCGAAACTCCTTGTCGAGGATGGCGGCTCCCGCAAAGGCCACCGTGGCGTGCCCTGACGGAAAGGCCCTGTTGTCGGTGCCATCAGGACGCCGCTCATGAATGGCATGCTTCAGCGCCCACGTGGTGCCACAGGCCAGCACATAGCTCGCGGCCGTGTTGACAGCCATGCGCTTCCACGAGCTGGCACTCTCCACACCACAGGCCTTCAGCGCATAGGCAGACGCCACGGGCACGAAGCGCATCCAGTCGTCGGGCCCGTCACCGTGATAAGTCTTCTGCGCCCTGACGGGCACGAGAGCCACCCAAAGCAGGATGGCCAAACTGCCCCAGCGGCGTGAGCGTTGGCGGCCCGCAGGTCGCCGGTTATAGTTTTCCTTGTTCATGATACGAATAATAGTTGCCATCCGTCACGATGACGTGGTCGAGAAAACAGATGCGCATGGTCTCGCAAGCCTTGCGGATGCGCTCTGTGAGCAAGTCGTCTTGTCGCGAGGGGGTGAGGTTTCCGCTGGGATGGTTGTGGCACGCTGCCAGCACGGTGGCGTTGCTGAGCAGCGCCTCGCGCATGATGACACGGATGTCGACGGCCGTCTCGGTGATACCCCCATGACTGATGCGCACCTCCCTGATGAGTTTGAAGCGCTGGTTCATCAGCAGGACGTGGAACTCCTCCACGTCGAGGTCCTGCAGCTTCGGGTGCATGAGGTTGTAGATGGCGGTGGCCGACCCGATGTCGGTGCGCTCCTCAGCTCGCTCCCGGGCCCGCCGCTTGCCCAACTCGCAGGCGGCCAGGATGGTGATGGCCTTGGCTGGTCCGATGCCCTTAAACTGCTGGAGGTCGCGTACGGTCATCTTTCCCAGCGTGTTGAGATTGTTGTGACAGGCAGCCAGCACGGTCTTCATCAGGTCGACGGCACTCTGCTGGGGTGTGCCCGACCCGATGAGGATGGCGAGCAGCTCCGCATTGGACAGATATTCCGCTCCGAGTCGCTCCAATCGCTCCCTTGGACGGTCCTCGGCGGCCCATTCGTTGATGTTGAGTTTCTCGTTGTTCACTTGTAGAAAGTCTTCTTGTAGGCCTGAAACTCGTCTTTCCCCCTGACGCACCGCCGCCACCATGCCTTGAGGAAGCCGCATCCGTAGCCCATGAGCTGCACGAAGGCCGCACAGACGCTAAGCCCTCCGATGCGGAGGCTGCGGTTTTGTGCCGTGGCATCGGCGAGGATGAGCAGCGAGTAGAGTAGGATGGGGGACAGGGCAGCCACCATGCAGAGCGTACCCAGGTCTTTCTGGCTCTCGGTGGTGGCCGTCGCGCTCACTGTCAGGCCCGTAATGAGAAGCAACAGCAGGAAACTGACGCCCAGGGTGAACACGGCGGGCAGGAGATGGACGACCTTCAGCGAGTCGGGATACTTCTTGTAGAGGTTGATGCGGGCAATGCCGCTGTTGAAAACTTGCCGCCAAAACTTGCGGAAGTCGGTGCGCCGCTTGTGCCATACCCATGCCTCGGGAAACAAACGGCAGCGCAGTCCAGCCTTGAAAATGCGGATGGAGAAGTCGATGTCCTCGCCAAAGCGCATCCGTGAGAATCCTCCCAGCCGCTCGTAGGCATCGCGCCGCACGCCCATGTTGAAGGAGCGGGGGTAGAACTTGTCGAGCTTTTTCTTGCCGCCGCGTATGCCTCCCGTGGTGAAGAAGGAGGTCATGCTGTAGGAAATGGCCTTCTGCGTGGGGGTGAAGGAGCTGTGCGCGCAGTCGGGTCCGCCGAATGCGTCGGCCGGCTCGCGCTTCAGCTCGTGGGATATGGCCGTGAGGTAGCCCTTGGGGAGCACGACATCGCTGTCAAGGATAAGCAGATAGTCGCCCTTGGCACGCTCCGCGCCGTAGTTTCGGCTCTGCCCTGGCCCGGAGTTGGGCTTCATGTAGTAGTACAGGTCGAGCTGTCCGGCGTATTGGTCGCAGACATTTTGGCACGGAATCTGTGACCCGTCCTCGACGATGATGACCTCAAAATCCTTCTCTTCCTGTCGGGTGAGGCTCTCCAATAGCTCGTTTACCTCGTCGGGGCGGTTGTAAACGGGCACGATGATGCTGTATCTCATGGGCTGAAAGGGGCTGTAGTATGGGGTGTGGACAAAAAAATAGCCCTTGCGCCTTACCTGAAGTGGGCGCACAGGGCTATGTCTATGGTGGGTGGAATTATGCGTTGACGCGGCCGAGGTAGCTTCCGTCGCGGGTGTCTACCTGTATGGTCTCGCCCTCATTGATGAAGAGCGGCACGCGGACGGTGGCTCCGGTCTCGACTGTGGCGGGCTTGGTGGCGTTGGTGGCGGTATTGCCTTTCACGCCCGGCTCGGACTGTGTGACCTTCAAAGTGGTCTTGGCGGGCATCTCGGCAAGCAATACCGTGCCGTCGGAGGTGTCGGTGACGACTTCTACCACGTCGCCTTCCTTCATGTAGTCGACTCCTTGAATCTGGTGACGGGGGATGGGGATCTGCTCAAACGTCTCCTGATTCATAAAAATCATGCCCGTCGGGTCCTCATAAAGGTACTGGTAGGGGCGGCGCTCCACACGAACGTCCTCCAGTTTGAAGCCAATCTGGAAGGTGCGCTCAAGCACACGGCCATCGCTGACGTTCTTCAACTTAATGATCATGACCGTGTTTCCTTTGCCCGGCTTGCGGTGCTGGAAGTCGATGCAAGTCCAAATCTTGCCGTCCATGCGTATGCATGTGCCGATTTTAATCTCCTGTGAATTAATCATAATTCTGCTTTTGATTTATGTCCTTATTTTTATTGCTTTCTTTTTGGCGTGAAGACGCTTTATTTTTCATCTTGGACCACCTGCTTTTTCATTCAGAAAAGTCTCCTGATGGATAGTCAGTTAAGCGGTTGCAAAGTTACAGTAAATCAGTCGAATGGCAAAGCATTTGTGGCTTTTTATTCTCAATCTGGTACGGAAAAGCTGCTTTGGGCGTGCATTTTTGGTGAAAAATCATGAATTGACGGCCTAAAACTGATTGAATCTTTGGTCAATTCAAAAAGAATCTGTAATTTTGCAGCCCGTAACGGGAATGGGTTCTCCTTTCCCGTGGGGCTTTGTGATGATAATAAACAATAAAAGATAAGCAACAATGAAAAGAACATTCCAGCCACACAACCGCCGTCGCGTCAACAAGCACGGCTTCCGCGAGAGAATGGCCAGCAAGAATGGCCGTCGCGTCTTGGCCAGCCGTCGCGCTAAAGGCCGCAAGAAGCTCACCGTCTCTGACGAGAATCACGGTAAGTAAATCGTCGTTCCGCTTGGCGCGGAGGCACGACGAAAGCAGGAGACACGCACCTTTGACGAGGATGTGTGTCTCCTGTTTTCTTATCTATGCGCCACAATCCCTGACTGATGTGGGCGGAGGCGTCAGGCAGTAGGGCATGGGGCAAGTCTCCATCATGGGCGGGACGGGTCGCTTTCAAGTGCGGGTCACGTCGCCATTATGGCTGAATCAACAACAAAATAAAATGCTGCAACAGGTAAGAAACTATAAGTTGACCATGCTGTTGGTGGTCATTGTGTGGACATTGTGCTTCATGAGCATTCCCGAAACGTCGCTGGACAATGTGCGGTTGATAGACAAATGGACCCACGCCGTAATGTATCTGGCGCTGGGTTTGGCGATTGTCATCGAGCATAACCGGGCAAACGGCCACCCCATGAGTGCGGGAAGGCTGCTCGTCTATGTCGGGTTGATGCCCACGTTGATGGGTGGTGTCATCGAGATATTGCAGGCCTACTGCACCGGTGGACGCCGAAGCGGCGATTGGCTCGACCTCCTTGCCGACATGGTGGGGGCTGCATTGGCCACCCTTATTGGTATGCTTTGGGCAAGGTGGCGCGCCAATTCTTGAACGGGTTTACCCGCATCTGCTTGTTGTAGAAGCGGGAGTCGCCCGTCACCTCGGGTCCGAGGAATGGTGGTTGGGCAAAGGACTCACCGCCGCTGCGCAGCTCTACCTCCGCCATCACGAGTCCTTCGTTGTCGCCGTAGAACTCATCGACCTCGTAGGTGTGCCCCTCGTAGGGGACGATGTAGCGCCGTTTGTCGATGATACCCGGTGCACAGAGCTGCAATAGGTGCTCCGCCTCGTCGGGAGAAATCTCTTTCTCAAACTCATAGCGGCTCAATCCGCCGTCGAGAGAAGGCCCTTTGATGGTCAGGTAGGCCTTGTCGTCGCGCAGACGGACGCGCACCGTGTTGGCACAGGCGAAGTATCCCTGCCTGATATGGGTGCACGACGTGGCCATTTGCTTCCAGTTGGAATCCTTGCGCACAAGGAATTTCCGCTCAATCTCCAGTCCGCTCATTGATAAGGTAAATCGTAAGGCTCGGCATGGCCGGCTTAGTTCATGAGGATAGTCGTGTAAACGAGGAAGAGAAGTCCCAGAAGAATCAGACCGCCGAAGATGTATGCGACGATTTTTTGTGCCTTCTTCTCCTGCAATTCCTCACGCTGCTTGCGGTTCATTTTGCTCTTTTCGCTCATAATGTTATCTTGGTTATTGGTTGATTATTCCTCTTATTTCGGGCTGACCAGCCCCTTTCTGCCTACTCTTTGGCCGCATCGGCAGCGGCAAACTCCATCAGATAAGCCTTGATGAAGCCGTCAATCTTCCCGTCCATGACCCCATCGACATCCGAAGTCTGGTAGCCCGTGCGGTGATCCTTCACCCGTCGGTCGTCGAAGACGTAGCTTCTGATCTGGCTTCCCCACTCAATCTTTTTCTTTCCCGCCTCAATCTTCGCCTGTTCGGCCTGCTTTTTCTTCAGCGCGCGGTCGTAGAGCTGACTCTTGAGGAGCAGCATGGCCTTGGCGCGGTTCTTGGGTTGGTCGCGCGTCTCGGTGTTTTCGATGAGGATTTCTTCCTTTTCGCCCGTGTCGGGGTCCTCGTATTGGTAGCGAAGCCTTACGCCCGACTCCACCTTGTTGACGTTCTGGCCGCCTGCTCCACTCGATCTGAAGGTGTCCCAGCTCACCTTTGCGGGGTCGACATAGACCTCAATGGTGTCGTCTACCAGCGGAGTGACAAACACGGAAGCAAAGCTCGTCATGCGTTTTCCCTGCGCATTGAACGGGCTTACGCGCACAAGGCGGTGCACTCCGTTCTCACTCTTGAGATAACCGTAGGCATATTCGCCCTCGATGGTCATCTCCACGCTCTTGATTCCGGCCTCATCGCCCTCCTGAAGGTTGGTGATGGTGACCTTGTAGCCCTGTGCCTCGCTCCAACGCATGTACATTCGCATGAGCATCTGTGCCCAATCCTGGCTCTCCGTGCCCCCCGCACCCGAGTTTATCTTCAGTACGGCATCCATCGGGTCCTCCTCTTGCCGGAGCATATTGCGCAGCTCGAGCGCCTCGATGGCCTTGACGGCCTTGTCATAGTCGGCATCAACCTCTTTCTCGCTGACGATATCGTCCTTGAAAAACTCCACGGCGAGGGTCAGTTCTTCGCAGAGCGTGCGCACCTCCTCGTAGCCTTTTAGCCACTTCTCGATGCTTTTCACCTTCTTCATCTGCGCCTCTGCGCGCTTAGGGTCGTCCCAAAAGTCGGGTGCCTGTGTGCGGAGCTGCTCCTCTTCGTATTCTATTTTCTTCTGATCGATGTTCAGATACCGGTGCAATGCCTCCGTGCGTTGCTGCACATCTTTCAGTTGTTCGGCTGTAATCATGGTCTTTTCTGTGTGATTATGTGGCGGGTTCGGCTATTCGTACATCTTGTCAATGGCCTCGGCATAGTTCTTGTAGATTACCCTCCGGCGCAGTTTGAGCGTGTTGGTCAGCTCCCCGTTCTCCATCGAGAAGTGGCTGCTGAGGAGCGTGAACCGCTTAATCTGCTCATAAGGGGCCAGCTGTTGCTGAAGCGTCATGATGCGCTCGGCCATCATCTCGTGCACAGTGGCATTCGCGCAAAGCTCCTCCCTTGTGGCATAGGGCACCCCATGCTGCTTTGCCCACTTCTCCAGGGTGCCGAACTCGGGCACGATAAGTGCGGAGACAAACTTCCGCTGGTCGGCGATGACGACCACCTGGTCTACGAACTTGTCCACCAGCAGCAGGCCCTCCACCATCTGCGGGGCGACATACTTGCCGTTGCTGGTCTTGAAGAGGTCCTTGATGCGCTCCTGGAGAAACAGCTCTCCGTCCTTCAGGTAGCCCGCATCGCCAGTGTGGAAGAACCCGTCGGTGTCGAAAGCCTCGGCATTTGCCGTGTCGCGCTTGAAGTAACCCTTGGTGATGGTCGGCCCTTTGAGCAGGATTTCGTTGTTGTCGCCAATCTTGATTTCGATGCCGTCGATGGGCCGCCCCACCGAGCCTATCGTGAAAGGCTTGTCCAAATGGTCGCAGGACACAGTGGCCAGACTCTCTGTCAGGCCGTAGCCGACAACCATCGGGATGCCGATGGAGTGGACGAACTCCTCCACCTCGGGCGACACATAGGCTCCGGCGGTGGGGAAGATGTGGGGCGATTCCAGGCCGATTTGCTTCCTTATCAGGCTGAGCACGGTGCGGTTGTAGAACTGATACTCCATTTCCACATGGAGGGGCACGCGCTTTCCGCGCCCACGATAGTACACATTGCGCTTGCGACCCACCGCTATGGCGTGCCGCATCAGCTTCCGCTGCATGGGGGAGGACTGGTCCATGCGCTCCTTCACGGCGGTATAGACCTTCTCCCAGAAGCGCGGGACGGCCGACATGCACGTGGGATGGGTCTCGCGCATACTCTCCTGTATCTCCTTCGGGTAGGTATTGACAATCAGCTGCGCACCAACGGAAAGGCACAGGTAGGACCAGGCGCGCTCAAAGATGTGGGTGAAGGGCAGAAAGTTGATCACCCGGTCTTGGTCACAGATGGGAACGCACTTCTGGTTGGCCGCTATGCCGGCGCGGTACTGTCCGTAGGTGAGGATGACTCCCTTGCTGTCGCCCGTCGTGCCACTGGTATAGAGAATGTTGCAGATGTCGTCGTCGCTCGCTTCTGCCCACAATTTCTCCACTTCCGACTGCCTTGGGAGGTTCTCTCCGAGCTTGATGAAGTCGCTGAAGTACAGCGCATTGGGGTCATTGGGGCTGATGCGGACACTGGGGTCGTAGATGATCACGCGCTCCAGGGTCGGACAAAGGGCGATGACGCGGTGTGCCTTGTCATACTGCTCCTGCTCTCCGACAAACAAGAAGCGCACGCCGGCATCCTGAATCATGTACTGTATCTGCTGCTCGGAGCTGGTGGCGTAGAACGGAACTGTCTTGACTTTCACGCCATAGGCACCGAAATCGGTGTAAAGATACTGGATACAATTTTGAGAGAACACGGCTATCGTGTCGCCAGGCTTGCTGCCAAGGTTGAGCAAGGCGTTGGAAACCTGCTTGACACGTGTCGAGAATTGATTCCACGAGACGCTCTTCCATTTTAGGCTCCCGAAGGTTCGGAAGGTGATGGCGGGCTTGGTGCCATAGTGTTTGGCTGCTTCGTGGATGAGAACAGATAAATGACAGTTCAGCTGCATAGCGTATTCTTTCTATTTATTAAGTTGCAAAAATAGCATAATTTTGGCAGAATGGGAAATTATCGGGGAAGTATTTTCCGCCTGTGACCAAAAATATGCCATCGCCAATGTGCTCTGACGCCTGCCTGACGGGGCTCTTTCAGGCAGGGCTTCCGCACGCCCCGGTGATTTATCGTGCGCCAGCTGCGAGTGACGTTGGGCCACGGCTGAGAGCGATGGAAGGCGTGACTGGAGGAGGGTTGCAAATAGTTGGGAAGCCAGTAGAATTGTAATACACTTTTACCTTCAACTTCTTGGCCTTCCTTGAGTGACTCGCATTGGCTATGGCATCTGTTTAAAGGATGAAGGGTAAAAATGCACTTAGTAAACATACTGATAATCAATGACTTGCGATATGGGCTAAATCGCATTGCCAAAGGGGCTGAATTGCAGCGCGTTTCAGCCGATATTGCGTGCCCATATCGGCTCTTTGGCAAGGCGAAATGGACTGAATGGTGGCGCAAGCGCATTGTGGTCTTGTAGCAGAGTGATCTTTTGTAAAGTCTATTTATCTCAAGTCGGTCGTTGGATTTCGTCGGAAAACGGGAAAATTTTCTTGTTTTTTGGCCTATTTTGGTCTAATGATAGATTGGGGTTGTGGTCCAGTAGATTTGTCCATCTACAACAGGGGGGCTATGGTTCTTGCGCCATAGCCCCCCGTAGTATTCGCTTGTCGTCAGCCTTTCGGCCGCAGTCGGCTTATCTCAGCCATGCCTCTGGATTGAGTTTGGCGGTCTCTTTGCGGAGCTGGAACTGCAAGATGCCGTTTGATCCTACTGTGCCCAGCGTCTGTCCCGTGCCCACCTTCTGTCCTTGGTGTACGCTGACGGTGCGCAGGTTGGCATAGACCGTGATGTAAGCACCGTGGCGAACCATGACCACCATGGTACCTCCATAGCCGAAGATGCTGCTCACCTCGCCCTTGAAGACGCTTCTTACCGGTGCCCCGCTGGCTCCCTTGATGTTGATACCCGAGTTGCTGAGCTTCACGTTCGACAGCCCCTCCACGTTGTATCCGCCGAAGTGGCTGACAATCCTTCCCGACAGCGGCATCGGCAGCCGGCCTTTGGCGTTGGCAAAGCTCCCCGTCATGGCCCTGTCGGCTGATGAAAGGTCGGCGTCGTTGGCCGCTTCGGCACGCTGCTGCTCTGCCCTCATGGCCTGTTCGTGGCGTTTGCGCTCTGCTGCGGCCTTGCGTTCTGCTGCCTGCCGGTTGGCTTCTGCCTCGCGGGCCTGCTGCTCAGCGCGCTGTCTTTGTGCTTCGGCATCCTTCCGTTGCCGCTCTGCCGCGCGCGCACGCTGCTCTGCCTTGATTCTGTCTTGCTCTTTCTTGGCCTGACGGGCTTCTTCTTCAGCGCGTTTGCGCTCTCTCTCAGCCCTTTCAGCCTCCTCTTTGGCTTTTCTTCTGGCCGCCTCGGCGCGTCTCTGTGCCTCCGCCTCGCGTTTTTTCGCCTCCGCCACTCGGCGGGCGTTCTCCTCTGCGGCCCGCTTGGCGACCTCACGCTTCTTCGCCAGGGCCTTGGCGCGTGCCGCAGCCTGCGCCGCACGCTCGCCAGCCCGCTTCTTTGCCTCAGCCGCGGCACGTTGCCGGGCTTTCTGAATCTCGATGTTGATGAGCCGGTCTATCTGGGCATCGAGGGCTTGTTGCTGCTTTCGGCGCTGGTTGATCACCCCTTGTAGCACCTGCTGGTCCTTCTGCAGCGAGGCGACCACGCTCTCCTGCTCGGCCTTCTTCTGTGTGACGGCGGCCTGTGCCTGCTTGCCCTTGTAGCGCAGGTTGCTCTTCTGCTGGCGGATGTGTCCCAGCTGTGCGCGCTTGTCGTCTATCTGGCGTTGCTGCAGTTGCAGCTTCTCGCCCTGTGCGCGCTGGTAGGCGGCGTATTCGCGCACAAACCGCAGCCTGCGGTACATCTGCGAGAGGCTCTTTGCGGAGAAGACAAACATCAGTTTGTCCTGTATGCTGCGGTGACGCGCCATGTATCGCATGGAGCGGATGAACCGGGCGCGGCGTTCTCCGAGCTGCAGCTCAAGGTGTTGGAGCTGCGACTTGAGGATGCCTATGTTGTCGTCGATGCCGTGGATGTCGTGGGTGATGTGGTCGATGTCCCTCTGGTGCTGGTCAATCTCGGTGTCGAGGGTGATGATTCGGCTCAACCGGCTGTCCACATCGCGCTGCTTCTCCTGGTATTCGGCCTCGTGCTGCTTGATTTCCTGCTTGATGCGCTGGTTTTCCTGCTGTAGTCCCTTGATTTTCTTTGTGGGCGTGTATTGCGGGTGCTGCTGTGTAGCGTTTCTCTTCTTCTGCTGTGGAGTGGCATTCTTCTTCCTTTGTGGTGCTGCTTTCTTCCGGTTGTCTCTGCGTTCCTTGTGCTGTTGCTTCGCCGGATGCGCCTTCTTGGCAGACGTTTTGCGTGTAGTCGCCTTCGCCTTGGCTTCCGTTTGCGCCTTCTTTTTCTTGTGTCGCGCCTGTGAGTTCTGTGCCGAGGCCGTCCCCATCCCACAGAGCAGGACGATGATGAGATATAGGATAAAGTGCTTCATTTAGAGTTGGATGAGTTTTTCAAGTACCTCTTCCAAAGGCACTTGCTTGTATTTGCCCGACAAGGAGGTGCTGCTGTCCCAGTTGTTGTCGGCTTTTATGTCGTTGAGTTGGAGTGTGAAGCGGATCGTCATCGGCTTTCCCGTGGCTGAAGTCTGCGCGGTCACGTCGTGATAGCGTGGATATTGCTTCGATCCGAAGCCCTGGAAGTCGTCGTATTGCCACCGTAGGGTCGATGTTCCGTGCCCTGCGCTTTTGTAAGTGATGAGGGCAGAGCGGATTTGCGCGCTGCCTTTGTCGACGGACCACTCGTAATCCATCTTGCCGTCGTGGAGCCTCACGGGCACGGTCTCGCCCTTTTCAAGGTCCGGGGTGAAGGCTTTGAGCTGCGACTCGCCCACTTTCTGCTCTCCGGGGAGCAGGAGCTGGTTCCAGAAGAGTGCCTGGAGCGAGTAGAACGTGATGCCGTTGTCGCGCAGGAAGTCCACTTCGGCGTAGCTGGCCTTGACGTATTGGTGGTGCAGCCGGTCGACAAAGAGCACGCCTTCGGGCGTAAACTCCATGCGTCCCACCTCTGTCCGGACGAAAGGAATGAGGAGTTGCAGTCGGATAACGTTGTCCTTGCGCATCCTGAGGATGCCCGGCACGGAGATTTTGCTGCCGTTCCGCTCCAGGGTGAAGTCGATTCCAGCCACCAGGTTCTTCTGGTAGAGGGCGTTGTCTGCCACCCGCTGCATGAAGCGGAGGCCTTCCGCATCGCTTGTTTTTGCCGCATGGGGCGTGGCAATGGCCTCTGTTGCGGCACTTGTGTAGCCCATGTGCCGTGGCGTTCCGCACGCTGCGGCGGTCGTCATGAGTGCGGTGAGGAGCAAAATATGTCTTGTCTTCATTCTTCTATGTATTTTTTGAGTTCTATTTTCCGCTGCAGCGTCGCGCTGGCATTTCCCTTCTTTGCTGCTTCCTTCCACAGTTCGAGCGCCCGTTCCGGCTCTCCTGCCATGTAGAGTATGTCGCCGCAGTGCTCTATCACCACATTGTTGAGTGCGGAGTCGCACCGCATGGCGTGCTCAATGACACTCTTCGCATCGCCATACCGCTTCTCCTTGAAGAGAATCCAGGCGTAGGTGTCGAGGAAAGTGGCGTTATCGGGGTATGCCTGCACCGTTTTGCGGCTCATTTCCTCTGCCTTTTTCAGGTTGCTTCCCTTGTCTTGCGAGAGGTAATAGGCGTAGTTGTTCATCGCACCGAAGTTGTCCGGCTGATAATAGAGGCAGCTGTCGTAGGCGGCATAGCACTCCTTGTTCAACATTCTCTCGTGATAGATCTCGCCCATGAGCATGTAGCTGTCGCTCAGGATGGTGGAATCGGCGTCTTCGTTGCGCAGTTCGACGGCCTTTTGCAATGAGCTGAGCGCGTCGTCGTTTTCCTTCAGTTGGTATTCCGAAAAGCCTTTGTAGTAGTAAAGGTCCATGTTGCTGGGACTGTACTGCTGTGCCGACCGGCAGAAGTCTATGATTTCATCATATTTTCTTTCCGCCCCCATAAGTCGTAAGAGGAGACCTTGGGCATTGCTATTGTCGGGTTCGATTTTTAGGGCTTCCCTGCAGACCGCCTTGATGTCCGCAATGGGAAAGTCTCTCTGCACCATTGCTGAGGCTTTGAGTAGGTAGATGTCCGCTTTTTCTTGCGGGGCGGCAAGGGCATGGTCGAACACTTCCATCATTTTTGTGCTGTCGGAGTCGTCCATGAGTTGCTGTATTGCGTGCAGGGTAAGTGCGCAGCGGCTGTCGAAAGGGGTGTCTTTGCTGCCCAATAGGTCCCACAGAAGCTCATGATACTTGTCCTTTTGCTTGGTGGCTTCATAATAATCGAGCATTGACGTGCGTGCCAACACGTTGCGGGGCTCCTCCCTGAGCACCTCTTGCAAGACCTTGCGCGCCTCCTTGGTGTGCCCATCATTGATCAGCCAGTTGCCCAACATCAGCTTATAGTTGTTGTCGTAGGGGTTCTTCTTCACGAGATCGACCAGCACATTCTTCGATTTCTGGCCCTCGCCTTGCAAGACATAGATATGCATTCGTGAGAAGACGGTCTGCGTGCTTACTCCCTCGGTCAGCTCAATGCGGTCGAGCACGCCGAGTGCCTTGTCATATTGCTGGGTGTGGCCATAGAGATTGAGTAGAATATTCAGTACATCCGTCCGGCTTTTGTCGTAGCTGTACAGTTGCTCATAGGTCTCTATGGCACGCATGTACTGCTCTTGGATGTAGTATATCTGCGCCAAATTCTGCAGATAATTGACATTTGTGGAGTCGAGACGGACGGCTTTTTCTAAGCATTCCTGCGCTTTGTCGGGCTGTTTGAGCGAAAAATAGAGGATTCCAATCCTGGAATACACCTCCGGGTCGTTGAAATTGATTTCCAAAGCGTGGCGATAGAGGTCGAATGCCGCCGCGAGATTGCCCTTTTCCTCCTGAACAAGCCCCCCCAGGAAGAAGTATTGGTAGCGTCTGAGGTCGTTGTAGCTCAGCCGTCGGGTCACGGTGTCGGCCTGTTCAGGGCGTGCGGCCATGGACTGGGGGACTGTCATGACAAGCAAAAGTGCCAGCCAGACGGCACGTGCCATGGTCCATCGGCGCATGAAAGGAATGTTACCCATGTCTTTTTCTCTCCTTATTATATGGTTTGGAAGTCTTTGATAGTTTACAACGTGGTGTGGCTGGTGTGCCCATCATCCCACTCCCGTGTGTCCGTAGCCGCCCGTTCCGCGCTCGGTGTCGTCGAGGGTATCGACCGAAACCAGCTCCGCCTGCTCATGACGGGCTACAACCAATTGTGCGATACGCTCCCCATCGTTGACGGTGAAGGCCTCCTGCGAGAGGTTGACCAGCAGTACCATCACCTCGCCACGGTAGTCGGAGTCGATGGTGCCGGGCGAGTTGAGCACTGTGATGCCGTGTTTCAGGGCCAGTCCGCTGCGGGGTCGCACCTGTGCCTCGCAGCCTTTGGGCAGTGCGATGTACAGTCCGGTGGGGATGAGCCGCCGCTCCAGTGGCTGGAGGATGATGGATTCGGAGATGTTGGCACGCAAATCCATGCCCGCACTCTGTGCTGTCGCATACTCAGGAAGCGGATGCCGCCCTTTGTTGATGACCTCTATCTTGACCATAATAACTCTATAATCGGCAAAAGTACAAAAAAAACAATACTTTTCCCGCCATTTAAGGATTTTTATTTCCCCAGACGCTCTGCCCTTTAAGCATGAAAAACGGGGAGACCCCTGGCCTTTGATTCGGCCAGACTGTCTCCCCGCCATAGTGGGTAAAGTCCTGTAAAGCTGTCTCTTCTCTTTCGCTACGGCACACTATGGCCGCGAAAAGGCAGGGACAAAGGGCTTATTGCGGATTGATTTCCTGCAGCAGACGATCGGCATGCCCCCACTTGTCCATCAGATAGAGCATGTAGCGCACGTCCACACCGATGCAGCGGGCGAGCTTGCGGTCGAAGTTGATGTCCGAGGCCAGGCTGTCCCAGTTGCCATCGAAGGCCAGTCCGATGAGCTGTCCCTTGCCGTTGAAGATGGGCGATCCGCTGTTTCCGCCCGTGATGTCGTTGTTGGTGAGGAAGCAAAGCTGCATCTTGCCCGTCTTCTTGTCCTGGTAGCGTCCGTAGTCGCTGGCCGTCATGAGCTGTCGCATGATGGGTTGTGCGGCGTATTCTTCCACTTCTGCGGCGCGATCCATCTTGCTGACGATGCTCGCAGCGTCGGTATAGTAGCCGCTGTCGTGTCCGCCCATCAGGTAACCGCCTACCTGTCCGTAGCTCAACCGCATGGTAAAGTTGGCGTCACTGTAGTGAGGCAGGTCCATTTCCATCTGCACTTTGGCCTCGCAAAGTTTCTTCTCCTGCTCCTGGATGGCAATCTCTGCTGGCTCATATTCGCTGATAATCTGGTTATAGACTTTGATGATGTCGTCCATCGCCACCAAAGCTGGATCCTCGGCCGTCTTCTTCATGTCCTTGAGGAAGAACTTTTTGCCCTTCTTCAGCAGTGCCGACTTCTTGTAGAGCCACTCGGTGTACTTGGTGAAGTCGCCGCCAAACTTGGCCTGCACCGTAGTCTTGAAGAAGGCGGGCCAGTACTTCTCGGGCACCTGCTCAGCGTAGTTCTTCAGCATGGCGGCCGTCAGCTCCTTGTCGAGTGCCAGGTTCCATGCGTCGCTGTTGTCTGCAAACTCTACATATTGCTTCTCCTCGTCGTCGCCACCCTTGACCTCCAGACCGCGTGATGTCAAGAGTTGGAGACCGCGGTTGAACAGTTCGGAGACGCCAAAGAACGACTCCTGCGCATAGCCCAGGGCATGCTTGGGCGCTGCAACGTCGGCATAGGTCTGCTTGAGGGCCTTGAAGTCGACGTTCACATACGGGTCTTTCGACGCGCCCGAGGCCAGCCATTGCTGTATCTTTTGCTCAAAGGCCGCCTTTTCGCTGATCAATCCGATGGAGTCGATGCAGTGATTCATGCCGATAGAGTTCTTGTAGTAGTTGGCCGCGCCCACGTAGGCATCCTCATACTGTATGCGCGTCTTCTCGCTCATGGCCATGTGCTTCTTCATGATGCCCAACTTGATTTTGCGACTCTGTATGCGGATGGCGTTGCCAATGTCGCGCCGCTGCTGGATTCCGTAGCTGGAGAGGTAGCGGCTCGTCGATCCGGGGTAGCCGATGGTCATGGCAAAGCTGCCCGGCTCATAGCCCTGAAGGCTCACCGGCGCCCATCTCTCCGGGCGGTAGGGCACGTTGTCCTTGGAATATTCTGCCGGACCGTTGGTCTTCGGGTCGGCATAGATGCGGAACACCGAGTAGTCGCAGGTCTGACGCGGCCACATCCAGTTGTCGGTCTCGCCGCCAAACTTGCCCATCGACTTGGGAATGGTGAACACCAGACGCACATCGGGGAAGTCCTGATACGTCATGGCGTAGTATTTGTTGCCCTCATAGAACGGCTTGATGGTCACATGGAGCGTCTTGTCGATGGTTTTCACCGAGTCGGTCATGGCATTCTCCAGCGAGTCGAGCAGCTCTTCCTTGCGCGAATAGGTCTGTCCGTTGAGCAAGTCGGCCACTTTGCCGGTGATGTCGGCCTGATTCTTCATGAACGACACAAACAAGTTCTCGTTGGGCAGCTCCTCCGCATAGCTCTTGGCGTAGAAACCGTCGATCATGTAGTCGTGCTCCACGGTGGAGTGGGCGTTGATGGCCGAGAAACCGCAGTGGTGATTGGTGAAGACCAGGCCGTTGGGGCTGACCACTACGCCCGAGCAATAGCCGCCGAAGTTGACCACATAGTTGCTCAAAGCGTCGGGTGCGCCGTAGAGTTGGGCCTGACTCAGCTCGAATCCCTCGGCCCTCATCTGCTGATACACGGCCTCCGGCAGGTTGTAGAGCGTCCACATGCCCTCGTCAGCCTTTGCCTGCGTGCCCAAAGCGAGCATTGCCGCGGCAAAAAGAAGTGATTTTTTCATACTTGTTATTGGTAATTACGTAATTAAATTCTTTAGGCGTACATATTCAATATAACGCACAACCAACGGGTTTATTGTAGAGGGATAGGCGATTTTTGCACCAACCCCATCCGGATGGGACACACCTTGCGTGGGAAAAGGGGACAGATGGCTGTGCAATAGGAATGGTGTGGAAATATTTTTAATTTAAAAACCAGAGAAAAATAAATTAAAAACTTGAAATTTTTAATTTAAAAACCTGCGTGTTTTGGGTTCTATTTTATAGTGATTCGTATTCACTTGATTTTCAAAGCGTTACCTATTTGCCTTCTGCATCGTTCAATCCCACAAGCGATGGGACGGCTCCATGAAGATTTTTCAGAAGTAATGGGAAGTCGGAGTGGCACGAAAAAGGGGCGCGAACCTCAGTGCGCGTCCCTTTTGATGGTTGAGTTGTTGTGAGAAGCCTACTTGACGACCACCTTATTCACCTTGTTGCCTTTCTTCACAAGGTAGATGCCCGGCACCCGTGCCGACTCGTTCACCTCGCGTCCGTCCAGGGTGTAGTAGCGAGCCAGACTGGTTTCGTTGGCCATGGGTGCGGCAATGCTGTTGGCTACCTTGTCCCATGCGATGCTGGCAGCGTTGGCCACCTCACACAGGGTGGGATTTTCCGTGTCGTAGTCCCACACGTAGGCTACCACGCCAAGGTTTTCTTTCACATAGTCGTCACGCAGGGTCAGGTCGCAAGTGTAGGAATAGGAGTCGCCATTCCACTCAATGACATCACCCCATGTGCTGTTCACGCAGCGGCTTACGTGCTGATGGACGAAGTCGGTGCCGCCGCCTTCCTGTGCGCGGGCGTTGATGTTGTCTTCATAGAGCACGACGCTGATGCGTGGGTCATGCTTTGTGAAGCCCTCTTTCAGTCTGTCTCCCTTCACGGTGACATGGAGCAGGCTATGGTCTTCGGCATCTACCTCGGCATTGAGGTTGATGGAGACGTAGGCCGTCTGACTCATACGGTCCTGTATGCGGAGCACAATCTCGTCGGCAGAATTGGGCAGGCAGACCGTGCTTTCGCCGTCCATGGCGACGCGGTCGAACATCATGGCGGGAGCGGATGGCCCTTCGCTGCCGAAGAACCATAGATATTCCTCATCGGAGGGTATGGTCAGCCAGTCGGTATAATATCCAGCGTGATGGCAAAGGGCTATGGCGCGCCCGGCAACGCGCTCATCTTGCAGTGCTTTGTGCAAGTATCCAGCTACACGGGGGCAGTTGATGCACTTCTCTGTGGTGAATTCCTCCACCAATACGTTGCGTGTGAAGTCATGTTCGATGACTTCAAAGGGGGTGGAGAGCGTGTTGTCGCTCATGTACACGTCCTTACCCTCTGTCAAATGGTCTATTGTGACGTTCAATGTGCGATTCGAGGGCGTGCCAGAGGTGATGGACGGCGTGATGGTGAAGGTTACGTCGCGAGTCTCCCCGTAGGCAATGGTCTCATCGATGTGTGCCGTGCAGGTCTCATCCAGCCCGTCGATGCTGCATATTGCGTCGAATCCCGTGATGCTCTCCGCACCATTGTTGCGCACTTGCGCGTTCACGGCAAGCGTACCCTTGTCGATGATGAATGCTTTGGGCACGGCCAGCGAGGTCAGTGTGAGGTTGTGCTTGGGGAGTTGGTCGCCATAGACGTAGGCTTCGATGGCCAATGCCCCCTCGGCGCTGCGGTCTTGCCAGTCGGCCTCAGTGCCCAGCTGCACGAATAGCGCGTTGGGTTGCGGGCGGTTGACCACCGACAGGGCCACGGTGTTGCCCTTCTGGTGGTAGCTGTAGCCTATGTATAGTCCCTCAGACGCATCGCCTATCGCATAGGGATGGTCCAGTCCGACAGTGTTCCAGCCCTTTGCAGCGCGTGGGTTGCTGCCGCTCTTTCCGCTGATGGCACCGCTTGCGAGGTCCTCGCCCGTCAAGCTCGTGCGCACCCAAACACGCAGCGAGTCGACATTCAGGCGCGAGGCCAGTCCGGCATGGATGGAGTCGATATGGTTGCCGGCATAGATGCGTACTTTATCCGCAGGGATATATACAGCTCCAGAGACCCATGCGTCCTTGCTGTTGATAGAGAATCCGTCAGTTCCCGTTGTGTTAACCTCGCCATCCACGTAGCCAATGCTCATCCTTGTGGCTTGGGCATGGGCCGAAAACACGGAGACAAGTAGAAAGAAGAGGAAAAGTAGGGAATGTTTCATATTCTAATCAATTTAGTATTAACCCAATAGAATCATGACGTAAGCGCCAAAACGGCACTTACGTCATGAAGATTCATATTACTTAATAAGCACTTTGCGTGTGCTTCCATCGCCCATCCGGACCACGTTTACGCCGCGCTGCAGCTTGCCGCGCTGCTGACCGTCGAGGGAGTAGATGCTCTTCACCTCGTTGGCATTGTCTGTGGTGGTCACGCCGTCGACTCCAGTTGAAGGCTCATAACCATGCTGGTAGACGCTGATGTCGTCAATCATAAGCAGGTATTGTCCTGTGCAGTCGTGGTGACGGAAGGCCACGTAGATGGTCTTTCCCTTGTACTGGTCGAGGTTGTACTCGTAGTGGCTCCACGGAATGCGGTCGTATTGCTCGGGAAGCTCAAAGAGACCGTCGTAGAGTACGGTGCCTTCGGCATCGATACGGGTATAGTCATTGGTCTCTGAAACGTAGACAGTGTAGTTCTCCGCGCAATGTTCAGGATCCAGGGATGCGACATAATAGGAAAGTACACCGCCCTCTTCGGGAATCGTAATGGCAGGAGATACAGCCCAGTTGTCTGGGGTGAGTGGGGCATAAGAGGATGACATGGATGCCGAACCCAGCAGATTGCTTCCGCTGTGGCAGTAGCGGCTGTACTGTTCTTCGGTTTGTCCGCCTCCAAAGAGCATGTAGGCCGTCGTCCAAGTGTTGCCGTCACCGTCCGCATCATAGGCGTTCCAGTTGTAGCAATCGTCTTCGAGGTCCCCATTATAGATGAGTCCCGTGTCGTCAAGGGTCTTTCCTGTGCAGGCGACAGTGAAGTCACCAGCATTGGTACGGATGATAATATTGTTGCTGAACACACCCTTTTCTTTTGGATAGAAGAACAGAGTGACAGGGATAGTCTTGCCGTAAGCGGCCGTTTCGTATGCGCCAGCTCCAGAGAACGGGCCAGCTCCGATGATGGTATCGACGGTAAGGTCAGCACTTCCCGTGTTTTTGAGCGTGACGGTGGCCTTTGACCATCGATTCGGACCAACGTAGCAGGACTTGAAGTCGGCCTTATCCTCGAGCAACTCGGCAGAGTGCTCCGTGAAATCTACGACATGAAGCTTGAGGTTCTTGAAGGAGAACATGCTCTTTCCCACCTTCACACCATCACCGTTGCGCGTGTATTGGAAGCTGATGTAGTGGGTGCCGGGAATAAAGGTGAGGAAGGAAGCGTCACCTCCTTGCTTGTCAACGTAGGATTGTGAGCTTGCATCGCCTGTCGCAAACTTTGAGAGCGTGTAGTATTTTTTAGATGACTTGATGTCCAATGTGCCCAAGTCGCCACTGTAGTCGTTCTGGTCGAAAGTATATCCGTCCCAAGACAGCGTGCCGAGTTTGCCCTCGGGGATGGTGAAGTTGAACGTAACCTGAGATAAGCAGGATGCGTCGTCATCGTAATTGGCGTTGGCATTATAGGCAGAATCGCCATCAATGATGTATGGATAGGTGGGATCATTCACTACGTTCATGTACTCATACCCCTCAGTTACCACCTTTGAGAAGTCCTGTTGTCCGATGACTGTGCCCTTGGCCGTGGCCTTGAAGGTGCCGGCAGAGGTCTTAATGGTCAGGTTGGCGGTCTTGTCACCAGGGGTGTTGGTGGAGAGAGTGACAGGAATAACGAGGTCCTTCATCGTGGATACAGGCTCTACCTTTGTCGTGGCAGAGAAGTCTGAATTGTCGGAAGTGACACTGATGAGGCTCAGGTTGTTCTCCCCTTTGTTGGTAATCACGACGTTATCTGTGGCTGTAGCTTTCCCATCCTCACCGATGATGGAGAATCCTACGTTGGCCACTGAGTCCTTGAGGGCAGCTGCATCAGGCTCAAGCTCATAGGTATCGAGGGCAAGATCCCAGATGTAGTAGCGGCTGTTATCTATTGAAGTTTGATCTTGCACGTTGGAATAGCAGTCGAATTGGAAACGGATGGTGTGAGTTCCCGGTGCGAATTCAATGACTTCGGATGCGTCGTTGTAGTTTTCGCTGTACACTTTGTACGGAGTAGCGAGGTCGTCCACAAAGAAACCGCCGGAGTAATAGTACCCAGCCTTCTCGCATATACCTTTCCACGACACCTTACCCATCTGACCCTCAGGTACAGTAAAGGTAACATCCATCTTGGAAGAGGCGCGGCTATATTTCAATGCGGCCGAGCGTGCCACTTGCTTGCCGTCAATCTTGTCAAGGAAGAATGGGTATGTAATGTCGGTTGAGAAGTCGAAGTCACCGTATTTGACGATAGGGGAGAAGTCGGGAGGCGGGAGTATCGTTCCGTTGAGCTGAATATTGAAAGGCTCGTCGCTGCTTTCGTTCTCGATAGTGGCCAAACCTTCGGCCTCGCCCGTTGTGGGAGTGGTGAAAGTGAAGTTGATATCCTTTGTCCCTTGACCCTCAACGGTGCCAGAAAGCGCATCGGCGGTGAAGGCTTCCTCTGGGTCTGAGGTGATTTCCATTGCATAGTCGCAAGCCGTATTGCCCATATTGACGATGGTCATCTTGCGTGTGACAGGCGTAGTGGAGTAGGTGCTGCCGAAATTGAGGCTCTTTTGGAACACTAACAGGTCAGCCGCCTCTTTCGGAAGGTTGATACTGATGGCTTTGAGCATTGCGGAACTGGCGCTTACACCGTAATTTGTCGCACCGTCTGGTGACCATAAGGCCACGGCGATGACTTGGTCTGTGGAGTAGATGCGGTCGAAATTGCCATCCACATGGAGCACAAGGTTCTCGTCAGGGGTAATTATTCCCGTGTCAGTTATCCGCCCTGCGATGAGCGTTCCTTTGTAATAGTTCATCAACTCGCCCACTACAGTGGCATTGGCGAATGTCGTACTGGCTGGGATAGTGATGGTATTGGCCTTCGCGTCATACGTTCCGGTCATCTCATATTCCTTGTTGGGCGCATAGCTGTTGGGGTCATAGAGGTTGAAGAAGTTCTTGAAGGTCACTTGGTTCCCGTTGACGGCCACGCCGACTTGGTATGTTTTGACCGCACCGCCGTCCGCATTGTACACATAATTGTCGTAATAACTTTGCACGGCGGTGAAATAACTGATCGTGTCTACAGCCTCATCAGCCTTCATTACGGGCTTATTCTGACGCAATGGACGCGCTGTCTGCTGCCCACGATGCGCTTTGGCCACTTCAAGCAGCTCGGTTTGTGACAGGCCATGAGCCGCATCCAACGGGTTGGGATTTCCTGTTGCGACGCTTGGCTGTTTAAGCAGGGTCTGTGCGAAGCCGGAGAGGCTCACGAGCAGGACCGCCATTAAGATAAAACTTTTCTTCATAATCGAACTATTTTATGAAACTTTGACTTGAAACTCTGATGCAAATTTAGGTGGATTGTGCTGAAAAAGTCAAGTAAAAAGTGGTTGTTTGTGGATGAAATCATGATTTCAACCGCAAAAATGAGGGTTTTATGTCAATTTTGTAGTGATTTGTCCGATTTTTGAGCACGCTGGTATTCCGATGGTGTCAGACCAGTGACGCGTTTGAACTGCAACAGAAAGGTGCTTCTGGACTTAAACCCTACGCTGGCGGAAATGGCCTCGATGGTGTACTTTCCGTATTGCTCCGTGTCGTTCATTCGCTTACAAGCCTCCTTGATGCGGTACTCATTGACAAGGTTATTGAAGTTGCAACCCGCCTTTTCGTTGATGACTTGCGACACCTTCTTGTAGGAGGAATCCAGCAGTTCAGCGAGCCTGTTGAGAGAAAAGTCTGATTCATATACCTCCTTGGAGTTGGAAAGAATTTGCTGAACCTTGTCAAATAGGGCTTGTTTGTCCGTCTCTCCAAGTCGCGACTGCTTGTATTTCTCCTCCAGTTGGGGCTTTTTATACTCTTCTTCCAACTGTAGTACCTCTTGATTCTTCTGGTACAGGTTTCTGTATGAGGCACGCAGCTGTTGGTTCTTCTTATATAATATGTAGAGGGAGAGACTGATGACGATGGCGATGATAGCGAGGACGATTAGTGTCGTGGCCAGTATCTGCCGCTCGCGCTGTCCCTGTTCCATCTGTTCATTGACTTTTCGCAGACTGCCGGCAAACGAAAGCTCCTTGATATTGGCATATTGCTGCAAGTTGAGAATGCTGTCTTTCAGTGCGAAATAGCGACTTTGGTAGTGCGCCGACAATTCTTTGTTTCCCAGGTGCTGTTGGTATTCGGCCAGTTGCCGGTAGATTTCCACGCTGATGTCTTTTGTTCCGTACCTCTGACTGGTGTGCTCACAGCGCAGCAATTGATCTATCGCGTCGGTGTATCTGCCCAACAAGGCAAGCACGCGCGCTTTGTTGTAAAAAGCTGTCATAGTGTAACGGGAGTGTGACCAATCGTCTTTCATGAGTGCAGCCTGCTTGTCAAACAGCGGAAGCGAAACCTCATAGCGTTTTTCCTTCAGCAACATTAGCATCTGATAGTAGTAGAAGTTGAACCGTGTAAACTCAGGCGCATCCTCGTTCTTCAGCCGCTTGAAAACTTTCCATTCCTCTTTCAGCGCATCATATTCACCCAGTGTCCAAGCCAGCGTGATGGCATTGCCGAATGCCACATTAATAGTGTTGTAGTCTTTGACTGCCAATCCTTCCCTAAAGGCATTGCGCATATAATCCAATGCTTTCTGTTGGACGGCACGGTCACGGGTCTGATCGCCGATGGTGCTGAACAGATGCCCCAAATAAAGGGCAGTAGCAGGACTGATGTAATTTACCTCTTCGGCTATGTCCTGGGCGTGGATAAAACAGTCGTAAGCCTTGGCGTAGTCGTAGTAGCGGAACAGATAGACGAAGCCTTTCATCCTTTGTGCCCGCTGCACGAGTATCTTCTCCTCCCGGTTCATCCCCTTGTCGTAGCGGTTGGTGACAATCGTGAGGGCGAGCAAGGCACTGTCGGGATGCTCGGGGTCGTTGGCAAACTGATGACCTATCCTTACCAGTTGCTCGTTGGAGAGTTTTTTCCAAATGGAAAAGACCTCGGGCTGCTTACCAGCCACGGCATTTTGTGCGGAGAAAAGGGCGCAAAGCGTTGTGAGAAGCATGGTGTATGCCCAAAAACGAACGTGTATGGCTTGAGTTTTCTTCATGCGTCTGAATGGATAGCGGTTGCAAAGGTACAGAATTTTATGGGCAATACGGTCCTGTGCCCCCGTTTTTTGCATCACGAAGAGGTCGTGCTTCTACTTATTGCGGGGAGCTTCCCCATTTGATGATATACAGCAAGGGAAGTCGGGGTGGCACGAAAACGGCGAGGGTAGGGGTGCTTAGGCGCATCCTTTCCTTCGCCGTTATGCGTGTTGGTGGTGCTGGCGGCCTACTTGTCGAGCTTCCACGTCACGCCGTCCTTGGTGTCCTTCACCTCGAAACCGGCAGCGGACAGCTCGTCCCTTATCTTGTCCGACGTGGCCCAGTCCTTGTTCTTCTTGGCCTGTGCGCGCAGTTCGAGCACCATGTCGACGACCTTTCCGTAAGCCTCCTCGCGTGCGGAGTTGTTGTTGCCGTGCTCGCTGCTCAGCCCGAGGATGTCGAAGATGAAGGTGTGCTGCACCTCTTCGATTTCCTTGATGTCCTCCGCCGACAGCTGAGCCTTGTGGTCGAGCGCGCTGTTGATGACGTGGCTTGCCTCGAAGAGTACCGAGATGACTCCCGGAGTCATCAGGTCATCGTTCATCGCATCGTAGCAACGCTGGCGCAGCTGGGCCGTGAACTCGTGCGATTTGGCGTCACTCTGGGCGGCAGGTTGCACGCGCCGCAGGTCGTCCATGCTGTCCATGAGCCGCTTGTAGCCCTTCTCGGCGGCCTGCAGTGCCTCGTTGCTGAAGTCCACCGTGCCACGGTAGTGGGCCGACAGGGTGAAGAAGCGGATGGTCATCGGCGAGTAGGGCTGCGTGAGCAGCGTGTTGCTGCCCTTGAACAGCTCCTCCAGGGTGATGAAGTTGCCCAGACTCTTGGCCATTTTCTGCCCGTTGATAGTGAGCATGTTGTTGTGCATCCAGTACTTCACCATCTGATCGCCCTGCGAAGCCACCGCTTGCGCTATCTCACACTCGTGGTGTGGGAAGATCAAGTCCATCCCTCCGCCGTGTATGTCGAAGTGGTTGCCGAGGTATTTGCGCCCCATGGCCGTACATTCGCAGTGCCATCCCGGGAATCCGTCGCTCCATGGGCTGGGCCATCTCATGATATGCTCGGGCGTTGCCCGCTTCCATAGGGCGAAATCCACCTGGTGCCGCTTCTCGCCCACGCCGCTCAGCTCGCGCGAGTTGTTGACCATGTCGGTCAGGTTGCGCCCCGAGAGGATGCCGTAGCGGTGGTCTTGGTTATATTTCTCCACGTCAAAGTACACGCTCCCGTTGCTCTCGTAGGCGTAGCCGTTGTCAAGAATCTGTTTTACCAGCTCCTCCTGCTCGATGATGTGTCCCGTGGCGTGCGGCTCTATCGACGGCGGCAGACAGCCGAGCTGGCGCATCGCGTCGTGGTAGCGGTTGGTGTAGTACTGCGCTATCTCCATCGGCTCGAGCTGTTCGAGCCGGGCTTTCTTCTCAATCTTGTCGTCTCCCTCGTCGGCATCGTGTTCCAAGTGACCCACGTCGGTGATGTTGCGCACATAGCGCACCTTGTATCCGATGTGTCTCAGGTAGCGGAAGAGCACGTCGAAGGTGATGGCCGGCCGCGCGTGTCCCAGATGTGGGTCGCCATAGACGGTAGGGCCGCAGACGTACATGCCCACATGGGGTGCGTTGATGGGCTGAAACCGCTCCTTTTGGCGGTGCAGCGTATTGTAGATGACCAAATCTTGCATTGTCTTTCAGTTTTTGTTACTATTGTGCAAAGTTACTGTTTTTCACGCTAACTCCTGCCACAACCCGCAAAAATAAATCCATTGGTAGGCCCACAGGCGCGCAATTACAGGGCATAGGATGAGCACTTTCGGTGCAGGAACGATAGAAATAAAAATAAAAAAACGCTAAAAAAGCGTTCCAATTGCCCGTATTTCCGTAATTTTGTGGTCTCTAAAGAAAACAACCGACAACACAACAGAAAACAGTTGACAAAGCAATGAGTTACAACGAGACTTTTCCCCTCCGTCCGAACCGTATTTTTCAGCTTCTCCTCACGCTTCTTCTTGTCTGTGTCACGCTCCCCTCGGCGGCCCAAGTCGATGAGGCTGCGGCGCAACAGATGGGGGACATCGACATGGACTCGCCCACTTTCCGCCCCACCATACACACAGGGAAGACCCTTGTGGGCCGGGACAGCGTGCCGTATGTCAAGACCAACAACGTCTATGTGTTCCCCAAGATTGAGTTTAAGACCCCCGAGGAGCGCGCCAAGTTCTACCGGCTGCTCTACAACATCAAGAAGGTGCTGCCCATCGCCAAGGAGTGCCGCCAGATCGTGGTCGAGACCTATGAGTATATGCAGACCTTGCCCACCGAACAGGCGCGCAAGGAGCACATGAAGCGGGTCGAGCGGGAGATCAAGGCCACCTACGGCCCGCGCATGAAGAAGCTCACTTACTCGCAAGGCAAGCTCCTCATCAAGCTCGTCGACCGCGAGACCCACTCCTCGGGTTACGAGTTGATCAACGCTTTCCTTGGCCCTGTGCGTGCCGGATTCTACCAAGCGTTTGCCTGGGTCTTTGGTGCCTCGCTCAAAAAGCGGTACGATCCCACGGGCGCCGACCGCCTAACCGAGCGCATTGTCCTGCAGGTGGAGGCCGGACAGTTATAGAAAGACAAAGAGCTATCTAACCTATTGGGTGTCAATAGGTTGTGAAAATCGGAGAAAAATGGATGGAATCCCACGGATATTTAATTTATTTTTCTCCGATTTTTAATTTAAAAATTCCGAGTTTTTAATTTAAAAATGTTTCCCATACGGGCTTTATTGCCTCCCGGTAGCATTCCGTTGGCAGCGGGGAGGCTGCCCTATGGGGCGATGAGGAGGTAGGAAAGGCGTGAAAAGCGCAGGACGTAAGGGAAATATCCGTCTTTTGTAGCGAAATTAAGTTAAATCGGTTTGCCAATTCAACTTAATTGCTTAATTTTGCTGACAAGTTGTGCAACCAAGCCAACATGATTCTGAACAGATAAGGACCAATTATGGATAAAATCGACAAATTAGACAAAAAGATTCTCGGTATTTTGTCAGCCAACGCCCGACTTCCTTTCAAGGACGTGGCGGCAGAGTGTGGCGTATCGCGCGCAGCCATCCATCAGCGTGTGCAACACCTCATCGAAAACGGGGTCATCACGGGCAGCAGCTTTGAGATCAGCCCCAAGGCGCTGGGCTATACCACCTGCACCTATGTGGGCATGGACCTGGAGCGCGGCTCGATGTACCGCGACGTGGTCAACCGGCTGACCACCATTCCGCAGGTAGTGGAGTGCCATTTCACCACTGGCCCGTACACCATGCTCGTCAAGCTCTATGCCAAGGACAACGAGCAGCTGATGGATCTCATCAACGGAAAGCTGCAAAGCATTCCTGGGGTGGTGAGCACCGAGACGCTGATCTCGCTCGAAGAGAGCGTGCATCGCAACATACCCATCGACATGGACTAAGCTGCAGGACGGCGAAAGCGGCCACAGACACTGCCTCCGTGGCCGCCTTCACACCCCCGCCTTCCCGCATAGACGATACAAACTATATGGACTTTTCCCTCGATTCCCACTTAGAAGCCTTCTACGCTAAGTTTCCCGAAGGTCGCAACCAGCCCGTCATCGGGATTACAGTCAACTACAACGACTCCAATGAGATGCTGGCCAAGGCCTACTATGAGCAAGTCATACGCGCCGGCGCCACCCCGATGCTCATCCCCTCCACGGCCGACCGCAACGTGATCGTCGGTGCACTCGACCACATCGACGGCCTGTTGCTCACCGGCGGGGCCGATATCAATCCGCTTTGGGCGGGCGAAGAGCCGTCGCCGAGGCTGCACAACATCAACGCCCGGCGCGACCTCTCCGAGCTGTTGATTGCTCGTTTGTCCGCCAACCGGCAGATTCCCATCCTTGGTATCTGCCGGGGCATCCAGGTATTGGCCATGGCTTTGGGCGGAACGGTGCAGCAAGACATTTACTTAAACTACCTTCCCACCCATCAGCCGGGCACCCTTGCCCCTTCAACCATCAAGCACTGCCAGGACGCCGAACGCTCCGAGCCCACCCATACGGTGCGCATCGAGCGCGATAGCGTGCTCTTCTCCCTATATAAAAAGGATAGGCTGACCGTCAATTCGCTCCACCATCAGGCCGTCAAGTCGCCCGGGGTGCATTTCCGTGTGGCGGCAACGGCACCCGATGGGGTGGTGGAAGCCATCGAGAGCACGGAGTTTAAGTCCATCATGGGCGTACAGTGGCACCCCGAACACCTCGGTGAAGAGGGGCTGTTGCTGTTTCGTTGGCTCGCCGACGAGGCGGCGGAGTTTCACCGGGCGAAGGAGTTGCACCGCCGTGTGCTCACCCTCGACACCCATTGCGACACCCCCATGTTCTTCCCGCAGGGCGTGGACTTCGGCCGTAGAGACCCCCGCATCCTCGTAGACCTGCACAAGATGAGCGACGGACGGCAGGATGCCGTCACCATGGCGGCCTATCTGCCCCAGCCAAAGATGGGGGAGACGTTCTCCTCGAAGATAGATTTGGCGGGAATCGCGCATTACAATCCTCGCTTGGCGGACAAATACTTCACCCAGGGCGGCTCCACGGCCGGCAATGTCGCCCCTTCCATCTCGCCAACCCGCTATGCCGATCTCATCTTTGACAAGATAGAGGAGGTCGTCAAGGCCAACCAGCGCTACTTGAGCATCGCCCGCAGGCCGGCAGACCTCTACGAGGACAAGCGCAAGGGGCGCAAGTCGATTCTCTTTGCCATCGAGAACGGGCTTGCCTTGGAGGGTAATCTGGCCAACGTGAAGCACTTCGCGCAGCGCGGCGTGACCTACATCACGCTCTGTCACAACGGCGACAACGACATTTGCGACTCCGCACGGGGATGCAACACACATGGCGGAGTGAGCAGTCTGGGCGAGAAGGTCATCCAGGAGATGAACCGTTGCGGCATTATGGTGGACCTCAGCCACGCCGCAGAGCACAGTTTCTGGGACGCACTCGACATCAGCAGCACCCCCATCGTGTGCAGTCATGCCAATTGCCGGGCGCTATGCGACCATCCGCGCAACCTGACGGACGACCAACTGCGCGCCCTGGCACGCAAAGGGGGCGTGGCCCACATCACGCTCTATCACGGATTCCTCCGCCAGGACGGCGCCGAGGCGACCGTACTCGACGCCATCGCCCACCTGGAGCATGCCATCCGGGTGATGGGCATCGACCATGTGGGCATCGGCACCGACTTCGACGGCGACGGGGGAGTGCGCGGATTTGCCGACTCCTCGGAGATGATCGCCTTCACGCGCCACTTGCTCCAGCGCCGATACAGCGAGCGCGACATCGAGAAAATATGGGGAGGCAACTGGCTGCGCGTCATGGCGGCGGTGCAGCGGCAGCCCTAAAGGAAAACGAACGCGCACAGGCGCGGTTGACATATTGACAAGAAGGAGAAATGAACAAGAAGATGAAAATCCTTACGGGCGGCGTAATCGTTGCCGCTGTGGCCACGGTTCTGGCCGTCATGAAGACAAAGAATGCCGCTCAGGACACGGAAGACACAGAGCTGACGGAGACGGTGGCAAAGCCCGTCGGACCCGCTTTCAGCGCCGACTCGGCCTATGCCTTCACGGCGGCACAATGCAATTTTGGCCCAAGGGTGATGAACTCGGAGGCCCATGAGCGTTGCGGTGCATGGATTGTGGCCAAATTCAAGGAGTATGGGTGCTCCGTGGAGGAGCAGAAGGCGGACCTCAAGGGATATGACGGGACCACGCTGCGCTCCACAAACATCATCGCCCGCTTCCGGCCGGGCGCAAAGCGCCGCATAATGCTGTGTGCCCACTGGGACGCGCGGCCTTGGGCGGACAACGATCCCGACTCTACCAACCATCATAAGCCCGTCATGGCGGCCAATGATGGTGCGAGTGGCGTGGCGGTGATGCTCGAGGTGGCGCGCCAACTGGCACTCTCCGAGGGCGGACAGGGCAAGAAGGCGGCGCAGAAGCTGCCCGACGACGTGGGCGTGGACTTCGTATGCTTCGACGCAGAGGACTGGGGCGTGCCACAGTGGGAGACCAATGTGGAGGACCTTGGGGACTCATGGGCGTTGGGTGCGCTCCATTTCTCCACCCATTTGCCCAAGGGATTCTCGCCCGAGTTTGGCGTATTGCTCGACATGGTAGGCGGCGAGGGCGCACAGTTCTACCGCGAAGGCATGTCCGTGCAGTATGCTCCCGACGTCGTTAACCGCGTATGGGCGGCAGCCAAGGAGGCGGGATTCGGCAGCTATTTCCCCGACGACGTGGGGGGAATGGTGACCGACGACCACATTCCCCTCAACGAAAAGGCCGGCATTCCCACCGCCGATGTCATACCCTATTACCCCGACTGCCAGCAGAGCAGCTTCGGACCGACCTGGCATACCATCCACGACACCATGGAGCATATCGACAAAGGGGTGCTGAAGGCGGTAGGACAAACGATGATTCAATTACTTTGGACCCTCTGATCTGAGTCTTTTTCACAGCGGGTCGTATCCTTTTATCATTAACTAACAACCCACTATCATGAAAGTTAAAAAGCTTTTTCTGGCGATTATGGCCAGTGTGATGACGACGACGGGCATGCAAGCCCAAGTAGAAAACTTTGAAGTGTTCCGCCATGTGGGCGGAAACCTGAGCGTAGGTACGGAAGGTATTGGCTTTGATGTGGCCACTCCCGTGACCGATTACCTGGAAGTGAGCGCAGGAATGAACTTCATGCCGGGCTTTAAGGTCAATGGTGACGTGGACGTGAAGCCCATCCGTGTCACCGATGCCATCACCATCCCGATGAATCAGGTGAACATTGAGGGCAAATTTGCCCGCACTACAGCCAACTTCAAGGTGAGTTGCTATCCCTTCGGGACGAAGAACGCCCTCTTTGTGGCGGCTGGTTTCTCCTTCGGAGGGAGCAAGATCGCCAAGCTGAAGGGCCATTCCGAGGAGGTGAAGAACTTCATGGCC
>DLLX01000053.1:2982-36758 GCA_002479145.1 Prevotella sp. UBA7551 | reverse complement strand
CGGAAGAAGGTGGTCTCCATGCCGAAAGTGAGCGCGATGATAAGGATACCAATGTAACTGTACACATTGGTGATGACGCCAAACTGTCCGCCTCCGGCTGCCCACGCATAGGTCTCAATGGGCACAAGCAGATAGTTGACAAACCGCCCGGCGATGGAGCTGATGCCATAGATGGCGGTGTCTTTCAAGAGTGATTTTAAACTTGCCATAAAGCTTTCTGACTAAAGGGTGTTCACTTCGCCTCAAGCGAAGAATATGTACGCAATGGCGATGGCGGCTACCACTCCGGCCAGGTCGGCCAGCAGGCCTGCCCCGACGGCATGGCGCGTGTACTTGACATTGACGGATCCGAAATAGACGGCGAGCACATAAAATGTGGTGTCGGTGCTGCCTTGGAAGATGCAGGCCAGACGCCCCACAAACGAGTCGGGGCCATAGTTCTGCATGGCCTCGAGCATCAGTCCTCGCGCTCCGCTACCCGAGAGAGGTTTCATGAAAGCGGTAGGCAGGGCACCCACAAAGTCAGTATCGAGACCACACTGCCCCACCGCCCAGGCTATGCCGTCGATGACGAGATCCATGGCACCCGAGGCACGAAACACGCCCACAGCCACAAGAATGGCCACAAGATAGGGTATGATGCGCACGGCGGTGTGAAAACCTTCCTTGGCGCCCTCGATGAAGGCATCGTAGACATTGACTTTCCGAAAAGCCCCCATCGTGATGAAAGTGATGATGATTCCAAGCAGGATGACGTTGGCCGACACACTCGTCACGGTCGCCATCGTATCCTTATCCATTTGCCCAAATCCCCAGATAACTACTCCTGTGAAAGCCACTACCCCTCCGAGCGTGAGCAGAAGCATGGGCTGAAGGAGGTTAATTCGTTGCCAAAGCGCGGTGATAATGATGCCCGCGAGCGTGGCTACGGTCGTGGCAATGAGAATGGGGATGAAGACATCGGTAGGCATGGCGGCTCCCTTGGCAGCGCGGAAAGCCAGAATGGATGTGGGAATGATGGTCAGTCCGCTGGTGTTGAGCACGAGAAACATGATCATCGGATTGGTAGCGGTGTCCTTGCGCGTGTTCAACTCCTGCATTTGCTGCATCGCCTTCAGGCCGGTGGGAGTGGCGGCATTGTCGAGCCCGAGCATATTGGAGGCAATATTCATGAAGATGGAGCCCATGACAGGATGGTTCTTAGGAATATCGGGGAAGAGCTTGGTGAACACAGGGCTGAGAACGCGCGCCAAGACGTTGACCGCACCAGCCCGTTCGCCTATCTTCATGATACCGAGCCACAACGCCAGCACGCCCGTAAGGCCGAGGGCGGTCTCGAAAGCGGTCTTGGAGGAGTCGAAGGTGGCCTGCACCATGGCGGAAAAGACCTCCGTGTTGCCCATGAAGCAGAGCTGCACCAAGCCAAAGAGAAAGGCGATGACAAAGAAAGCTATCCAAATATAATTCAAAACCATGTTCTTTCTGTCGTTGAGTGTATCTTCTTTTTGCCACTGCAAAAGTATAAAAATAAATCGAGACAAGGGAATGCCATGATGGAAATCAAAAATTCTGGCGGGTGATTGCCACGCACTGGATGGTGGCATCCATTCTGAACTGCTTGTAGCTTTTCCACATCCTTTCTTTTGCGGGAACATGATGGTGAGTACTACCCATCATCACTATTGCCAATAGGAGCGTACAAATAGGTCAACGGCACGAGATGGAGCCATTGGAAGAGAGAAAAAGTATAATATACATCTTCCAAAGTGTATTATCAACGATCAAGCCATTCGTACCATAGGCTCTTTAAACCTCAAGTGAAATGTGAGAAAAGGAGATCGGGGAAATACTTCTTCTCCTTATTTTATATAGGCGACCTATAAAGAAAGAGGAAGATGGGCTGCTCAAGAAAGAGATGAAAGCACAAAAGACAAAAATTCAATCAGCCCAAATCCGTTGGCTTCAAATTCTATAAGATTTCAAACGGCTGGTCGCTTCGGCCATGCAGCCAACTGCATCTGACCGGATCAACCGGCCGTTTGAAATCCGATATACCCATCAAAGGGACTTTTGCCCATGAGTCATGACTGCCCAGAAGGCAACTTTTCGGAGTCAAAACTCACTTCTGGCCACTCAGCCAGATGGCAGGGAAAGGCTTAGAGGCGGCGCAGCTTCACGGTGAAGTGGCGCATCAAGGGGGCTTCCCACTCTATGGCTACGCCACGGGTGATTTGCTCGCGACGGTCGTAAACATTCTTCAGCGCGGCGGCTATGACATCCATGTGGTTGTCGGTATAGACGCGACGGGGGATGGCAAGGCGCAGAAGGTCAAGTCCACCGAAGCGGTTCTCATGGGTCACGGGGTCACGGTCGGCCAGCATATAGCCAATCTCACAGCCGCGGATGCCTGCCTCCAGATAGAGTTCACACGTCAAGGTCTGTGCGGGGAACTCCTCCTTGGGCACATGGGTGAGCACCTTGTCGGCATCGATGAACACGCCGTGGCCTCCGACGGGACGCTGATAAGGAATGCCATACTCGTCAAGTCGCTTGGCAAGGTATTCCACCTGATGGATACGGGTCTCCAACATGTCAAACTCTGTGTTCTCATCCAGTCCCACAGCGATGGCGTTGAGGTCGCGTCCGTTCAGTCCACCATAGGTAAGATAACCCTCGTAAGGGATGCAGAAGCTCTTTGCGCCTTCATACCACTCCTCCTTGCGGGTAGCAATGAAGCCGCCCATGTTCACAATGGCATCCTTCTTGCACGACATGGTAGCCGCATCGACATCGGCATACATCTCAAGGACAATCTCCTTGATGGTCTTGTCGGCGTAGCCCGGCTCGCGCTTCTTAATGAAATAGGCATTTTCTGCAAAACGGGCGGAGTCCATAACGACGGGTACGCCGTAGCGATGGCAAAGCGCACAGGTGGCCTTGATGTTCTCCATGCTCACCGGCTGGCCACCCACGGTGTTGTTGGTCACGGTCAATACCATGAAAGGAACATTGCCTTCATTCTCCTTGAGCACCTTCTCCAACTTCTCAAGCGACACATTTCCCTTGAAGGGCACTTCAAGTTGGGCGTCCTTGGCATCGTCGGTCGTCACGTCGATGGCAAATGCCTTGCGTGCCTCGATGTGTCCTTTGGTCGTATCAAAATGTGCGTTGCCCGGAATGACGTTGCCCTTTTTGACAAGATAGGAGAAGAGAACGTTCTCCGCCGCACGTCCCTGATGGGTAGGAATGACGTAGTGTAGGCCAAAAATCTTGCGGACCATGTCCTCAAACTTATAAAAGCTTGTCGCGCCGGCGTAGCTTTCATCGCCCATCATCATGGCTGACCACTGACGGTCACTCATCGAGCCCGTGCCGCTATCGGTGAGACAATCGATGTACACTTGCTCTGCTCTGAGCTGGAACACGTTGTAATGGGCGGCTTTCAGCCACTGTTCGCGCTCCTGGCGCGTACTTTTACGGATGGGTTCAACCATCTTAATCTTCCATGACTCTGCGAAAGGTATTTCCATTTTCTTATGGATTTAGGTTATTAAAAAGATTTATTTTTGTTGTCTGTTGTCGTTGCAAATGTACTAAAAAGAATCGACACGGGGCGAATTGGAAAATACTTTTTGGGAAATATTTGCATTTCACCCTTTCTCATATCACTTCCCCATGTAGCTTCCCCAGGCCATTGCGAACGCATGCGTGGGAAAGAAGCGTTTGGGAACAGCCTGAACCCAAAAGCTCATCACCCGATTAGAGGTGTGAAAAGAAGCTGTTCAAACAACGACAATAAATGGTTAAAATCAAAAAAACATAGTGTGTTTAGGCATTTAATCCGTAATTTTGCAAGCTCAAAGCTCATGAGAAAGGAAACGGTTATCATCTTATTGATGGCGGCAGTCGCACTGGCGGCGGCTCAACTGGTCATACCCCTCAACTGGGGGGAGGCCTTTCCGCTCGCCAACTCAGCCCGACCAGACACCACGGCCGCCTCGCCAGCGACCATCGGCGGGAAGATGGACAGCCAGAGCAAGGCATCCGCCACAAAGGACTCGTTGCGCTTCGCCACCGACAGCCTACGCCCAGACAGCCTTGAAAGCGCCATTGCGGCGTACAACCGGCACATAGACGACTCTCTCCGCGCGGACAGCATCATGAAGGCCAGCCGAAAAGGCATCGACGCACCCGTGAAATTCTCGGCCGAAGACTCCATAGTCTATGATGCCACAGGCGGTGCGGCACGCCTTTTCGGCGACTCCAAGGTCGATTACCAAAACATGAAGCTCACCTCGGACAAGATATACCTGAACCTTGACAGTTCCCTGGTTCGTGCCACGGGTACGCAAGACAGTACAGAGGAGAATGGAGTGAAGGGCAGTCCGATATTCTCGCTGGGTGACACGAAATACGAAAGCGACACGATGGCCTACAACTTCAAGTCGCAGAAAGGCCTCATCAGAGGAGTGTACACCGCTCAAGACGATGGATTCATGCGCGGTGAGATTGGCAAGCGCGACTCTACGGGAACCGTATACTTGAAACACGGACGCTACACGACCTGCAACGAGCCACACCCTGACTTCTACATCGCCCTCTCCCGCGCCAAGGTTCGACCAGGAAAAGATGTCGTGTTCGGCCCTGCTTACCTGGTGGTGGCAGACGTTCCGCTGCCCCTTGCCATCCCCTATGGGTTCTTCCCATTCTCCAAGAAATACAGCTCGGGATTCATTATGCCTTCGTATGGAGAGGAAAGTGATAGGGGATACTATCTTCGCGATGGTGGCTACTACTTCGCCATCAGCGACAAATGGGACTTGAAGTTGCTCGGAGAGATTTACACTGAGGGGAGCTGGGGACTGAGTGCGGCAAGCAATTACCGCAAGCGATACCGCTATAACGGATCGTTCTACTTCAGTTATCAAGACACAAAGACGGGAGACAAGGGAATGCCCGACTATTCGGAGCAGGAGAGCTTCAAAATTCAGTGGAATCACCAGCAAGACCCGAAGGCCAACCCGTTCAGCCAACTCTCTGCAAGCGTCAACTTCGCCACCTCAAGTTATGAGCGCAACAACCTGAACTCAATGTACAACCCACAGACGATGACGCAGTCCACCCGTACATCATCCGTGAGTTACAGCACAGGATTTTCTTCTCTTGGCTTGTCGCTCAGCACTACGGCCAACCTTTCGCAGAACATGCGCGACAGCGCAATCTCGCTCACACTGCCCGACCTTAACATCAGTGTTGCGCGCTTCTACCCTTTTAGGCGCAAGAACAGCGCGGGGAAAACACGATGGTATGAGAAAATATCCGTCAGTTACACCGGACAGCTAAGCAACAGTATCACAACGAAAGAGGACCAGATACTCCACTCCAACCTAATCAACGATTGGCGCAACGGAATGCAGCACACCATACCCGTCCAAGCCAACTTCACCCTCTTAGACGTGATCAATATCACACCATCGGTGAACTTCACCGACCGGATGTACACGAAGAAGATCAACCGTTCATGGGACGAGGAGGCATCTAAGGAGCGCACCGACACCATCCATGGGCTCTACAATGT
Organism: Prevotella sp. UBA7551; assembly: GCA_002479145.1. GTDB lineage: Bacteria > Bacteroidota > Bacteroidia > Bacteroidales > Bacteroidaceae > Prevotella. Next base: position 31,180 of record DLLX01000053.1, on the reverse strand, counting down.
CTATAATTGGAGTTTGTCTTTGGCTGCCAGTTCAAAGATATACGGATTTTGGACACCCAATAAGAAAATCTTCGGTGACAAGATTCAGGCCATACGTCACGTCATCACCCCACAAGTGACCATCTCCTACGCCCCCAACTTCGGCGCACGCCGCTATGGTTACTACGACAGCTACCAATACACGGACGCCAACGGGGAAGTGCATCTGGTGGAATACTCTCCTTATCAGAACGAGCTGTACAGCGTGCCGGGACGCAACAAGACGGAGATGATCGCCTGGGATGTAAGCAACAACATCGAAATGAAGGTCAAGAGCGACAAAGACTCCACGGGATACCGCAAAATCAGCATTATCGACGAGCTGGGATTCAACATGAGCTACAACGCCGCGACCGACTATCACCGATGGAGCGACCTTGGCATGAGGCTGAGACTGAAATGGTGGAAGAACTACACCTTCTCCATTAACGCCCAATTCGCCACCTATGCGTATGAGCTGGACGACAAAGGCAGGCCCTATGTTGGCAACCATACGGAATGGGGATACGGGCGGTTGCCCCGCTTTCAAGGCATGAGCCAAAACTTCTCGTTTACCATCAATCCCGAAAAAATCAAGAAATGGTTCGGAGGCGGTGGAAACAACGAAGACAAGGAGAACGACGAAGCGGACGATGAGGGCGTGGACACCAACATAGAATCAAATGTCGATGACGACATGGAGCGTGGCAAACATGGCGCAAAGAAACGTGGTAGCGGCGTGGCAGAGACCGACAGCGACGGATATATGCGCTTCAACATGCCTTGGTCGCTCACCATCGGCTATGGCATCACCATGCGAGAGAACACTGAGGGAAAGTTTAATACACGCAGTATGCGCTACCCCTACAAGTTCTCCCAGACGCTCAACCTTAGCGGAAACATCCGCATCTCGGACGGGTGGAACATCAATTTCTCCTCGGGCTACGACTTCGACAACCACAAGATGAGCATGACCACTGCAAGTTTGTCGCGTGACCTCCATTGCTTCAACATGAGTGCGTCTGTCGTTTTATCCCCCTATACGTCCTATAACTTCACTTTCCGTTGCAATGCTGCCACACTGACCGACGCACTCAAATATGACAAGCGCTCTGGTGTGAGCAACGCCATACAATGGTACTGACCTTCCCCATGCCTCCGACAGTCAGAGGAATGCCCCATGGTGACGGGTAAAAACATTGGGAAGATTTCTCTTAAAAGAAAAAAATGGCTATCTTTGCAACAAAACAGAGGAAAAAGAGTTATTGTCTATAAAGAAAATATAACAAGAACGTAATGACAACGGATTTTGTTCGCGCTAATCTCAAGACAGTTTTGCTGCTTTTGATGCTGACGCTTTGCGCCTCAGGAATCAATGCACAGACGACCATGTCTGACTCACAGGTGATGGATTTTATCGCCAAGGAATATCAAAAAGGTACTTCACAAGCGCAGATTGTCACCAAGCTGATGCAAAGCGGAGTGCAAATCTCACAGATAAGACGGGTACGCGACCAGTACCAACGCATGAAAAAGAGCACCACCATGAGCGCAGAGGGCAATGCAAGTCAAGGCAACAGTCGCAGCAGGACAAACAACGGCCAGCTTACCCCTGGCAAAGACAAGATGTCGCGCCAGCAGATTGCCGAGCAAACCATGCAGGATTACAACCAATCCCAGATGGAGACAAGCCAGTATTCCACCCAAAGGATGATGGATTTGCGCAGGCAGAACGATACCGATAAAAAGTACGACGAGACCGATCCTGAGTTCATTCTCATGCAGCAGGAGCTGAACGGCATCCTACCTGGCGACACCGCGCAGATGTATGAAGAGCTGGTGGAGGCTTTGAAACACAAGAAAAAGCAAGTGTTCGGACGGGACATCTTCAGCAATGAGAACCTCTCATTCGAGCCGAACATGAACATGGCCCTGCCCAGAAACTACCGATTGGGTCCGGGCGACAACGTCTTTATCGACATCTATGGCGCGTCACAAAAATCCATTCAGGCCACAGTGGCACCCGATGGCGTGCTGACCATCGAGGGTTTTGGCCCCGTGCAAGTGAGCGGACTGACCGTAGCAGAGGCCAACGCACGCGTAAAGCGACAGTTGGGACGGCGGTATAGCAGCTCCTCCATCCGCCTTTCGGTGGGCCAGACCCACACCATCATGGTCAATGTGATGGGGGAGGTGAAAACGCCGGGAACATATACTGTTTCTTCTTTTGCCACAGTATTCAACGCCTTGTACCTTGCGGGCGGCATCAGCGACCTGGGCACATTGCGAAACATCAAAGTCTATCGCCGCAACAAGCTCATCTCCGTCATCGATGTCTATGACTACATCCTTAACGGCCAACAGCGCGGCAACGTACATCTGGCTGACAACGACGTCATTGTTGTAGGAGCCTACGACTGTCTGGTCAATATTTCGGGAAAAGTGAAGCGCCCTATGTACTATGAGATGAAGCGAAACGAGAGCCTTGCGTCGCTCATCCGCTATGCGGGAGGCTTCTCCGGCGATGCGTACACGAAGTCTGTGCGCGTCTTTCGCAAGACAGGACGCGAATGGTCCATCTACAATGTGAACGAGTTTGACATGTCCAGCTTCGGGCTTTCGGACGCCGACTCCGTCGATGTCGACTCCGTTATCGCCCGTTATGACAATATGGTGGAGGTGCGCGGCGCCGTATTCCGCCCCGGACAGTACGAGGTCGGCGGTGATATCAACTCCGTCAAGACCCTGCTCCAAGCCGCGGAGGGAGTCACAGAAGCAGCTTTCACCACCCGTGCCATTTTGCATCGTCTGAAAGCCGACCGCACATTGGAGGTCATCGCCGTCGACGTGGAAGGCATTTTGACGGGCCGGGTGGCAGACATTCCACTCCAAAATGGCGACGTTCTCTTCATCCCCACCCGTACAGACATGCAGGAAGAGCGGACGTTGAAGATAGACGGAGAAGTGCAATTCCCTGGTATTTATCAGTATGCGGACAATGAGACGTTGGAGGACTTTATCCTTCAGGCGGGCGGACTGACATCAAAGGCCTCCACGGTGCGTATAGACGTGAGCCGGAGGATAGTCAATCCAAGCGCTTTGGAGACCGACTCCATCCTCGCTCAGACCTTCACCTTCACCTTGAAGGACGGCTTTGTCATCGACGGCAAGCCGGGATTTGTACTCCAGCCCTTCGACCAAGTGTTTGTACACCGCAGTCCTGGCTACAATGAGCAGCAGAACGTTGAAGTCGTCGGGCAGGTGATGTTTGCCGGTACCTACACCATCAAGACACGCAACGCCCGGCTCTCCGACATAATAAAGCGTTGTGGTGGGCCCACCAACATGGCATACATTGCTGGCGCACACCTGGAACGCAAGACCAACGAGTCAGAACGCACACGTATGCAGGAGATTCAACGCATGGCAAAAGAGCAACAGCAGAAGAATCTGTTGGAGATTGCGACCAGAAGTTCCAACGCAGCAAGCGCAACTTCTGTAATGCAACAAAGCAACTCTGTGGAGATGCAGCGGTACAACATCCCAGACTACTACCCCGTGGGCATCCGTTTGGACGAGGCACTGCGCAATCCGGGTGGCAACTCAGACATTATCCTCCGCGATGGCGACCGTCTGGTTATCCCGGAATATAACGGAACGGTGAAAATCAATGGCGCTGTACTTCATTCAAACACTGTGGGTTACGTAGAAGGCAAGAAGGTGTCGTACTACATCAACCAAGCCGGAGGCTTCGCAAGCGACGCCAAGAAGCGGCAAACCTACATCCTCTACATGAACGGCAGCGTCGCTCGTGTAGGCCATGACACCAAGGTGGAGCCGGGATGCGAGATCTTCGTCCCGACAAAAGCACAAAGCAAGATGTCGCTTGCCGAGACCTTGAGCATCGGTTCGAGCGCAGCCTCCATCGCCGCCGTGATTGCCACGATAGCCAATCTCTTAAAGTAAGAGGCTGAAAAAGGCGAGCGTCGGGAGTAAACAACTACACAAGGACAGATTGACAACTCATGAACAGATTCGATATAAAGCGTAAATGGGAGGAGTTTCTGAAGAAGCGGGAGCAGAAAAAAGCTGCTGCCGACGCTCAGGACGAAAACAAGGATAAAGAGGAAGACTCCACTTTAGAGGATCACACGGAGAAGGAGGAAGAAAGCATTGATAACGAAGAGGAGGGAATATCTACTTCCCAGTCCTCCACAGAAAAGCCGTCCACGGATTCTAACGACACTGACACCATTGATCTCAGGGACGTTTTCCACCGCCTTTGGAAGAAAAAATGGTGGTTTGTCGTTTTCTTGCCTGTGTCAGCATTGCTCTCCGCCATTGTCATCATGGACGTGCCCCGCACCTTCACCACCAGTACGACCATGGCACCCGAGGTCGAGAATCCTGTTTCCTCGGGGGGAATGCTCAGCTCTATCGCCAGTTCTTTCGGCGTCGACGTGTCCTCTACTCAGAGCACAGACGCCATATCGCCTACCCTCTACCCCGACTTGATGGAGGACAACGGCTTCGTAACCAGCCTATTCAACATCCGGGTCGTGACCGCTGACAATGCTATCGACACGACCTACTACGCTTATATGCGCTACCATCAAAAGCAATCCTGGCTCTCGCAACAAGGTGACACCATCATGAAAAAGGTGATGAAGCTGTTTCCCAAAACCAACAACGACTTCAAAGGCAACACCTCCAAAAGCACATTCAACCCCTATTATCTTTCCAAAAAAGACGATGGCATCGTCAACAAGATGCGCGACGACATCGCCATCAGTGTGGATAAGAAGACTGGGGTCATCTCCATTACGGCCACAGCTCAAGATCCTTTGGTCTGTCAAACACTGGCTGACTCGGTAAGGGAGCGCCTACAGGATTTCATTATTAAGTATCGCACGAGCAAGGCACGCCGTGATGTGGAGTACTACGAGAAGCTTGCTGACGACGCCCGCGCCGAGTATGAAAAGACACGCCGGCTCTATGCCAAGACAGCCGATGCCAACTTGGATGTCATTTTGGAGAGCGAGAAGTCGAAAATCGAGGACCTGGAGAACACGATGCAGATGCAATACAACACCTACACGGCAATGAACACCCAGCTGGAAGCCGCCCGAGCCAAGCTCCGCCAGTACACTCCCGTCTTCACGGTGGTCAAGGGAGCCGACGTTCCCATCAAGGCCACAGGCCCGAAACGAATGATTTTTGTCGCATTCTGGGTGTTCATGACCTTTTTCGTCATCGCATTCTTCAGTATCAAGGATTTGCTTTTCAAGAGCAAGCAGTAGAATACGAAGAGCCTAAGCGTGTACGCTATGGAGCCCACCAAGCGAATTATCCTCAACACGACGGTACAATACGTCAAGGCGATAGTGACCACCATCCTGTCACTATTCTCCATGCGTATCATTCTTGAGGCTATCGGCATCTCCGATTACGGAATTTTCTCCGTCGTGGGAGGCATTATCGCCATGCTTGGTTTCATCACCAATGCCCTGGTGGTCACGACCCAGCGCTACATCTCGTACTATTATGGCCGTCACCGGCTCAACTATGTGAAGACTTTCTTCATCAATAGTTTCTTCCTTCATATACTATTGGGCCTCGGACTTGGGGTCATCCTGCTTGCTGCCAAGGAATGGCTGATGTGCGATTTCCTCAACATTGCCCCAGATCGCGTTGAAACCGCAAAGACGGTCTATGACATCACAGTAGGCATTCTTTTCATTACTGTCATCACAGCACCTTTCAAAGCGGTCTTTATTGCAAGGGAAAACATCGTGTACATTTCCATTGTGGAGATGGCTGATGCCGCTATGAAGTTCGTCCTTGCCTTCAGTCTGCTATACATTGATGCCGACAAGTTACTGATTTACGCCTTAATTCTGGCTGGCATTCAGTTGCTCAACTTCTTTGCATTCGTCATTTATGGCTGTATGAAGTTTGTGGAATGTACCCTGAGAATTAGGAGACAAGACATCAGTAAGGTATACCTCGGACAGCTATTAGGCTTTGCAGGCTGGACAACCTATGGGACTGGGGCCGTAGCAGCGCGCAATCAGGGAACCGCTATCATCCTCAACCACTTCTTTGGCACCACGGTCAACGCAGCCTACGGCATCGCCTATCAGATATTTGGGGCAATTTCGTTTGTGTCCACGTCGATATTGAACGCGATGAACCCACAGATTATGAAGGCCGAGGGTACGAAAGACCGGCGGAAAGTTTTTGCCCTGGCAGAGAAAGAGAGCAAATATTCCACTATGTTGCTGCTCATCGTCCTCGTTCCACTGATGTTTGAGATGCCATCCATCCTTACTGTATGGCTCAAGGAGGTGCCTCCCTATAGCACCTTGTTCTGTAACACCGTGCTTCTGAGCTTCATCTGCGACCAGATGACAGCGGGATTAAATACTGTCAACCAGGCCATGGGCAAGATAAAGGTCTATACCCTGCTGATGTACACGCCGAAGTTGGCCTACCTTATCATTATTCTCGTTCTCTTCAAGTGTGGCGGAACGATCATGGAGTCCATGGTCATCTATGCTGCTATCGAGCTAATGGTATCGCTGTCGAGGATTCCTTACCTCCGCATCACGGCCCAGATGAGCATCAAAAGCTACTTCTGTCATGTGCTGCTTCCCCTTCTTCCCCTGGCCATCGTCACCAGTGCGGTCTGTGGCGGATGCCTATTGCTGTTCAACTTCAAGTTCCGATTCCTCCTTACAGCAATACTTTCTCTCGCCGTCTCCATGGGGGTAAGCTGGACCATCGTACTGAACAGGAAAGAACGGAAATACTTCACTGAGCAGGTGGTGAAACGAATCGTTAGGAGAATAGGCGCATGAAGTTGAAGAAACTGGATCTCCATACCATCAATAAAACGTCACTGGTCAAGATACTTTTCTATTTTGGCATTCTTCTGGCGTTTTTCGGCTCTCTGAATCCTTGGTTTATGTGGCCCTTGGGGACGCTCTATGCACTGCCTTCGGGCGTACTCATCGTCACCGCCATGATGATATCAAAAAGCACCAAGGACAACTGGTTCACCAATGAGCACTTCATCGCCCCCGTCATGGCCTACACCGCCATCTCCACTTATATGCTCATTGTCAACCAGACCAACGTCAATGGCTACATCGTCAACCTGTTTCATATTGGTATTTTCTTCTCTATCTTCCGCTTGAAGACGGAAAAGTTTGGGGCGATGATGACTTTCCTGTGCAGGACGATGGGCATTCTTTTGTCGGTATCCATTCCGGCCTTCCTGCTCTACCTTGTGGGATTCCCCTTCGTCGGAGTCGACGCGGCATTTGGCGATGATGTCTATTCCTATACCAACTACTTCCTGTTCATGATAGACGACCGCTCGTTGTGGGAGTTTTTCCCACGCTTCAGCTCCGTTTTTCTCGAGCCAGGCCACCTCGGCACAACCGCTGCGTTGCTACTCTCCACACAGTTTGGCAAATGGAAAAAGTGGTACAACGTCGTCATTCTCGTTGCCTTGCTGCTCTCTTTCTCCCTTGCTGCCTACGTCATCTATGTGGTGGTGATTTTCCTAAAGCTCTGGGTACAACGCAAACAGTTCATTGGCAAGATCGTCATGATGGTCGGCCTCATCGCCGCTATCGTCACGGCATCTTTCTTCTACAACAACGGAGAGAACCTGCTTCACGATCTTATCCTCATCCGTTTGGAGATGGAGGATGGAGAATTGGCGGGAAACAACCGTGTGACGGGGGACTTCGACACTGATTTTGAGAAACTTTGTGGCTCCACAGACATCATCTTCGGCAAGAAGCGGGAGACCGTAGATTTTGGCAATTCAGGCTATAAGGTATTCATCTATGAGAACGGTATCGTTGGCACATTGCTGATGCTGATTTTCTATATCACCTCCTTGGGCAAAATTCGCAACAAAAGGGCTGCCATGAGCGCATTTATCCTGGCCTTTCTGGGGTTTGTTGTGCGTGGCTATCCATTATGGTACAGCAACTACCTGCCCTACTTTGGCTTGGCACACGACGACCCTACAGCTGCAGAGGATGCAGAGACTGAAGAAAAAGAAAAGGAGGAAGGCCAATGAATATCCTGTATGTACTCAACTCGACGTATGCCTTAGGTGGTGCGACAAAATCATTGCTGACGCTTCTCAAGAGTGTCATGCGACATGGCCACACCCCCACGGTCGTGGCTCCCGACGAAGATGGCGTCGTCTCCAAGCTCCGCCAAATGGGCATAGCAGTAATAGCCGTACCCTATCGTAACAACACCTACCCTGACGCAAGGAACATAAAGGAGAAAATACTGTTTTTGCCGCGTCTCCTCATGAGGAGAATACTCATTCGAAAAGCAGTCCAAACTGTCTATGAGCAAGTAAAAACAAGGAACATCGCAATCGTACATACCAACGTAAGCGTCGTCGATGTGGGAGAAAGGGTGGCTGAAAAGCTGGGCGTGCCCCACATCTACCACATCCGCGAATACGCCGACCTCGACTTCCACCTGCGCTATTACCCAAGTTCAAAGGTCTTTCACAGGCGGTTGGCACAGAACTACACACTCTGCATCACCCGTGCCATACAGCAGCACCACCATCTTGTAGGCAACCCCAAGTCAATGGTGGTCTACAACGGTATCACGATAACGGGAGAGCAAAGAAGCGGAACACTGCCTAAGAGGCCCTATTTTCTATATGCCGGACGCATTGAGGAGTGCAAAGGGTTGTATGATCTGGCAGTGGCTTACACGCTGTTCACGAAAAAGAAGGGCACAGAGTTCCCAGCGTTGGCCATAGCTGGCGACATCGCTGAGGAAGCATACTTTCGTGAGACTATGGATTTTCTGCGACACAACGGCTTTACGGAAAAGGAGATTCTCTACCTTGGTCCACGCAAGGATATGGTTTCCCTAATGAGCCATGCCGTGGCCACCATCGTACCATCCTACTTTGAGGGATTTGGAAGGTGTCTCCCTGAAGCCATGCTCAGCCGAAGCATCACCATTGGTCGCGACACTGCCGGCACAAAAGAGCAGTTTGACAATGGCCTACAATGCACGGGGGAGGAGATTGGCTACCGCTTTCATGACATCAATGAGCTGGAACAATGCCTCAACGAGGTCTGCTCTACAAGTGCAGAGGAGTTGCAATCCATGCGCGAAAGGGCCTTGCTGACCGTCCGTAAGTACTACTCTCCGGAGCGGTACACGGACAGCATCATCAATCTATACGAAAAAATCGAACGTGAAAGGACTCATTAAACCCATCGCTGAAGGAACAGGACAACTGCTGAGCTACGTCTTCCCGCCAGTTTTCTTCAGACTGGTCAACGCCTTTGGCGTACACATTTACACCGGCTACTGGAGTAGGCACTTCAAACAGTGGGGCAGCAACTCCATCCTTGGGTGTCCATTGGAACGCACCAACCGTCTGAATCTGGTGACTGTAGGCGACCACTGTGAGATAGACAAGCACACCGTTCTGACGGTCTTTCCGCAAGGTGAGGACAAGCCTGAAATCAAGATCGGCAATGGATGCCACATCGGTGCTTACGCCCATCTGACCGCTATCTGCGGCATTACCATCGGCAACAACCTGCTCACGGGCACCAATGTCATCATCACCGACAATGCCCATGGGGCTACAGACAGAATAGAGGCCCTACAAACTGCCCCCGAAGCCCGTCCACTGCTGACCAAAGGCGAGGTGGTCATTGGCAACAACGTATGGTTAGGCAACAACGTTTGCGTCCTGCCAGGAGTTCGGATTGGCGACGGTGTCGTCGTTGCAGCCAACAGCTGTGTCACCCACGACCTGCCCAATTACTGTGTCGCAGCGGGTTGTCCAGCAAAAATTATCAAGCAAATAAAATCAGAAGGCTAATGAAAGCAAGAGTTATAGCGTTTTACCTACCGCAATTTCATCCCATCCCCGAGAACGACAACGTCTGGGGAAAAGGCTTTACCGAGTGGCACAACGTGGTCAAGGGGAAACCTTTGTTCAGAGGACACCACCAGCCGCGCATCCCAACCGACCTGGGATTCTACGACCTACGTGTGCCCGAAGTGCGTGAGGAGCAGGCACAGCTCGCCCGCGAAGCGGGGGTAGAAGGGTTCGCCTATTGGCACTACTGGCGCGGTAACGGAAAGATGTTGCTCCAGCGGCCGTTCAATGAGGTGCTGGCTTCCGGCAAACCAGACTTTCCTTTCTGTCTTGCATGGGCCAACCACGACTGGACTACCAAGACTTGGCAACGCGGAAAGGGCATGGCCGACTCCAAGGTAATCATTTCTAAACAGGAGTACCTCGGCGAGAAGGACTACCGGATGCACTTCGAGTATGCGTTGAAGGCATTCAAAGACCATCGCTATATCACCGTCGACGGTAAACCTATCTTCCTCATCTGGGACTCTTACCACTTTCCTGACGTGACGCTCTTCATGGATCTCTGGCGCAAATGGGCAAAGGAGTGCGGTCTGAAGGGTGTCCACTTCGTCGCCATGGGCCACTCCACTTCTACCGTAAAGCGTATGCCCGACGGCAGCGTCAAGCGTGGATTGCCCAACTTAGCGTCAAGTGCAGATGTGTACAACGACTTCCTGCGCCTCGGATTCGATGCCGTCTGTTCGTTCGGACGACCCCGCGCGGAAATGATTTACACTGGAAAGTACAAGCGGCTCACGCAGATTTTCCTGCGCAAGCTCGCCCCACAGCTCAAAACTTTGCGTTTCGACTACCCAAAGGTGATGAAGTATTGCTTTGCTCCTGAGGATAGTTGGGAGAATGTCTACCCCAACATCATGCCGCAATGGGACAGAAGTCCACGTGCGGGCAACATGGATGGCGTGTTTGTCAACGCCACGCCTGAGCACTTCAAGCAGCACATTCTCCAGGCCTTGGAAGTTATCAAGGACAAGAAGCCCGAGCATAAAATTCTCTTTCTCCGCTCATGGAATGAGTGGGGGGAGGGCAACTATGTAGAGCCAGACGAGCTATACGGGCATGGTTTCCTCGATGCCATCCACGACACCATCTGCGAATAAGTTAATTGCCCTACCGACTGATTAGCTAAAAGGTCGGGCGGGATTACCCTTACTTAATGGGGAAGCTGTTCCTTTCAATCATCTAAGTGACGAAAACCAACCATAGAATCATGAAGAAAGTTCTATTTGTCTCGCGTGACTATACGGCCAAAGGCGATGGAGGAAGTGCGGTGGCTCAACGCAACCTATCCTTTCTTAAGGCTTTAGGGGTTGAGGTAGTGGAGCTGACCATTGGCACGCCATCGCTTTTAACAAGACTGAAGAACGTGTTGCTCCGCGAAAGCTATGGCGATACCGGCACATTGCGCAGACAGCTCAGACACCATCTGACGAAGGACTATGACTTTGTGTTCTTCGATGGTGCTTTCTACGGGGTCTACCTTAGAGAGTTTGCCCGTCACGGATTCAAGACTATCTGCTTCTTCCACAACGTGGAGGCAGAATTTTATAGACAAAAATACGAAAACACGAGAAAGATACAAGATCGGATGATGGTTGGCTTCATCACGCACAATGAACTTTGCTGCATTCAATACGCTTCCTATCTGATTGCGCTGAATGAACGCGACAGCCACAAATTGAACGAGATCTATAATCGTTCGGCCGACTTTCTCCTGCCTACCTCATTTGACGACATCGACGAATCAAAAGAGGTAAAACGGCTGGACTTGCCAGAACATTTTCTGCTTTTTGTGGGTTCCAACTTTTTCGCCAACAGGGAGGCGATAGATTTTTATGCGAAGGAGATTGCTCCGTCAACGCAACTGCCCTTGATTGTGGCTGGCAACTTGTCAGAGGCTTATCCGGACAAGGAAGCCCACCCCAACATTCGGTTTGTGGGTAGGGTGAGTGATCTTGCACCATACTACGTGCAGGCTTCTGCCGTAGTGGCCCCCGTGCTGTCGGGGTCAGGCCTAAAGACCAAGACGGTGGAAGCGCTTCGCTATGGAAAGTTCGTCATCGGTTCACCTGAGGCTTTCCAAGGCGTCCCCATTGACAACTATCCTGAAGCTGGAAGAGTATGCCAAAGTCCATCGGAATATATCCAACAAATCAACCATTTGAATGTTTCCAAGCTCAACGAGCCCTCCATCAGACTGTTTGAGGATTATTTTTCCACCAACACTCAGCTCCGCCGATTCAAGGATTTCATTCAGCGCATCAGCCAATAAGTCGCATTGGGAAAAGACTGCAAATTAGATTTTGCTTTTGAAATATGCCTTGATGGCATAGTTGATGAAATGGTAAGCGGAGCGCAAGAGGCTCAACCCCTCGATGTCGCGGTACACACTCCATTGCCATGGCAGCACTTTCAGCTTGTTAGCCGATATGGAGCTGGCCACGATGCGGTAGGCCGCATTCGTCGTGTTGGTATTCTTTGCGATGAATCCCTTCTTCAAAATGGAAAGCCACAGGACGTAGTCCTCGTGATGAACGTGTAAAAACTCCACCTTCCCCACTTTCTTCCGGTCATAGATGCCAGTGAGGTTGCCAATCACATTGCCGGACAACAACTTGCGGTAAGTAGCCACCGCCGGCGCTTTCACAATGCGGTGGGCACGGTGTCCATCCTCGTCCATCTTCTCATAGTTGGAATAGACTATGGCTACACGCTCGTCTTCGAAAAGCGGAATTTGTTGTTGCAGTTTCTCAGGAAACCAAACATCGTCGCTGTCGAGAAAAGCAATATAGCGTCCCTTGGCATGGCTCACGCCCATATTTCGGGGAGAAGAGGGGCGACCCGTGTGCTGGTCGTTGACCAACAGCTGTATTCTGGGGTCTTGATGTTGATATTCACGCACGATGTCGCAGGAGTTGTCATTCGACGCATCCTCTATGACGAGCAGCTCCCAATGAGGATAAGTCTGGCTAATCACGGACGTAATCGCCTCGCCCACATAACGAGCGGAGTTGTGCATGGGCATGATGATAGAGACAAGGTCATTGTGCATAGCTGTCGTGTAATTTCGATTCGTAGTTGCAAAAGTAAGGCTTTATTCTGACATACCCAAAATTATCCATTCCCAAACACCTTCCATCATCTCACTTTGCTTACTTCTACGGCTTGTGCCCAGATGAAAACAATCAATTGACCGTGACGATAGGCATGGGCATCATTTTACTTTCTTGAGCGCATAAACCCTCACCCAGTCAAATTCCGTCTCATAAGTAGCATTCAACTTTGGTGCCTTTGACATGGTGGGTGTCCAGGTCTGGTCTCCCACACTTTGATTCAAGATGATGTAGAATGGATGGTCGTAGGGCCATTGCAGACCCTTACGTGCTTTTTTGGTATTCAGCCGCTTGTAGGTTCCCACCACCTCGCCATCGACAGTCCATGTCAGTTGACGACTGTTCCACTCCAGGCCATAGACGTGCCACTGCGTGGCGTCTACCTCTTCATGGAACTGATGGCGCGGCATCTCGGCTTGACGAGGGTCTGTTGTCCAAAAAGAGTGCGCCGTATGATACGCCTCAGGGTTCAGACCATAGAACTCCACGATGTCAATCTCGCCACTATACGGATGGGGAGCTGCTGGTTGCTTGGGCAGAAGCCAGGCCGCCGGAAAGTTGCCGGGTTGGAAATTGGTGCGCATCCGTAGCTCTATCTTGCCATATTGGAAGGCGAAGGTGCCGCGCGTATCGACCGACCCGGTCAGCATTGCGGCGGTATCGCCTTGCTCATGGGTGTTGGGGATGGCACGACAGACCAGACTACCCTTGCGGATGAACACCACTTCGGGCGAATTACTGATCCAACGATTCCACCGGGAAGTGCCGCGAACGCTCCGCTGCCACACTTTTGGGTCGGGCTGGGTGCCGTCTTTTTGATTGAAATCGTCGCTAAACACCAACTGATACTGCGCCTCAGAAGAACGTTGACCTGTAACATGCTTGCGCAGCTGGGCGAAAGAGCACATGGACAACACCAATACGACGGCGACTATCGCCCCAAACAACACCTTTTTCATCATTATTCTTGCGATTAATAACTGCCCGATCCAACTTTTCTGACATAATGAAGAGCCGAAACAAAACGATGCAAAAGTAGGCTATTTCACGCTAATATGCAAACTATCTACAAGAAAAACCAAGCCATCCGAGTTTCATTTCTTTTTTAACTCATCAATATTGGCATAGTCAAGAAATATCCTTACCTTTGCAACATGAATCCAAAATACGGAGGAAAACACGCCAAAGCGAAGAGTTTCTTTGCGGGCCACACAATATTAAAGGGTGAGCTTCGTTATAGGAATGAAACAGAATGTTAACAACATGGTCATTAAGACAACGACACTAACCCCTACTATCTTGTTCGCAGAACAAGAAGCAGAATACATCCCTGACGGAATGTCAAAGTCAGGACAGCTGTCCAAGCGGGTCTTCGACCTTGTCGTGTCGACGCTGTGTCTCATTGTCTTCTCTCCACTGCTGCTCCTTTGCTACGTGTTGGTGAAGCGAGAGGACGGTGGTCCGGCCATCTTCAAGCAGGAAAGAATCGGTATGAACGGCGAGCCGTTCTATATCTATAAGTTCAGAAGCATGAAGACGGATGCAGAAAAGGACGGCCCACAACTGACGACCCACGGCCACGACGACCGCATGACGAAGATAGGACGCTTCCTACGCGACCATCATCTCGACGAGCTGCCTCAGCTTTGGAACGTATTCAAGGGGGACATGGCCTTCGTCGGGCCTCGTCCGGAAAGAAAATTCTACATCGACCAGATCATTGAGCACGACCCGCGCTACATCAACCTCTACCAGATTCGTCCTGGAGTGACCTCCTACGCCACGCTACACAACGGCTACACCGACACGATGGAGAAGATGTTGCGCCGCCTGGAGCTCGACCTTTACTATCTGGAGCACCGGTCTTGGCTCTTGGACTGCAAGATTATGGCCGAGACATTCGTCAGCATGGCATTTGGAAAGAAGTTCTGATTCCTTCATAGACCACAGAACTCTCAATAAGCCACAGCCATAAAAAGGCGCAAGAAAGATTCATCTTCTTGCGCCTTTTCTGTATGGAGAGCGTTTCTTTGCCCCCACCAAGCCAACAGGACTAAGTCAGCTGCTTCGCACTTCGACAAATTACTTCTCCTCCATTATTACCAATTATTTCCCGAACGTGCGTAAGGCAGTGGCATAAATATCCCTCAAATCGATGTCTTCAAGGCAGTAATTTGCATCTGAATGCAAGCACTCTTTCACGCTATCAATAGATCCCGCAAGATATTCTTCAACGAGATCATCCTTATACAAACGCTCTATAATCGGGAATAACTGTACGGCACGCAAGTCACAGGCAGCGCAAACAGCCATGCCATTGAGGTGATAATCTGTAAAATCAGCAGCTGTTCCATCGCACTCTGCCTTGGAAAGGAACTTTCTCAACATGTCTTCCACTTCATTCCTCTTGTCCTCCCATCGGTAAGCAATGTCAACAAGAGCCTCAAATACGATCGTCTTTCTTGAAAAATAGAAGCCCGTTTCATACAAGAATGCCTCAAGCCTCGGCAGTGCATCCTTTCCCAATTTTACCAATGTTGGTAACAGATAGCATGCCACCGCATCACCGAATATTTTATCGAATGTGTCCATGTCTACCTTTAAGGTCTCAAGTGCGGCTTCCAGGCTTGTCGTACTGTTGCCAACTACCGACAACCATGCCACGGCATGAGCCATAGCAAGGGAATATTGTTTGTATTCTTTCGTCGAGTCGTCCTCGTCTCTCAACACCCTCAAGCCGTAAAGCACGATGTTTTCCAAATCTTTTCTCAGACTGCCGGGCGGCATTGCCATAATCTTGGAAATCTCTTCCTCAGGCAACGCCAATGCGTTCTGTTTATCGGAGAACATTTTGAGGAGCCCGCTATTTTCTAATTTTATCTCCGTAGGCAAGTTGTGGTTAAAGTAGGTATATGCCCTGGCATCGTAATCATAGAACTCATCCTCTCCTTCTTCATCTTCATCACCATCATCATCATCCGTCTGTATCATGTAGTCAAAATCATCACCAAGGTTCTTTTTTAATGTCGAAAGATACTTACTGGCCTCTGACATACTATTTGCGACAAGGGAATGCTTCCCGTTTTTTCCAAAGTTGTATTCAATGAGTGGCACGTCATCAGTGTCTTCTTCAAGGAAATACTGTGCCAAAGAGAAGTTGCTGCACGGCTTAATGCCGGCTTCCTCAGCAAAGGCCACCGCCCCGTAGATGATGTTATGCGCCTCTTCGTAGGTTGCCTTACGCATATCATAGGCCTTCATGTGCTCGACAAGTTGCTCAAACTCCTCTTCACTGACACGAAGTACATAGCTACAGAATTTCACACCAAGACACCACGTGTCGACAAGAAATACCCCATAGCTAACGTTTCCGCCTGTATGTCTTCTCGAAACGACTACGTTGCCGTAACCGACCTTAAAGATATCGTCATTCACATAGCAGTCACCTATCTCCAGCATCCGCATTCTTTCCTTCAGAAAGCGTTCGGGAGAAAGGAACTTCTGAACGATTTTCGACTTTTTCTTTGCCATTTTTATTTGCTTTTTTCACGCACAAAGATAGCAAGAATATTCCGCTATGACAACTAAATTCAAGAAAGGATGCAGCTACTATCACAAAATACCCTGTTAGCCCTAATGTAATCGCTTGAAAATGAGAGCTAATCAACGTAACACAACTAACCATGCTCGTGCCGAGCGAACTATAAGAAAGGCACAAGAAAAATTTTCTTTCTTGCGCCTTTTCAGTACAACTATGTGTTGATACCGAATGTTTGCGTCTCTAAACCTACATCAATCATTAGATTTCGTCCTCAGATTGCTGTCAGTTTCGTGCTGGTTGCAACGTAAGTGTTGAGGACATGGGGCTATAACGAAACACTTACGGAAACCGGATGCCGAAAGAAACCGTGACATGAGATGGGAAGATAGAATACGTTTCGTTTTCTTGCCGATTCCGTTCCAATACCCGATTGGAGGTAAATTACCACACAACCTTTTCATTCAAGATTACTCCGTCGGTGGCATCCTCGGCGGTGAAGGTGTTGCTGCGGTACTGCACGCAAAGCATGACCAACGGTTCGGTGCCATTGTTGCGCACTGAACGCTTTGCTGCCGGAGCTACCCGGACCACGCTGCCCTCACCTATGGGGAACACCTTGCCGTCTACTTGAAACTCACCCTTACCACTAAGGAAGAAGTACAGCTCCTCGTGGTGCTTGTGACTGTGAAGAAAACCAGTTTCCGTACCTGGAGCAAAAGACTGGAACGAGAACTCACAACCCGTCGCTCCTACCAAGGATCCGCCGAAAACCTTTCCCGGAATCTTCACCTCGGGACTGAGTTTCAACACGTATTCTCCTAACTCACTGAACTTGCCAAAGTCTAAAGCTGTGGCATTCTCCAACTTTGCGATGGTCTTTGCTTCTTTCATTGCTATTGCTGTATTAGAGTTGATGTTTTATATTTCACATTGCAAAGTTACCCTTATTTATCGTTCACTGCAAGAAGGCACGACGAGGTGAGATAGTTACCATAATGTTACCGTTGATGATTTTCAGCCATTTGCTCGCAAGGGGATTAAGCTACATTAACTTTTTCAGGTTTGTGTTGTTGAGTTTATTGGTTACTTTTGTAGCCTAAAACTGACTATAAGGCAATTACGATTATGACAAGAGCCATAAAGGAAACGATTTGTACCGACTGCCCCATTCGCAATGTCCTGGCAAGAATATGCGACAAGTGGTCGCTGCTCGTGTTGTACACACTGAACCAAGGTGGCAAACAGCCGATGCGATTCAGCCAACTGCGAAGGCTTATCCCTGACATCTCACAAAAGATGCTGACGAGTACGCTGCGCACACTCGAAACCGACGGATATGTAACCCGCCGAGTATATGCCGAGGTACCGCCACGAGTGGAATACAGTCTTACCGACCGCACGCTGTCACTCATTCCCATTACGAATGAACTGATAGGTTGGGCATCGGACAATATGGCCAATATCATCCATGACAGAAACAGCAAACACATAGCATTATGAACGAAACTTTGAACCTATTGAGGACAAGGCGCAGCGTGCGCAGCTTTGATACACAACGCATACCGAGTGATGAATTGCTTCAAGAGATTGTGGAGGCCGGGGAGTATGCCCCTACCGGCAAGGGGATGCAGTCGCCTAAAATCATCGTAGTCAAGGACAAGGCCGTGCGCGACCGCCTTTCTGCGCTTAACGCCGAGGTGATGGGCAACACCTCCGATCCTTTCTACGGAGCACCGGTGATACTGATAGTCCTCGCTGACATGGAGTGTTCTACGTATCTCTATGATGGATCGCTCGTCATGGGCAACCTGATGAACGCCGCCCATGCCTTGGGTCTGGGTTCTTGCTGGATTCACCGCGCCAAGGAAGTGTTCTCCTCTGCCGAAGGCAAAGCAATGCTCAAGAAGTGGGGCATAGAGGGCAACTACGAGGGAATCGGGCATGTTGCGCTTGGATATGCTTTGAAAGAGCCTGCTGCACCAAAGTCACGCAAGGCCGATTATGTGGTGTGGGTCAGATGACTCGTTGTTGTATCTTGATTTTACAAACACGAATTTTCACTTTCATCAGTCACCTTCATGACTTTTTGATCCACATTGCGGGCGAAACCAGAGCGTGAGGCTCACCCCACCACATCGAGAGCTACGGATGGAACAGGGCGAAGCAGAGGTAGCTGGCGACCAAGGTGTGCACCACTGCCGCTGCCACTACAGCCCAAAGAGCAAGGGAAGGAGAAACGTCATGGCTACGCCGATGATGACCTGAAGCGGCAAGCCGATGCGCACATAGTCCATGAAGGTGTAGTGGCCGGCCTTCATGACGAGCGCATTGGGCGGGGTGGAGAACGGAGAGGCAAAGCACATGCTCGCTCCGAGCGTCACTGCCATCAGGAAAGCATAGGGCATGACACCCGTCTGCTGCGCCGCCGTGAGGGCGATGGGCGCCATGAGTACGGCCGTGGCGGTGTTGCTGATGAACATCGTCATGGCCGAAGTGGTGAAATAGATACCCGCCAAGAGCGCGTGGGGGCCACATTCTCCCAATGCGCCGACGAGTCCCGACGACACCCAGGCCGACACGCCCGTCTTCTCCAGTGCCGTAGCCATGGGCATCATGGCCGCAATGAGCACGAGGCTCTCCCAGTTGATGGTCTTGTAGGCATCCTCCACCTTGCGGAAGCAGCCCGTCAGGACGGTGAGCAGGGCGGCAACGATGACCGCCACGACGGGGGCGGCCCACCCCATCACCATAACAGTCACCATCAGGAGCATGATGAGCGCAGCCACAGGGGCCTTGTAGTCGAGCGTCACCTTACTGACCGACTTGTCGGGGCGACCCATGACGACCCAGTTGTCGATGTCATTGCCCAGCGACAGCAAATCTTCCCACCGCGCCTGAACCAGCAACACGTCGCCACCATGCAATCGCTGGCAGCCCAAGTCCTCATAGATATACTCCTCCCCACGCCGTATGCCCAGCACTGTGACGCCGTAGCGTTCCCTCGGACGTGCCTCGCTGAGGGTAGCCCCCACCAGTTTCGACGAGGGGAGCAGCACCAACTCGGCTATGCCGATGTCGTAGAAGTCGAGCGTGGCTCCCTTCATCCGCTCCAGTCCCCACTCGCGCGCCAAGGCTTCCATGCCCTCCTTGCGCCCCACGAGGTAGAGAATGTCGCCCTTGGCTATGACCGTCTGCCCCGTGACGACACTCTGACTCACGTTGCGCACCATCCCCAACGCCGTGTTTTCCTCACTGCGCACCTCCAGGATGGTCACTCCATAGCGTGGCTTCAAGGCCAAATCAGCCACCTGCCGCCCTACCATCCCACTGCCCGAAGGGACACGGTAGCGGCGCAGACCGCCCGCAAACTGGTACTCTTCGACCAAGTCGTCGAGCGATTTGCCGTCCTCGGCTACACGCCCCGCCCGCTGTTTCCGCACGAGCGTCTTGGAAAGCGGCAGCAGATAGGCCACGCCAATGGCGATGACGGCAAGACCGACAGGCAGGAAGGAGAAGAACGACAGGCTCTTGTAGCCTCCTTCGGCAAGCGTCTCGCTGATGACGAGGTTAGGGGGCGTGCCTATCAAGGTCAGCATACCCCCCAGACTGCCCGCAAAGGCAAGGGGCATGAGCATACGCGAGCTGCTGAAACCGGCTTGTGCGGCCATACTGACGATGATGGGCATCATCAAAGCCACCGTGCCGGTGTTGCTCACAAAAGCCCCTATGACCGACGTGGTGAGCATGACAAGCAGGAATGCCCGTGTCTCGTTGCCCCGGGCAAGTCCCATCATACGCTTTCCGGCCTCTCGCGCCAATCCTGTCTGGAAGATGGCACCACCCACGACGAATAACCCTGCCATCATAATCACCACGGGGGAGGAGAATCCAGCCAAGGCCTCATCGGGGGTGAGCACGCCGGAAATCATCAAAACGGCGAGTGCGGAAAGCGCAACCACGTCGCTGCGGATGCGGCCCCAGACGAAGAAGACAACGGTAAGGGAAAGAATTATCAGTGTGAGCGTCATATCAATAGGTTGTTTTCGTTAGGCTTCCCAGCTGGGAAAAGACGAGCAGCGGTGCAGAAATGAAATGCGAACGCTGCGGTGCGAAGTGCAGCTTCCCGAAAAGGGAGGCCGAACTACTGCGGTACAAATTTACATATTATCCCTGCATTTACGTCCTCAAGACGCTCCGATTTATGGAAATGTTTGAGAAATTAAGTTGTTTTCAGTAAAAACAACTTTTACAAAATGCGGACTCCCGAGACCTCATCGATTCCACTGCGTTGGAAAATCACTGGTTTCACCACGCAATAGAGCCGATATTGGCTGGTCAAAGGGGCTAAATGGCAACGTGATAAAGGCCATAAAGCCTCGCAATATGGGCTGAATCGCAACGCTTTGATAATCAACAAATTAAATGAACCCTACGAGCAGCCTTTGGGTAATAGACTCTCATGAATGATATGAGTCAAGGGCTAACGTGACGAGGTGGGCCGTTCTGAAAAATCAAGACATTCCTATCTACCGCCATGTATGTGCCGCCACGTATGGCACGAAGCCGACTGGAGAAGGCCAAAAGGTGATTGTCTACAAAAAGAATCGCCCGGCAAACGCATCGGGTACATGGCTTACACCATATCTCACCATGCGTTTGCCGGGCGAATCGGACAGCGTTTTCCCGCTAAGCGAGTTTCAGACTGGCCTTGATGGCCTCGATCTTGTGCTTTGCCCTCTCCTCACAAGCGGCAAAGTCGGAGACATCCTTCATGGTGTCTTTCACCTCAAGGTAGAACTTTATCTTTGGCTCAGTGCCCGATGGACGCACGCTCACCTTCGTCCCATCGGTACAGAACCACTGCAGCACGTTGCTCGGCTCGGGCATGACGAGCTTCGTCTGCGTGCCGTCGGCGTGGGTTGCCTCAAGGGTCTTGTAGTCCTTCCACAGGCAGACGGGCACTCCTGCTAATTCCTTAGGCGGGTTGGCACGGAAATTGGACATCATCTCCAGGATCTCGTCGGCTCCCGTCTTGCCCGGACGCTCCACATTGATGGTGAACTCCTTGCTGTAGCCATACTCCTTGTAGATATCCATGAGTATGTCGTAGAGCGTTTTGCCATGGTCTTTGGCGTAGGCGCAAATCTCTGCGAGCAGGGAGCAGGCACTTACGGAGTCCTTATCGCGCACGAAGTCCTCGGCCAAGAAGCCGTAACTCTCCTCGCCGCCGCCGATATACTGCTGCTTTCCCTCGGAAATCTTGATTTCGCGGGCAATCCATTTGAAGCCCGTGTAGCAGTCGCGCATCTCAATGTGGTTCTTTTCGGCTATCTTCCGGATGACCTCGGTGGTGACAATGGTCTTCACGATGAAGTCGGTGGGCTTCATTTTGCCCACAGCCTGCCGGTTGGTGATGATGTACCACAAGAATATCAGGCACGTCTGGTTGCCATTGATGAGCACCCACTCGCCCTTGTCGTCCTTGCAGGCCATGCCCACACGGTCGGCATCGGGGTCGCTGGCCATGAGAATGTCGGCGTCGATGGCCTTGGCATCGCGCAGTCCGAGCGTCAATGCCTCGGCAAACTCTGGATTTGGGCGGTCGACGGTGGGGAAGTTGCCGTCCTTGACCATCTGCTCAGCCACGCAATGCACGTTGTCAAAGCCCCAGAGCTTGAGCGAGCGCGGTATCAACACGCGTCCTGCGCCATGGAGCGGAGTGTAGACTATCTTCAGATCGTGCTGGTGACGGATGACCTCGGGGTCGATGCAGATGGACTTGATCTTCTCCAGGTAGGGCGTGTCCACGTCCTCACCCACCATCTGGATGAGCGCGTCGTTGCCCTCAAACTTCACATCGGCAATCTTCACCTTGCTCACTTCGTCGATGATTCCCTTGTCATGTGGGGCGAGAACCTGTGCACCATCCTCCCAATAAGCCTTGTAGCCGTTGTACTCGCGGGGGTTATGGCTGGCCGTGAGGTTCACACCGCCCTGTGCCTTGAAGTGGCGGATGGCGAAAGAGCACTCGGGGGTGGGGCGCATCTCGTCGAAAAGGTACACCTTGATGCCGTTGGCGGAGAAGATATTGGCCACCGTCCGGGCATAGAGTTGGGAGTTGTTGCGACAGTCGAAGCACACTACGGCGCTGATTTGGTCGCGGTCTTTGAAGTTCTTCTTCAAGTAATTGGCAAATCCCTGGGTCGCCATGCCGACGGTATAGATGTTCATGCGGTTGGTGCCCGCACCCATGATGCCGCGCAATCCGCCCGTACCAAACTCCAAGTCGCGGTAGAACGACTCCACGAGGTCGGTCTTGTCGGCGTTGTCGAGCATGGCTTGGACAGCCTTTCGGGTCGCTTCGTCGAATTCTGGGGCCAGCCATTGCTTTGCCTTGGCCTCACATTGTGCAATAAGTGCTTCGTTGTTATCCATAGAAGTAAGTTTTTATGAATTGAAATTTTTATTTGATGTCGTGTGGTGATGGTGCAAACGGACACAATAAGTGCTTGCGCACACATTGTCGAATGCTACTTTATCCGTTGCAAATATAATCAAAAAAAACGGAACGGGAACAAGGATTGGGAAAAAATTCGTATCTTTGCCAAAGATAAGCTGTGCGCACTCCTATTCCTCCTCGGCCTCCGTGCATAAAGGAATGAGAAGGGATGTGCCCAAAGTCCCATTACGGCAATCAATATAAGAATACGCTATGGAACTCCATTTCAACGGTCTTCTCTTGGCCGTCTGCACGTTTCTCGTCATCGGTATCTGCCACCCCATCGTCATCAAGGCGGAATATTACTTTGGCACGCGCCCATGGGCAATCTTTCTCCTCATTGGTGTGGGATGCCTCGTTGGCGCCCTTTTCGTGGAGTCGCTGTTCTGGTCGGCAGTCTGTGGGGTCACAGGAGCGAGCTTTCTGTGGAGCATCGGCGAGCTGTTTGAGCAAAAAAAAAGGGTGGAGAAAGGCTGGTTTCCAATGAACCCGAAGCGAAAAGCAGAATATAACCAGACGGAAGAAAGCGCGAAATAACACAACTCACGCCAAAAGATGTTGTAAAAAGTAGGCTGATGGCACGGGAAGCTGTCAGCTTGTCCGTGGGGTCAGTGGTGTGTCTTTTCCAAAAAAAGCTGCGGATTAGAAGTCGTCGTCGTCATCATCGAAGCCAAAAAGGGTCGGTTCGATGAAGGCATCCATCTGCCGGCGGTCTTTCTTTGTAGGCCGACCTGTACCACGGGCACGGTCCACAAAGCCGCTGATGCGGCTCATCTCCAAGAGTTCGTATTGCTTCGGGGACGTGACGTTCTCGTAAACTTCGGGAATCAGCTTGGCTCCCACACGGCTTTCGATGGGTTTGAGCACCTTGAAGGAATAGGTAATGGGAGGCTTTCGCACGTCAATCACCTCTCCTGCCTTGATGGGTCGGGACGGCTTCACGGTGACACCTGCCATCGTTACACGCCCGTTTTTGCACGCATCAGCAGCCATCGAACGTGTCTTGAAGACGCGGGCGGCCCACAACCATTTGTCTATTCTCGCTGTATCACTCATTTCTTTCCGAGCTGATTGTACTGATTCATGGTGACATCAATGCCCGCAAGGACAAAGCTCTTGATGATTTCCACAGCCGTTTCGATGGCAGGACGGAGCGTCTTCAAATCCTCTTCGGTGTATTTTCCGAGCACCCAGTCCACCTGCGCGCCCCTCGGATAGTCGTTTCCTATGCCCATACGGAGCCGCGCGTAGTGCTGACCTATCAGCTGTTGGATGTGCCCCAAGCCGTTATGGCCGCCATTTGAGCCGCTGCCTTTCAGGCGAAACGCGCCGAGCGGCAATGCCACGTCGTCACTCACGACAAGCAACCGGCTCTGGTCTATCCGCTCTTTGTCCAGCCAATAGCGCACCGCATTGCCAGAAAGGTTCATGAAGGTGGTCGGCTTGAGCAGGAGAACCTTGCGTCCCTTGAGTGAGGTTTCGGCGACAAAACCGTATCTGCGGTCTTCAAAAACAAGATTGGACGCCTCTGCAAAGGCGTCCAATACCATGAATCCTGTATTGTGGCGGGTCATCTCGTAGTCTCTTCCGGGATTGCCCAGGCCACAAATCAGATATTTGTCCATATCCTACTGGATGATTACTGCTGCGGCTCTTCGGTCTCTTCTTCCTCAGTTGTAGTAGCAGTGGAAGAGTTGCGGGTAGCCTTCACGGAGCAGACCACCACCTCTTTCGGGGTGACAAGCTCCAGACCCTCATAGGAGAGCTCTCCTACCTTGATGCTTTTGCCAATGGCCAGATTCGTCACATCGATGTCGAGGTGCTCCGGAATCTGCTGATAAGGAGCGAGAACGTTGATCTTACGGATAGAAAGGTTCATGCGTCCACCAGCGCGTACACCCACAGCAAGACCCAGAAGTTTCACAGGCACGCCCATGACGATAGGCTTCTGGTCGTTGACTTCATAGAAATCGATGTGCAGCAGCGCGTCAGTGACGGGGTGGAACTGCAGCTCTTTCATGATAGCTGGATGGCTCTCGCCGTCAATGATGAGGTTGACGACATAGATATGCGGCGTGTAGACGAGCTTGCGAAGCTCGGACATCGGGGCAAGGAAGGACAGAGCCTGAGGCAAACCGTTCTCGCCTTTCTTCTCACCATAGAGGTTGCAGGGCACCAAACCTTGCTTGCGGTAATGCTTAGAAGCTTTCTTTCCAAGGGCTTCACGCTTCTGACCTGTAATGTTAATCTCTTTCATTGTGTTACTCTAAATTAAGATGGATTTATAAAATTGCCTTAATTCACCATCACACGAGACGTGCTTAGTAAAAAAGCGGTGCAAAGTTACTGCTTTTAACCGAATCCAACAAGAAAAGAAAGGAAAAACATGGAAAAACGATTTGTTTACTTGCGTGGTTCAATAAATTTCCCTACTTTTGCAAAATCGGAAACAAAGTTCGCACCATAAGTAGTTATGATCAACAGAAAGCTAATACGAGTCAAGATAGTTCAGTTAACCTATGCCTATTATCAGAACGGCAATCATAATATGGACACGGCCGAAAAAGAGCTCTTATTCAGCCTTTCAAAGGCTTACGACCTCTACAATTATCTGCTTGAGCTGATTGTTGCCATCACACAAGAGGAGCGCCGGCGGGTCGATATAGCCACAAGGCGGGCAGAAAGAGAGGAAACTGAAGCACCCTCGCAGCGTTTTACGTTCAACAAGTTCGCCACCCAGCTGGAGGAGAACAAGCAGCTCAACCTCTTCATGGAGGACAAGAAGATGAGTTGGGAGAACGACATTGAGGCTGTTCGCAAACTTTGTGACCAGATAGAACAGAGCCCTCTGTACAAGGAATACATGGAAAGTGATGACGACAGCTACGAGGCCGACCGCGAATTGTGGCGCCGTATCTACCGCACCCTGATTCAAGGCAACGAGGATCTCGATGCCGTTCTGGAGGAGAAGAGTCTCTATTGGAACGACGACAAGGAGATAGTCGACACCTTTGTCCTCAAGACCATCAAGCGTTTCGACCCTGCCAACAAGGCCGACCAGGAACTTTTGCCCGAATATGACGACGATGAGGATCGCGATTTCGCCTTAAAGCTCTTTAGAAGCACCATCCTCAACGCCGACACTTACCAGCGATACATGAGCGAGACCAGCCGAAACTGGAACTTCTCACGCCTTGCTTACATGGACGTAGTGATCATGCAGATTGCCATTGCCGAGATGCTTACGTTCCCGAACATCCCCATCAGCGTCACCATCAACGAGTATGTAGAGTTGGCTAAGCTCTATTCCACCCCCAAAAGTGGCGGATATATCAATGGGATGCTTGACGCAATCGCACGTCATCTGGTCGAAACCGGCCGACTGCTCAAGCCGATGCAACCCCGCCGCATAACTCACCGGGATTAAAATAGAAAGGGTACAAACAGGAAGAAGTGCAATACCGACAAGGCTTCTGAGCAGACTCCACAAGGCGTAAGCACATCCACTCCCGCATCTTGATTATGAGAAGGCGATAGCTTTGCGCAAAGAAAGCGAAAGCTAATTGGGAGAAAACAAATGCGATTCCTGCATCAATAAGTATAATTATCAACAACAAAGAATACGAAAATGACAACATTCATTCTGCTGGCCGCCCAAGGTCAGAGTGGGCAAGGTAGCCCATTGCCCATGATTCTGATGATGGTGGCAGTCTTTGCCATCATGTGGCTCTTCATGATTCGGCCTCAACAGAAAAAGCAAAAACAAATTCGGGAGTTCCAAAACTCACTCGCAGAGGGTGACGCCGTGGTCACAGGAGGTGGCATCTATGGCACAGTGAAGCGCATAGACGCAGCAAACAACAAGGTGGACGTGGAGATTGCGCGCGGCGTTGTCATCACCGTTGACAAGAGCTACGTCTTCCGCGGCGTACAGGACACACTGGAAAACAAACAGAAATAAGTCCCGGTCACTCGACAGAACCGGGACTCTCAACGGACAACAAACGACGTCTGGTGCATGGAGAATATGTGGCGTGCTCTCGAAAAGGTCAGAAACTGCTTGTTAAGAATACTCAACAAGCAGTTTCTGATTTTTTTGTTCTTTCTCTTTCTCAGCAGCGTTTTCTGGCTCATCATGACCCTCAACGAGACCTATGAGAAGGAGATGACCATCTCGCTCCGGCTGGCCGGCGTGCCCCGCAGGGTGGTGATTACCGACGAACCGGACAGTGTGGTCCGCTTTACCGTGCGCGACAAGGGCTATATGATAGCGGCCTACCTTGCCGATGCGCCCTTCCGCCCACTGTTTTTCGACTTCACCGCCTACTCTGACGGCAAAGGCTCAGGCTCAATCCCCGCTGCCGACATCCAGAAACAGATTTACCAGCAGCTCGCCAAAAGCTCAAAGATAGTCTCCATCAAGTCCGATCGCATCAAGTTCTACTACAACTACGGACTCTGCAAGAAAATCCCAGTCCGCCTTTCGGGCATTGTCCGCCCACGACAGAACTACTATCTTGCCGGCATCCGGTTCTTTCCTGACAGCGTGACCGTCTATGCGTCGAGGCCATTGCTTGATAGTATCAACGCTGCCTACACCCAACGGATTGAGGTGGAGAACTTCACCGACCGCAAGGTCATCAACATCGGCTTACGAAAGATTACCGGCGCGAAGCTCATCCCCGACAAAGTGCGTGCCGAGTTTACTGCCGACGTGCTCATCGAAGAGAGCGTTCAGGTGCCCATCGAGTGCATCAACCTGCCCGAAGATAAAGTGCTCCGCACCTTTCCCAGCAGCGTAGAAGTGCAGTTCGTAGTCGGAACCAACATCCTGCGCAGGATGCCCAAGACCTCAGACGGAAAGGATTTGTCGCCAGTAGGATTCAAACTGGTCGTCGACTACAACGAGGTCATCAAGCGCAAGGGGGACAAATGCCGAATCGTTCTCCATGCCATGCCGCCAGGAGTGCGCTCAGCCAAGCCCGCTACCGAATGGGTCGATTACCTCATTGAGCAGAGATAGCACCCGGATGATAGTAGCCATCACAGGGGGCATAGGCAGCGGCAAGTCG